>NZ_JAKFGB010000022.1:0-330000 GCF_022267515.1 Rubinisphaera margarita | reverse complement strand
TGAAAAAAGAAAGAACGCCGGTGATTATTTCACCGGCGTTCTTGAGAGAACTGGTTGAGGATGGCCTCGGGAAACGCTGTGTTAAACGGCGTCAGGGATGTTGTCCCCGTTGTAGCTTTCGAAGAAGAGCCAGCCGATTTCCTTGCTCAGACGAGACAGGTATTCCCGCTTGAATGTGTCGAGGGAGAGCTCGGAAGTGGAGCGTGGGGCTCGGAGGGGATACTTCGAGGTGACTTCCTTGCTGTAGATCTTTTCGCCGTAGCCGTCCTCGTCCATCTCGTAGACGCTGATGTAGCTTTCCGAGCGTCCACGGTACAGCGTCGTGCTGTTCTCTTCGTAGAGATGGAAGTCGTTCATGTCGATGTAGACGACGTAGGTGCATTCGAAGGCTTTGCCGATTTCTTCGGCCTTGTCCCAGTCGGGATTCGCGTCCAGCCAGGCTTTGACCTGATCGGGGTTCACCACCTTGATGTTGTGCTCGACGAGGCGAAAGGCGACGTACCGGGCCAGTTCGTGGTCGATTTTGGGGAAGTCCCACTTCAGATCGGTCGGAGCGAAGGCGACCACGCAGACGGAGACGTCCTTGTCGGTCATCGATTTGTTGGTCTGCACGTCGAAATCGGGCTCAATGCTCGGCGGTCCCCCGATCAGATATCCCAGCAGAATGGCGTAGTTGCAGCCCGTCAGTGAAATGGCTCCGATCAGGAAGACAGACATGACGGCTTTGCGGATCAAGGTCGAACGACTGGAGTCACGCATGGAAGAAAATCCTGAAGGATGGGATAACAACGGGCGGGAGAATGCGGGGATATGTTTGGGGGGCACTGGCTCGGCCAGTGCTGCTTCGATTCGTCACTAAATTCCGCTTCCCACTGGCAGAGCCAGTGGCACCCTTCGGCTGGCCGTCAGGCCAGTGAAGGTTCGGTTAGTTGACGTCTTCGGTGGGACGGTAGTCGTAGAACAGGCGGGCGAGTTCGTCGGCCATGCGGCTGTTGAATTTCTCGCCGAAGGTCCGTTCCGACATGTTGTCAGACGAAACGGGGTAGTGGTGGGGGTAGGTTGAGGTGTATTCGTGCTGGAAGATCAGGAAGGCCCCGCGTCCGTTGCCGGTCTTGCGGCACTCGTAAACGCTGACGTGTCCGTGGGCGTTGCCGCGGTACAGGTTGGGGCTGTTCTCTTCGCGATAGGAGATGTTGTCGATCTCGAAATGGATGATGTAATCGGTGTCGAATTCTTCGGCGATTTCGCTCGGATCATCCCAGACGCCACCGACGCGGCTCAGCCAGCCATCGACCTCGTTGGGAGAGACGCAATCGATCTCGTGCAGACGAAACTTGCGGTAGACGCCATCGATGATATCGCGGTCCACGGCTGAGAATTCACTACGGATAAACTCCGGCGTGGTGCAGACGACGAGTACCTCTTTTTCGTCTTTGACCAGATTGACGCCGGTCCGCTGACGAAACATCGAGGGGACTTTCGGGTCGCCGATCAGTGCTTTGCCGGCCATGACCGCCAGCGAGCAACCGGAAAGTGTGCCGGCGAAACCGACGGCCAGGAGCAGTATCAGGATATACCGGCGAAGCGGACGCTCCACTGGACCACGGCGAGCAGGATGAAGATCGACAGAAACACGATCGTCTGCTTTTCCAACGCGCGACGGTTCGGTCGAATCACCCCGGCACTGCTCAGGAAGAATCCCGGAATCAGCACCACGCAGGTCATCGCCAGAAAGGTGGCCGCTACGTTGGTTTGAATCGATTCGATGAGATGTCCCCGGACAAACCAGCTGAAGCTGGTCGTCATCCCGCAACTCGGGCAGGGGATTCCGAACAGGAATTGGATCGAACACGGAGGTAATCCCAACTGTTGGTGGGTCCCGTAGCCCGCAGGGGAAGGTTCAAGCCAGGCTGCCAGAATGAAACCGGCAATCAGGCCGCAACCAAGGAGGGCCAGGAGGATTCGGAGGAAGGGAGACAGGGGAGTGGATTCGTGAGAACGTCGGGGAGACGTCTGCGAAGAATCTTTGGGGACCGGGGTTATATCGGGAGCAGGCATCGGAGTCAAAATGGGTTCCGGTCGGTGAATTCCTGGGGGAATCCGTGTCGATCTTACAAATTCGGCTGGAGAAAACGGCACTTTCAGTCGAACAGGGGAGGTCTGAGGCGACCAGCGCTCATTATCGAGTGGTTTCGCGGTAGTGAAAGGTCTGTTCGCAGAATTCAGCCGGCGCACGAAAAAGGCGGATCTCCCTGAAGATCCGCCTTTTTTCAATTCCGCCCGATTGTCGTTTACTCGTTCGTGCCGACAGGATCAGGGGTTGAATCACTCGTTCCGGCTGGCAGCGCGGTCTCAGTGGAGGTTTTCGGCGGGGCCGATGTTGTTTCCGGTGCCGGAGCCGAAGTTGTCGCTGGCGTGGAAGTCGCTGCGGGAGTCGATGGTGTCAATGAGGCCGGTGGGGTAATGGGCGTCGCTGGAGGCGTCACCGGGGCGCCTGGTGGAGCAATCGGAGTCGCGTCGCCGCCGTTCGGTGGCAGACCCGGCGTTGCGGGAGCTTCCCCGCCCGGAGCAGCAGATCCGCCTTCGGTCTTCATTGCCTTCATGCGTTCAACGACCAGATCGGTGATGTCGACCGACGTGTCGAAAGCAAGGATGCTGGGGTTCTGGCCGATCACGATGGAGTAGCCCTGTTCTTTGGCGACTTCGAGAGAAACCGGTCCGGCCTGTTCCTGGAATCGTTCGTAAAGATCCTGCTGGAACGTGCTGATGTTCTGGCTGGCCTGTTGCCGGGCCTGCTGATTCTGCGAATTCAGGCGATTAAGCAGAGCCTGCAGTTCGCGTTTCTGTTCGTCGGTGGGCGACTCGCCGATTTCCTGCTGTTTTTCTTCGTACTGCTTCTCCAGGTCCTGCTGGAACTTCGTCAGGCCGGCCATGATCTGTTTCTCTCGTTCCTGAATCGCGGTTGCGATTTCCAGGTCGGCTCCCGTGAGCTTGAGGACGGTATCCAGATTGACGATCGCGACGGTGCTGTTGTTGGAGGAGCCGCCACAGCCGACCAGAAGAGACAGCGGGGCAAGCAGAGAAAGGACGACTAAGAGCCGCAGCATGGTAAGCCTTTCAAGAGGCAGTATTGCGATGAGCAGAGGTTGTGTACACGACCGACTTTACGCCGATTCGACTCGATTTGTTGGAGTGTAGTGCCCGATTCACCTGATTTACACCAAAGAAAGCAGCGGAGGGGCGGATTGCTCCCGGCGGCCGGGGGCCCTTTTATTGAAAGGCTTCACCACACCATTCGCGGAAAACGGGGCGTTTCGCGGGGAAATTCGTTCCCGCGAGGCCCTGTGGAAGGGGGCTTCGCTCTAGAATATGTCTCAGAAATCATTAGTGCGATCCGTGCGGCGGCAGGAGAAAGGTGGCGGAATGAGTTCACTGAGAGTGGCGGTTGTCGGAGCGGGCCTTTCGGGTCTTGTGTGTGCCCGGGATCTGCGGCAGGCCGGGCATGAGGTTCAGATTTTCGATAAGGGACGGGGTGTCTCGGGCCGAATGTCGACGCGACGTGTAATCGAGCCGGAATTGCAGTTTGATCATGGGGCTCAATACTTTACGGCTCGCGATGCTGAATTCCGCCAGCAGGTCGACGACTGGATCGCGCGAGGTGTCGTTGCCATTTGGGAAGGGCCGTTCGGGACGTTGACTCGGGGAGAAATAGGACCGGCCCCAACGAAAGATCCCCGATACGTCGGCACCCCGGGGATGAACGCGATCTGCCGGGCGCTTGCGGACGGACTCGTCGTAAAATGCAGCAGCAGAGTGACTCAACTCGACCGGCAGAACGGAAAGTGGTCGGTTCAGGTTGAAGATCTGGCCGTCGGAACGGGCGGGGCGGAAACCAGGGCAGAGGGGTTCGATCATGTCGTGATCGCGATTCCGCCGGCTCAGGCAGCCGATTTGCTGCCGAAGCAGACTTCTCTACAGGATATTGTTCGTGAAGCCACGATGGCACCCTGTATCGGAGTGATGGTGGCGTTTCAGTCCCAGGTCGATCTCGATCTGAACGGCGTGTTTGTTCAGGACAGCCTGATCCGCTGGATGGCCCGCGACAGTTCCCGGCCCGGACGAAACAGTGGAACAGAACGCTGGATTCTGCATGCCACACCGGAATGGTCGCGGGAACACATCGACGAAACACCCGACCAGATCATTCCGACGATGCTGCATGCCTTTGCGGAAGCGGTGGGGAAAGATGTCCCCGGCACGATCTATGAGGCGGCTCATCGCTGGCTGTACGCGATTCCGGAGAATCCGTTCTCTCGCGGGGCTTTGAACGACGAGCAGTTGAAGTTGACGATCTGCGGCGACTGGTGCCATGATGCCCGAGTGGAAGGAGCCTTCCTGAGTGGCCGGGCCGCTGCTCGAGCGATTCTCTCGTAGTTTGGCCTACCGCACATACGCAACTGTCGATTGAAGTCAGGAAGTTTCCTTGTCTGCGGCCTGTCCTGTTCTCGCTGTTCATCCCATCTCGCGACGCGAACTGCTGTTCGTCGTGGGGATCACGCTGCTCGGAGCCGTTCTGCGGTTATGGGATCTGTCGGCGATTGCGGTCGAACATTTCGATGAAGGAGTGTACGCCTCGAACCTCTGGTTCACGGCTGAGGAAGGTTACCGCTATCCGGACCGACATCTTTATGCGCCGCCGCTCTTGCCGACGCTGATCGAATGGTCGCTCCTGATCTTCGGTACGGCGAGCTGGGTTCCTGCCCTGCCATCGCTGGGGGCGGGTGTCTGCACGATCCCGTTGATCTGGTGGATGGGACGAAAGTTGGCCGGGCCGACAGGCGGACTTGCCGCTGCCATGCTGCTGGCCGCGAACGACGTTCATATCCTGTATTCTCGCACGGCTCTTACCGAGGCGATGCTCTGTTTCTGCATGTTGCTGTCAGTTTCGTTGGCGCATTGCACCTTTCTGGAACTGAAAAGCCCGCCCGTTTTCTCGAAACGTTCGATCAGTCTGGCGATGCTCAGTGGCCTGATGGCCGGGCTGGCCTGGCTGACGAAGTACAACGGTTGGCTGTCGCTGGCGATCATCTACTCGGGCAGTCTTGCGTGGGCGGTTTTCGGCCGGTTTTCCCTCGCGCAATGGACATGGCTGATCGCTCATTATGCCTTGATTGGAGGCGTCGCCGCGGCGGTGTGGCTGCCCTATGTGTTCTCGCTCGACGAGTTTGGTGGTTATGCAGCGGTGGCCGCGAACCATCGGCAATATTTCGGCGGTCTGGCGGAATGGGGACCTGCTTTGGCCCGGCAGATTTCCAATCAGTGGCAGCTGAGCGGCTGGACGACGCTGGTTGGCGTCGTCGGAGTGGGTGTTCTCATCGGCAGTCGGCTGATGCTGCATCTCGATTCCCTGCAGTTTCGCTGGTCCCGAAGTGGCGCCTGGATGGCGGCCAGCTGGGTGATCGGGCTTTCGGTCGCGATTCCACTCTATCATCCCTACCCCCGGCTCGTGGTTCCGTGGTGGGTGGGGGTGTTGCTGGTGCTTGGTGCGGTGTCTGCCTGGCTGCAGATTCGCGTGGAGCATTACGGGAAGGCACTCCCGGCTCGCGCCGCGTCAATCGCTCTGCTCGTTCTGGGTGTCGTGGCGTTTGCGGGGCCGGTTCTGAAATCGCCCGCCTGGGAGCGGCGAAAAGAATTGCAGATTGTCGCGGAAGATTTCGTGGCGATCACCGCTTCGCGAGCCCGGGACGCCGGATTGCCGGAGAATGAAGTCATCTTCTATGTCTACGGCGAGCCGGCGATCTTCTACCACATTTCGTTGTTTGACCGACTGGCCGGGCCGATCGGGCATCTCGACTTCGCGAAGCCGGAAACTCGACTGAGCAATGCCCCCACGTATCTGGTTGTCGGTCCGCACGCGGAGGAGTCCCAACTGTTCACGGAGCAGTGGGAAGCTCTCGGCTCCTGGTTCGAACCGGTCCACGCTGCGAAGGTTCGTCCCAGTCGCCTCGTCCAATTAAATAACGTCGAGCCTGAAGTGGGTGAATCCCTTGATGAATACGCGCTCTATCAGCTGAAGCCGGCCCGATAGAGTATTTTCCTGCTTCTTCGGGCTCAGTCGAGCAAAGCGCTCTAAACGCCGAACGCCACGACCTGGGAGTGTCGTGGCGTTTCCTGCTCGGGCATCGAATGAGCAGTCAGGCGGCATTCTCGGAAAGGTCTCCAAAGCGGGCGAGCCGCCGGGAATGTTCCGTTAAAGGAGATCGTAAAGACGTTCGAGACCGGGGCATCGCTCGGTGCTTCAGCGTTTGTTGAGCCGTCGGGATCGCGAATTTCACGATGGCATTGCGGGTGACGATCATTCCGCCCAGAAGAAGGGTGGCGGCCACAAAAATTTCGAGATGCAGAATCAGAATCTGCCAGATCGTCATCGTTCAGTCTCCTGCGTTATTTGGCGTAGCCGATTTTGATCAGCGTGTGGCCGAGCTCAACGTGATCGTCCGGCTCCAGCCAGCGATCATTGGCGATCATCTCGCCATTCACTTTTGTTCCTCCCAGGCAGCCCATATCCCGGACTCGAACGGTGTAACCGTCGAGCAGCAGAGCCGCATGGACGGTAGCGATGCCGGGGCTCGTGATCTGGAGCTGACATTGCAAACCCGATCCGATGAGAAAACGCGGGCCCGTTGCCGTGATTGTCTGGCCGCGGAGCGTTCCCGTCAGGATGGTCAGGGAAACCGAAGTGATTCGAGCGGGGGGCCTGGTTGCTGTCTTCATTCGTAAACTCGTTTCCAGCGGCTCGGCCGCGTAACAGGCGATTCGTTCGCTGGCGACGGCTGGCGAATTGAGACTGAGACTCATTCTCAGTAATTATCGGTCGGTGTCAAGGGGACTGCGGTGACTTTCTCGGCTCGGGAGAGCGATTCCGCGAAATGGGACCACGATGGCAACCGGCGAGCGTCGTCGGTCTTCGAAAAGTGTGTTCAGCGGCGACGCGTGTTCGGATCTGGACAAAAGATCGTAAGACATTGCCGCGATAGCGGAATGTGAGTGACAGATCAGCCGGATAACATATCGCTCGCTGTCTATGTGTCGCTGCTTTTGTGGGCGATCTTTCGGGCTGCACGTCACGCAGTTTCTGGAATGTTGTCAGAGTGATTTTCTTCTCTTACTCAAAGGAGTCTTTCATGTCCCGGTACAGCAACCCTTCGAAACGTTCGGCGTTTACTCTTATTGAATTGCTGGTGGTGATCGCGATCATCGCCATTCTTGTTGCTCTGCTGCTGCCAGCCGTGCAGCAGGCGCGGGAGGCGGCCCGACGATCGAGCTGCAAGAACAACCTCAAGCAGATTGGCCTCGCGATCCACAATTACCACGATACTCACAGTGCATTTCCCCCGGGTTTTGTTCATGAGTACGGCAGCACGTCGGGCAACGACGGCACGGGCGACGATGCTGCCCGGCAGGGAAACTGGGCCTGGGGCGCATTCATTCTCCCGTACATGGAACAGCCGGGGCTTTACGATGCCCTGAATATCGGGCCGAGCACATGTGCCGAATCGATGGGAGACCCTGCGCGATACGATTTGATGACTCAGCCGGTTAACACCTATCTGTGTCCTTCGGATCCCAACGGCGGTCTCTGCCGCGCTTCGTTCCGGGATGACGCCGGCAATAACATGTCGCCGAATCCCGCGCTCTCCAACTATGTCGCCGTGAATCATCATCAGAATACGCGGCGGGCGAATACGGGGCTGTTCGGCATGAACAGCCGAACCCGGTTCCGCGATATCACCGACGGAACGAGTTCAACGCTCGCCATTGGAGAACGAGCCGACCGGCTCCGCAACGGTGTTCGCGGCTTCGATGCCTCGGCCGGTCAGCAGATTAACGGCACACTCAATTCCGATGCCGCCTGTCTCTTCTGTACGCGGGGCACGCGGGAGAACAGCAGTTTCGGAATTCGTGACGTATTCGGTTCGGGCGCGACGTCCATCAATGGCCCGCCGAGTGTCGATGTGGGCTTCGTTCACAGTCTCTCGGCTCGCGGGTTCTCCTCTTCGCACGACGGCGGAGCCCAGTTTGTGCTGGCCGATGGCTCGGTTCGGTTTCTCAGCGAGAATCTCGATCAGAACACGTACCTGAATCTGCTTCAGATGCAGGACAACAACACGATCGGTGAGTTCTAGATCCAGAGTGAAGTGGGATGTTCCGCAGCAGCGGGGCATCCCTTCTTTCTTTGCTTCTCATTATGGAAAGGACTGGCATCCCATGAAGCGCTCCTTCGGATTGATTGCCCTGTTTGTAAGCCTGGCCGGTTGCGGTTCCGATGCACCGCCGCTGCCTGAACTTGGACTGGTCAAAGGCACGGTGACACTGGACGGCAAGCCGGTGCCGAATGCTTCGATTATTTTCACTCCCATGGATCCCGGCCTGCGTTCGTTCGGTCGGACCGATGAGAGCGGCCAGTACGAACTGACCTATCAGCAGGGGCATAAAGGAGCTTCCGTTGGTCCGCACACGGTTCGAATTCGAACGGGCGGGGAGGTCGCCGATGCCGACGGGAATATCATTTCTGAGAGCCCGGAGATTATCCCGGAACGATACCACGGCCAGATGGCCCTCTCGAAGAAGGTCGAACCGGGCGAGAACCCGATCAACTTTGAGCTGACCTCGAAGTAAGCAACAAACGGGCGACGCCAGTTGGTTCCTTGTCAGGAAACAGTCGTTGCCACTCTCAGTTGTCTATGCAGTCGACAACCCTAAGGGGTGGCCCTGATAGCTGTGCTATCAGGGCGGCGCAGCCGCAGGAGAACGCATCTACCGCGTGCCCTATTCGGGGCGGTGGCCCTAGCTTTCTTTCGGGGCCACGCCTGCTGGTCACCGGTGCGAGCTTACTCGTGCTTCACGGTTTCACGGATGCTGAACGTGGCCCTGTTCTGCACCGTGTTTGCGACGATCAGTTCGGCGAGCAGTCCGAGTGACATCGCCTGTGCGCCGAGGATCGTCGCAGCCGTGGAGTACGCTAACAGCGGGCGAGTTCCGATCGGCTGTTCCGGCAGCAGATGGAAGACATTCATGCCGATCCAGAGCAGGCTCAGATACGAGAAGCCGGCGATGCCCACGGCAAAGAAGAACAGTCCGATCGCGCCCAGCATGTGCTGCGGCCGTTGACCGTAGGCGATCAGAAAGACGACGGTCAGCAGATCGAGGAAGCCGCGAAGAAAACGGATGATGCCGTACTTGGAGTATCCGAACTCGCGGGGGCGATGGTTAACCGGAATCTCCGTCACGCGGAATCCCCGGGCGGCGGCGAGGACCGGAATAAACCGATGCAGTTCGCCGTAGATGTGAATCTCGCGGGCGACATCGGAATGGAACAGCTTCAGTCCACAGTTGTGGTCGTGGAGCTTGAGTCCGGTCAGACGGCCGATCATCCAGTTGAAGACTCGACTCGGGTAGACTTTGTGCCAGGGGTCGAGCCGTCGCTGTTTCCAGCCGTTCACGACCTGGTAGCCCTCTGCGGACTTAGCGAGGAACTGCGGGATCTCTTCCGGATCGTCCTGCAGGTCGGCGTCCATCATCATGATCCACTCGCCGCGAGCCGCATCCATGCCAGCCGTCAGAGCGGCCGCTTTGCCGAAGTTGCGACGAAAGCGAATCCCGGAAATGCGTTCATCATCTCGAGCGAGCCCGGCGATGATCGCCCAGGACTGATCGCTGGAGCCGTCGTCGACGAAAATGATTTCGTAGTCGATCTGATTCTTGCTGCACGAGGTCTCGATCTGGCGGCGAAGTTCGGCCAGAGATTCTTCTTCATTGAAGACGGGAACGATAATCGACAGCACAAATCAGCTCCGGGGGAGATAGGACGCATCTGCGGCTGAGTGGCGGGGCAGGGCCGGTTTTCAGCCGGCGGGGGTTTCAGCGGAAATGTCGTGAAACGGCCGGTTCGAAACCGGCCCTACGGTGCTCCTGTGACACTTCGCTTACGCCCATTCAAGCTGATGAGTTTAGCGGACACGGGCTTTGAACGTGACCATGCCGCCGGTTTTGCCCTGGATTTCTTCGGAAATCTCCCATTTCAGGATCAGGCTGCCTTCGGCATTGTCTTCGACAACCAGACGTCCATCGCGGTCGGACGTTGCCGAACCTTCGATGAACTCGAGTCGCGGCGTGAGATTGTCGATGATCTGCACGTTGAACAGCGAACGATCGCCGATATTTCGGTAGCGGATGGTGAAGGTAATCACATCACCCGGTTCGGCATCGGCTTTGTCAGCCAGCTTGTCGATGTACAGATCGCCGACTTTCTTGCGGTCTTCAACACCGACGAGTTCTTCGGAGCGAAACCAGCTGTAGAGTTCAGAGCCACCTACGTCGGCGGCGACGATGACCGGGCTCTGCTCGCGCGTCCAGGCGACGGCGGCGGCGCGTCCATCGAAGGCGACCGGAGATTCGACCTTCTCCATGGCGATCTGCCCGGCGAAGGCGTAGTCAGTATTTGTGTTTTCAAGTTTGGTGTGATCAGCCGTCTTGGTGGCCTGATTCACGCCAAGCGTGGTGTCTTCGGTTTCAAGACCACTGGCGCGGGACCGCACGCGAGCGGCGTTAACCTGTTCGGTCTGCTGTTCGGTGCCGGGTTTCATCCGCGTGTTAACCGCCAGCCCGTTGACGGAGTCGTAGGCACCCAGAGCTCGGTCGACGCTTTGTTCCATCGAAACGCCAGCGACAGTTTTTACGGCTCCGAATCGGGGAGCGTAAACGCAGACTTCGTTGGTCGGTTTCAGATGTTGTTCCCCGGTATCGTCCTGGTACTCCGCGATGGTGTCCTGGGTGTCGAGGCCATGTCGCTCGCCCGGAGCATAGTGCACCGGAAGGCGGCGATCGCCTCCGTCGCAGATGTATTCATCGGGATAAGCTTCGGGGCTGCCATCGATCATCGCACTTCCCGGAAAGGGAGGCGCGCAGGGAGCACCGGGCGGGCAGGCATTGCCTGCGGGACCGCCGCGAAAGGCCGGCATGTCGGCCGCTTTTCCGTTCAGAGGAACACGCGGTTCGGCCGGAGTGAATTCGGGATCAGCGGCTGCCGGTTTCGCCGGAGCCGTCTCTGGCTTCTTCTGCTGATACGACGTCTGCACGATACCGGATTCTGATCCGGGCATCGAAGCTGGTTTCGAGGTGGTTTCATTCTTCGCGATGGAGTGATACCAGGCTTCGCCTTCGCCGAGGGGCTTTTCGTATCCACCCGGGGGAAGAGCAGGCATTTCCGCCATCTTCGTCGGAGATTCCGGCTCCGCGTAGCCAATCGTTTTCTCCGGCAGTGCCGGCCATTCACTCTTCACGCGAATCTTGCCGTCGGTGTCGAGTTGTCCGGGATACTGCGCGGCGGCCTGGGCAGACGTCGGCTGGGGCATCACAGGATTGTAGGCTGTCTGGTGAGCCGGCGGAGGCGTTTGGCCGGGAACCTTGTCGAAGGGAATTCCCGCCGAGGCCAGGAATTCGTGGTTGCCCTGCGTCTTCTCAAGATCGGCCAGCTTCGACTTGGGGATCTCGTGCTGGAACGGATCCTGGCTGACCATTTTCTTGCCCCCGCTGCTGCAGGAGTAGTTAGCGCACAGCAGGAGTCCGACACCCACGCGGAAGAGACTGGTCCGGGTTTGAGGAGAAAGGTTCAACTTCACCATGGGAATACCCTGTGCTGGAGGGGATATGCGATCCTGAGATGATTGCGGAGGTAGGATGTGTGGCGCTGGCTCGATCAGTGATTCTTCCGCCCGGGTGGGGCAGCCGACGGGAGGGCCCGTTTCACCGTGCGAGGAGTTCTTGATTTGAAGACGATGTCGCTGGTTGACCGCCTCCGCATCCAGAACGACTAGTTGTCTTCTTCAATCACCGGGGTGGAGAAGGCGTCGGGTTGTTCGACGGGTGGTGCGAAGCCCTGGTTGGCTGGTTCCCATTTGGGTTGTTCGGTGACGGCGAAGGGCTGCTCGACTGGAGCTGGCGGCGTGATCCGGGGATCGGCCAGTTCCTGTGGACTCGGGATCCGTCCGCCGATGCGGAGAATCATCACCGGGCGGCCCCGCATGTCGGCTTCACTCATCAGATTGCGATTCTGCGGAATATTCTCTTCGCGAATCAGTGCGCCTTCTGGTTCAGGCAGAGCGAGATCGGGTTGTTCGATGTAGAGGATCTTGGTCACGAGCTGATCGCGGACGGCCAGTTCGATGTCTTCCTGAGTCAGGTCGAGCGGGATCGGATACTTTTGCCGCAAATGGGGCGGCGGATGCAGCCGATCGACGAGTTCAATCGTCGGGAAGAGTTCCACACCCGGGAAGTCGGGCAGGTTCGAAATTTTGAATCGATAAACGGGGCCGACGAAGAAGCCGGCTTGAGCGGGAGACGGCACCGTGAGCGGCTGGCGGGTTTCGGGGTGATAGAACGTCACCTGGCCGCCTTTCGGCAGACGCACCTGGACCGGCTGAAAGTAGTGCATGTCGGCCCGGCCGAGAGCTCCGGCCCATAAACCGGCGACACCCGGAGGCGTCATCTGATTCAGCGGCTGGTAATACTGAGATTCCGGCAGTTGCGGCTGTGCGACGCTTGTTCCACAAACGGCGAGCAGACAACCACATCCCGACAGGAATGGGAGAACGATCGATTTCATGGCAGGGATTCACACAGGAAGGGACGAAGCATCGGATGATGCGGGAGAATTCGTTGGAACCGTGACAGGATGGACCGGCGAAGGAAGGGATGGGGTGGCCGGTCTTGGAGGCGTAACTTAGAAGATCTGTCAAGGTCTGAAAATAGCGATTCGCCACCCGGTAAAACCGGGCGGCGAAACGGACATTTTTACATTACTGACCCGCGGGGTAACCCTGCGGAGGGCCTTGTGGATAACCCGGTGGGCAGTAGGCACCACCCGGCATTCCGCCTGGTCCACCCGGTCCGCCGGGAGCTCCGCCGCCGTACCAGGCGGGGATCGAGAGGTCGTTCGGTCCGTGAACCGGATGCTTTTCGACGTACTCGATATCCTTCACAGGATGCGGCATCCGGATACCCGGCTCGTGGCGGACGCTGACTCGCATGTGGTCAACAGGCTGACCGACATCCACCTTGGTGTTGTTGTAGATCGTGTGAGACTTCAGACCGGCAGGACCACCGTAAGGCAGGTGCGGCGGGCCGACCAGGCCAATCGGAGTACCCGACTGCGGGCTGCCCCAGGCGGGGACTCCACCGACGCCGGCGACTGGATTGTAAGGCGGCATGCCTGGATAAGAAGGACCACCCATAACCATGCCGTTCGGCACAGCGGAGTCGACACCGGCAGGACCGATCGGCATCGGTTCGACATACTGACCTGCTTCACCGTTGACCGGCTTGACGTAGCCGACAGCGTGAATCATCTCGTCGACCTGACCCGGCATTTCCAGGTCCATGTTACCAATCCGCATCACAGCCATAATGGTTCCGCGGCGATCGGCTTCGCTGACCGGATCGACACCCGGATCGAGGCGGGTTGAAACCAGGGTCTCAACACCGGCGATGGCCAGTTCCTGGAACTTCGGTTCCGGCAGGTAGATGACCTTGGTGACGAAGTTGTTGGTCTCGATCTGGTCGAGGTCTTCGTCGGTAATCTGCAGTGGAATGCTATTGTGAGTCAGGTAAGCGTCCGTGGTCGGGTGAGCAGGATAAACCTGCAGAGTCGGGTACAGGACCAGACCTTCACGACCGGGGACGTTCGTCGCCTTCAGGCGATAAGTGGCACCCTGGCGGAAGTTGTACCGCCCCGGAGCCATCATCTGGTTCTCGGCGAATCCGGTCGGAATCTGCCAGCCGACCATCATGCCCTGCGGTCCGACGAATCGAACCTGCGAAGTCCGCGGAATCATCTCCGCAGGACTTGGTGCCAGCGGTGGCATGATTGCCGGGTACGGCAGGTCCACCATGGGGCCCGGTCGTGTCATCATCGACGCCGGGGGGGCGTGATATTCGCCTTTGTCGATCACCTGCTGGCCATCCACGGCGCAGCCGACACACACGACGACCAGTGTGCCTAAGGCCAGGAAATAGTACTTCATCTTTCGTCCTTTTTTCGTTGTTGGCCGGAGGGGAACGACTGACGCCAGATTTCCGTTCCGGTCGGTAATCAACATCCCTGTTGCCAACCGATCGGTGGCCAGACCTGACAATACACCTGGTTGTGTTGGCTTTTCAGTAATTCTTGCCACGGCAGCGGATACAGACCGAATGCGACCTGATGCACCCGTGAAGATTGCCATCGACTTGAATTTCGTATCTGTCTTAAACTCCGCGTCGCTTTCTCCCCGCCCCTTCGGGCCTGTGATCACGAACCTTTGAACTGTTCGTCTTCGCAGAACGGAAAATCAGCAACACGTAACTTGTTTGTCGGTCGTTTCGGCCCCGATTCTTTGGAAAATCCGTTATTTTCAGGCGAACATGAAAATATTGCGCAGATTAACATTGGCTGTTGGAGCCGCCGCAATCTGCGTGGGAGCCGCATTTTTCTGGCTTCATCAGCGGATCGAGCAGTCCCCGGCCATCACCGAACCGCAGAGGCTCATGCAGCAGTTCGCTCAGGCCTGGCAGGGAAACCCGGCCGAGAAAGCAGTCGATCCAGACGAACTTGCTCTGGAGATTCGCGAAGGCAACTCGCTGCTCCGCCAGGCACGGCTGCTCCTCACCCATAACACGAGTCCGATCTCGGCCAGTGTTTTGCAAATAATTCAAACTCCCGACGAGACGTTTCGAGGTACCGGAAAGTACTGGCAGGCCGTGGAGGCCCGCTGTCGTCTGCATCTCGAAATGGAAATCGGAGAGACCAAAGGCCGAATGCTGCAGGTCTCTAATGGTCAGGTGATCTGGATGGTGCGGGACATCGTTTCCCCCCGTGCGCGGGAAGACCGGAAGCTGCAGATTGAACGTGTCGACCTGCAGCGGCTGGCCGACTTCGCCCGCGATGCTGAGATCACGCCCCAGGAACCGAATGTGGCCCGCGAGATGCAGGGCGGCCTGCCCGGTCTGCTCTCGACACTCGAATCGCTGATGGACTTCCGTCTCACCAAACGGGTCGCTCTCAATCAGGAGGCGTGCATCGTGCTGGAAGGGGAGTGGAAGTCGGATCTCGGTGAAGAATTCGAAAGCGATTTCGCAGCCGACGTCTACTTCACGACCCGGCCGGACAAGGTGCGATTGTTCATCCGCGAAGGCGACCTGTTCCCGCTGCGATACTTCTGCCTGAAGAAGCATCCCGACAAGAGTGGCTACTACGCACAGCTGGCGATGGAATTGACCGAAGTGAAGCGACTCACGCACGTCGATCCCGGCATCTTCAGTTACCGGCCGCCCGAAGATGAAGTTCCCAACGACATCACTCACGAGTACCTGACCCGCCTCGAAGTCGCCGCCAGGAAAGGTGAAGACGATGAGACCGTCAAATAAGAAGTCCCTGCCGATCGCTGCTCTGTCCGTTGCGACGATGCTGTTGCTGGGCGTATCGATCTGTGTCACCACGGCTCAGCCGCCGCTGAATATGAATCTTGAGGAAGAGACGTTCCTGGCCGAGGGACATCTTGTCCTCACCGATGGCCGGGTGCTTACCGGGCAGATCAGCATTCTTGATCGCGGGTATCTGCTCGTCACCTCGAGTGGACGCAGCACGATTCCGTTCACGCACGTCACCTGCCATGCCCGCACACTCAAGGAGGCATACCGCAAACAGCGGGACGGGATGACCCGTCCGACCGCCGATCTGCACACCGAACTTGCTCGCTGGTGTCTGGTCAACAAACTGTTTGCGGAAGCCGAAATGGAACTGCAGTCGGCGCTCGCCCTGCAGTCCTATCATGTCGGAGCCCGGAAACTGCTCCGTCAGTTCGATGCTCAAAAGGCCAGCGCGAAGCCGGACTACGACGGTAAGGAAGCCAAGTCGACGTTCGACAAGCTGCTCATCGAGAAAGAATTCAATCCGGCCCAGCCGATTGGCGGGATCGATGCCGAGCTGGCCCGTCAGTATGTGCTCACGATCGAACCGATTCTGCTCAACGGCTGCAGCAATACGTCGTGTCATGGATCATCGGCTGCGAATGATTTCCGACTGACGCAACTGTGGAACATTCGGGGCAATACCCGGCGGTACAGCCACGAGAATCTGAATTCGGTCCTCCAGCAGATCGATCCGCTCGATCCAGGAAAGAGTCCGCTGTTGACCATTCTGGACGAGGAACATGGCGGGCGCGGGAAGAAAGCGTTGACGGGCACCAGGGTCGCTGCCCAGAAGCAGACGCTTGAACTCTGGACATATCGGGTCGCGAAGGAACTCGAAAAGCAACAGCGTGTGGTTCGAGCCACCGAGCCGAAGGCCAGTTCCGAGAAGGAAGCCGGCGGTTCAGGTGTCATGCCGGCCGGCTATGAGATTCTCGATAAAATTGAGAGCGATCGGCTGCAGGAAGCTCGCAACGAGCAGGCGGTTGATCCCTTCGATCCGGCCATCTTCAACCGCAAAGTCCATGGAAACTGATCCCGGCCGGGGTTACTCTGGGCAAGTCGTCTCAGGGTCTGTTGCCGAATGTCGGTGTGACCGTCGACAGGAGAGCAGGCTCCTGCCTGCCGCTGCGAAATAAACTTCGCACGCTGGTGAAGTGAACGACCAGCTCCGGGGCTGATCGCCCCCCTGCGCGGATGATGGCAGGTGGGAGCCTGCCCGACAGGTTCACGACTCCACTGCGCTCTTCTTCTCACCATTGCTGCCGGGACTGCGGCTTATGTCTTCACGCTACCCGTTGTTTGTCAAACGCGATATTGATGGCTTCTTCGGCCTGTTCATCGACAACATTGTTCAGCTGCTGCTGATTCTCGGGCTCTGCGCCGGCCTGTGCGGGATGAGCGGAGAGCACTCGAATCTGCTGTTCCAGTACATCTTCCCGGGGGCAGCGGCCAGCATCCTCATTGGCAACATTTTTTACGCGTGGCAGGCGCATCGACTGGCCCGCCGCACCGGCCGCGACGATATCACCGCTCTGCCGTACGGCATTAACACCCCTTCGCTGCTGGTGTATGTCTTCTTTGTGATGTTGCCGGTTTATCTGGAAACGCAGGATCCGGTCGCGGCCTGGAGAATGGGACTGATCGCCTGTCTCGGCAGCGGCGTGATTGAACTGATCGGGGCGATCTTCGCCGGAGCCATTCGCCGCTACACACCCAGGGCGGCTCTGCTCTCGACGCTGGCCGGGATCGCAATTGGCTTCATTGCGATGACATTTACGCTGCAGATTTTCTTTAAGCCCCTGATCGCGATGCCGCCTCTCGGTGTTCTACTCCTCGCGCTGTTTGCCCGGGCCCGGTTTCCACTTGGACTTCCCGGCGGGCTGGTCGCCGTGCTGATCGGAACCGCAACCGCCTGGCTGCTGACCCTTGGAGCCGGATACTTTCCGCAGGCTCCGCAATGGCTGGCGAGCAATGTCATGTCGACGGCCGCGGTCTCGGAACAGTTCGAACGGGTGGGGCTCTACCTTCCGGTATTCGTGGGAGGCGAGATCGTCGAGACGCTGAAAGACTGGTCGAACTGGCTCGGTTACCTGTCGGTGATCATTCCGATGGGACTCTTCAACATCATCGGCAGCATGCAGAACATCGAATCGGCGGAAGCGGGTGGGGATTCGTTCCACACCGGTTCTTCCATGGCGATCAACGGCATCGGCACCATTGTCGCGGCTCTGTTCGGCAGTTGCTTCCCGACGACGATTTATATCGGACATCCCGGCTGGAAGGAGCTCGGAGCCCGGGCCGGCTATTCGACGCTGAACGGAATCGTGATCACAGTTCTCTGCTTCAGCGGACTGATCGGACTGGCTTCGGCTGTTGTGCCGATTGAAGCCGGCGTGGCGATTGTTCTCTGGATCGGAATTATCATTACCGCTCAGGCCTTTCAGGCGACGCCGAACGAGCATGCCCCCGCTGTCGCCATGGGATTGTTTCCCGCCATCGCCGCCTGGGGAGCCACGGTGATGTCCGGTGCGTTTCTGGTTTCGGGTGGGACGACCATTCAGGCGGTCCTCGACGGAAACGCCGCTGCCGAGGTCAACGGGTTCCTCATTGAAGGTCTGCTCACACTCGAGCGCGGTTACATTTTTACGTGTATGATTCTTTCGGCCGTCGCGGCCAATCTGATCGATCGGCGATATTTCGCCAGCAGTCTCTGGGCAGCGGTGGCGGCTGTTCTGACGCTCCTCGGATTGATGCATGCGTATCAATTGCAGGGAAATGTCCTCGATTACTGGCTGATTTCCCAGGTTCCGCCCGAATCGGCGCGATCCTTCCCGGCGACCGGGATTGCGATTGGTTATGCTGCGATCGCGCTGGTTTGTTTGCTGGCCGCCGTCTGGCATCGCCGCGACGACGGCGTCGATTCTTCCCATTCCACAGCGTCCGAAGACGCGCCTCCGACTGATAATATTCATGAATAACGTGCGGCTGACGATCACTTGCGTTTATGGTCTCGAAGCGGTGGTCGGGCGGGAATTGTCCGATCTTGGCTACCGGGAGCAACAGAAGGTTGACGGGCGTGTCAGCTTCGAAGCTCCCGCCGAAGCGATTGCCCGCTGCAATCTGTTCCTGCGGACAGCCAACCGTGTGCTGCTCGAAATCGGCCGGTTCCCGGCCAACGATTTCGACGAGTTCTTCGACAACATTCGCGATCTTCCGTGGGAGGAGTATGTCCCCCGCGATGCCCAGTTTCCGGTGACAGGAGCCTCGCAGAAATCGAAACTGCACGGCGTTCCGACGCTCCAGGGCATGACTAAGAAAGCGATCGCCAGTCGGTTGCAGGAAGTCTACGGCAGCGATTTACCGGAAACCGGATTCGAAGTCCCCGTCCATTTCGAGATCCGCAGCAATGAGTGCACGATCTGGCTCAACACCAGTGGAGGAGGACTCCATCGTCGTGGTTACCGCCAGCTGGCCGGGGAAGCTCCGCTGCGGGAAACGCTGGCAGCCGCGCTGATTCAGCTCAGTGTCTGGAGACGCGACCGGGCTCTGCTCGATCCGATGTGCGGCAGTGGCACCATTCCGATTGAAGCCGCCATGATCGGCCGGAAGATTGCCCCCGGCCTCAACCGAAACTTCGCCGGCGAGAAGTGGAACAATCTCCCGGGTCAGATCTGGACGAAGGCTCGCGAAGAGGCTCATGACCTGATTGATCGTTCCGAAATGGCCCCGATCCTCGCCCACGACCGAGACTTCCGCATTCTGAAGACCGCTCGCGACAATGCCCGGATGGCCGGAGTTGCTGACGATATTCACTTTCAGGAACAGGAACTCAAGGACCTGACGACGAGTCGCAAGTATGGCGTCCTGATCACCAACCCCCCGTACGGCCAGCGACTCGACGACGTCGAAGAAGCCCGCACCGTCTGGCAAACCCTGTCCGATGTGACCGATTCCTGGAGCACCTGGTCGTTCTTCATCTTCGTTGGCGCCCGCGACTTTGAACGCTTCTACGGCCAGCGAGCCACTCGCCGCCGCAAGCTCTTCAACGGCCCCCTGGAGTGCACCTACTACCAATACCTCGGCGACAAACCACCCTCGATGCGCAAGCCGCAACGGGAAGAAACCGAGTAGGGCTGCTTCCGTCCGAAGACCGCATAGACCCAGTCCGGCGTGTCGGGTAGAACTCGCTCTGTCTTAATAACAGACCCGATCCCGGAGAACGCTCGGTTATGGTGGCTCGCATTTCGTTTGCTCTGGCGATCCTGTTCTCCCTCCTGTATCTGTTCCGCACGAACGACCAGCCTCAAGCCAAAGAGCCAGTCGAAACTCCCCAGCAGTCGGCGCAGACTGAAGAACAGGAACAGCAGGCCCGGCTCAAAAAATACCGTGATGACCGTCGCCAGCAGCGGATCGAATTGATCGACCAGTTGCGAGGTGAGAGCCACGAAGAGTCGATCGCCCTGCTCGTGTCCCTCGATCCTTATCTCAGAAGCGACTACATGCTGTCGAAGGGGAAATTCGCCCTCGAAAATGGGATCTCACATACCGACTTCGAAGGGATCGATCCTCGCCACCATACGCGAGCGGTTGTTCAAATTCTGAGTAACCGTCGATTCCTGAAAGTCCTGCACGAGGCACGCACTCATCCACAGCGAACTGCAAAGCTCCTGCGCGATGCGATCGTTGACGACTTGCCGGCCTATCACGAGGCGTACGCTTCTTTCGCCGATCGCACGGTCGAGCCTCCGGACTCGATCTCTGCTCCGGGTTTGTTTGGAGAGCGATTCGGCGACCGGGGCGATCCCCTTCGGAATCCATCTGTCGATGGTCTTCGATTGAAGATCTTTTCGTGTCTGCTCGTGTTATCTCACCTGGAAAACGAACAGGCCCATGAGATTGTGAGGGAAGTCGTGCAAACGGCGACGCGCCAACGCGAGTCGTCGCTGACACAGAATGAACTTCCGTTTCGTCACATGTTTGGCTGTTGGAATTCCAGTCTCTTTAACAAGCGGATCCTGGCGACAGCCCTTGTCAAAACCAGTGGGCGGGATGATCTCGCGGCTCGCTATGAGTCGGAAAACTCTCACATGAATCCCTTTGACTCCCGGATGATTCTTTACGAACGCCGAGAGTACGGAGGGGCAGGGTTCATGGGAGGGATGGGCGCTCCTGTTGACTACGCAGACGATGCCATCACCTTGAGGATCGTCGCTCCCATGACGGATGCCGAGTTCCTTGCGCTCTTGTCCGAGTTCGATATCTGAGGCCGGGGGCAGGCTCCCGACGGTTGGATGACAGGCTCCGGCTGTTGTGCGACCTCGCGGGAACGTGCAACCTCCTGCCGACTTCGTCGGCCCCGGTAGCGGAGCAACCGGGGCTACCCACCGTTCTGTCCGTTGCTCTCTTACTTCACCGATTTCGTGCGGCTGTAGCCTTTGCGTTTGCGGTCCTGCACGAACTCCCGGGTTTCTTCGAAGAGTTCCATTTCGCCCGTCGCTCGCGGATCGTCCGTCTGCAGCTGATACTCGTGCATCTTCGCTTTGAGGCGATCGCGGATCTCGGCGAACTCCGGATTGTCGATCTGGTTGGTCAGTTGCCACGGATCGGCTTCGAGGTCGTAAAGTTCTTCCAGCTGACGCGGGCCGAGAAGAGCCGCCTTGTAGGTGGCGAGTTGGGGGGCGTTCGGATGTTTCAACAAGAGTTGACTCAACGGAGCCGTCTTCGCGGTTTCATCGAACTGGGCGTCCGGCAGAAACAGAGTCGCATCCTGATCCTGGCCCGGGTTTTCGTGGAAGTTGCGGATGTAGGCGTAGCGTTTGTCGCGAATCGTCCGATGACTCAGGTTGATCGGGTCGAACTCGCCATGCCATTCGAGGCCCGTCACGACGAAGTCGCGATCCTCTTCGACCCAGCCCTCTTTGTCAGACTTGAGCAGGTCCAGAATGCTGCGGCCTGACATGCCTTCGGGGATGTCCACTCCCGCGCTTTCGAGAATCGTGGGAGCCAGATCGGGGAAGTTGACGAAGTCCTCGACCACGCGGCCGGAGGGGACACTTTTCGGCCACATGATCGCCAGCGGCTCGTGCACGCCCCAGTCGTACGGCGACGCCTTCGAACGCGGAATCGCCGTGCCGTTGTCGGAGGTGACGATGAGCAGCGTGTTGTCGAGTTCGCCCTGTTCTTCGAGAACCTGGAGAATCTCAGCCAGCCGCAGATCGGCATAATGGATTTCATAAAGAATGTTCGCCCGCTCGCGACGGATGCCTGGGGTATTCGGCAGGAATCCGGGAACGGGGACCTCTTCGGTTGGGAAGCCGGTCTTCAACAGTTTCTGCCAGTTGTTCTCGGCCCATGGACCGTGCGGTTCAACAACGCCGACCCAGAAGAAGAACGGGGCGTCGACCGGACGTTGATTGAGGAACTTCACGAAGTTCGCGGCGTAGTCGATTCCACTCGTTCCCGCTTCCGGATGAGCGAACCGGATCCGATTGTAGTGCGTCCCTGCGGAATCTTTGCCGTGTCCCTCGGTCGGGAAAACGCCCGGGCCCCAGCCCTTGCCGGTGTGCCCGACGTGATACCCCGCCTCCTTCAACAGATCCGGGAGGACGGGGAACTTCTTCGGGAGCCACGCCTGGATGAACGCCCCCTGTTCGAGCTCCCAGAAGTTCCGGCCCGTCAGCAGCGACGCCCGCGACGGAGCACAACTCGGAGCCGACGTGTAACCGTGCGTGAACAGCACACCTTCGCGGGCCACGCGATCAAACGCCGGCGTCGGCAGCGTCGACCAGCCATACGCGCTCCGCTCCAGCCAGCTTTCATCGTCGGTGATGAAGATGACGACGTTCGGAGGAGCCGCGGCGTCACGAGGGGCAGCCGCCTCCAGAAGGGGGACGATCATGTGCATGCAAAGGATCGCGAACATCAGTCGCATCGAGTCGATCTCCGGAATGCCTCACGATGGGGGCGAGAAGTTATCGGTTGTTGAACAGCATCGACGAATCACGATAACGCGCTCTGATCGCGAAAGCGATCTGACATATGTTTCCTCCTGTATCGAGGCGGGTTACACTCCATTTGTTCAGACACTGTCCAGAGGGAGAAGCCCCATGATCGATGAGGAACGTTCGGAATCCGGCAGTCCAATCTACCGTCACCAGGCTGCAGAACCGGGCATCCATCCGCCCGACAACGTGGGCGTTCATCTGGAAGCCATCACCGCTCATTTGGAGAAACATCTCGGAGCGTGCGAAATGGTCTACCACGAGATCGTCTCCGATCTCGTTCATCTGGATGTCCTGCAATTTCCGCCGACGGACGATCGCCCCTTTCATACGCTGGTGACGAGCGGCGTGAGCGACAAGCCGATGAACGTTCCGGCTGGTCTCGAATCGATGAGCCATGTCGAGCTGATGATTAACCTGCCGGCGAAGTGGCCGATGAAACAGTCCGACTGGGACAACGAAAATCACTACTGGCCTCTTCGCTGGCTGAAGATGATCGGCCGCATGCCGCACCAGTACAACACCTGGATCGGCTGGGGGCATACGATTCCCAACGGCGACCCGGCCGAACCGATCGCCGACACGAACTTCATCGGCGTCATGCTCTCGCCGCCGTACTGGAAAGACACCGACTTCTTCCAGATGACAGCCGACGATGAGACCTCGATTTCCTTCTTTAACCTCGTGCCGCTCTATCGGGAAGAGATGGACCTGAAGCTCCAGAAAGGAGCCGAGCCGCTCGAAGATCTGCTGGAGAAGAATCAGGCCGCCACGGTGCTGAATCCGAAACGAAAGAACGTGGCGAAGAAACGCCGCTGGTTCGGATTGGGGTGAGCTTACGGGGCCGTGGAAGGATTCCGGTCGTAGTCGCTTCGAAGATCAATGAAGTGCTTGCAGGAACGACAGCGGAAGCCGAGCTTCTGCTGATAGCCTCGCTTCTGATAGAACAGCTTTCCTCCACACTTCGGACATTTCCGGGCGGTCAGCTCGCGCGTGATGCCCCAGGCGATTCCCCAGACTGCCGCGATGATGACCAGCCATATCCACACCAGGGCGCCTTCGTCGACCGGGACCTCGTAGGAATTGAAGTACCAGTAGCAGACCACCATTCCCAGCAGTGCGGCAAACTTCGCAACCGTCTGCGGTAGATGATTCGGATTGGGCGGCGAGTCATAGATGCTCGTCGAAAACAGCTCCGTCTGCTCTTCTGATTCGGCGGAAGGATCCCGTTCGCAGGAATCGCACCAGTATCCGATCGCCAGACCGAACCGACGTGTGATCCTCAGAGGGGTGTGGCACTCGGTGCAAGTGACCGTGACGCGACGGAACAGAAAGAAGACCAGAGCCGGCCCGACCAGCACACAGGAATACAGGACGGTGTTTCTCAGCGACGGCGAAAGTTGAAAAGGCTGCATCAGAACGGCGCCGACCAGCGCTCCTACACCTCCCGCCAGAACCATCGCAAGCGTGCGGTAGAGATGGAATCGTTCGAGCGTCATTCGTTCGTCCTCCGGTTTGGGACTCCGGCGAATCATACTCGAATGAACTGCGAAGGATAAGGCAGAACCGGCGGACGACTCAGGTTGAACGCCAGGAGTCACTGTCGCTCCTGAATCGGAAGCGTCTCAGTGACTGCAGTTGACCGCGTATGGGGGGCCGTCTCGGGGATTCGCCACCGCGTCCACGGAATACAAGACAGATGTTGAACGCGTGGCGAAGTGGGGGGACTGGCACTGCGGCGAGAATAAAACGCGGTTTACGGGCCGCTATCAGACCAGCGAGCCGTCGATCATCGAGCATTATCTGGAGGGCGATGCGGTCCGGCTCGTCATGATTGGTGACCGACATTGGCAGATCAAACTCGAAGGCGACGGATGGCTGAAGTCGATTCATCATCCAACCGCATCCTTCATGCAGGCTGATCCCCGCCTCGTTGAAGATACGCGAAACATCGCGAAAGGGCTCGGACTCGAAATCGCCGCGAATGATTACATCATCACGGCTGATGGCGAACCGCATTTACTCGAGGTGAACCACATTCCCAACGTCACCCGATTTCCTGAAATCTGGGATGCATATTCCGACTATGTGGTCGACTGGGTGCAGCGGCAGTGTGGATGACGTGAGCAGATACGCTGGCGATCCACCTGCCGGGCCTAAGGGAGCACTGGACCTGTGGGCGCACGAGACTACTCCTCCCGCGCCCGCTCCGCCAGAAATTCCCGCACGGTTGCTGCCAGGCCCGCTCCCACGGCTCGGTAGCCTTCGGTTGTGCTGTTCGTGAAGTTCCAGCCGGTTTCCAGGCAGACGCTGAGGGTGTCGGGATTGCCGTGCATGCTGACCCAGTTGGTGCTGATCTGTCGCCAGAGGGGGTGATAGCTCGTGCCTGTGATCTTCGGTTTGCTGCTCATCGGAATGCGGGGTTCGGCTTTGCTGATTCGCTGATAGGCGAGTGCGAGGAATCGATCTCGCAGCTTGACCGTCGATTCTTTCAGCATCTCCTCCGGCAGAATGTAGAAGAACGTCGGATCGCCCGGGGCGGGGTTGTGCAGGTCGAGGAAGACGTCCATCCGGTCTTCCGAAATCAGATCGCTGACTTTCCGTTGAGCCGCGATGATCTCCTTCCAGTGCGGCTCGGCCGACCAGTCCCGGTTGTGATCCCGCGGCAACGCATCCTTCCCGCCGTTGCCGGTCGCCGTGTTGTCGATGTCCATAATCGGCACCAGAAAGATCTCCGCATGCTGCCGCAGCCACGCGGCGTCCGGTTCCTCACTCAACAGCCACTCGCCGAACCCCTGAGCGACCCAGCTCGAACCGCTTTCCCAGGCATGCTGCCGAGCCTGCACCCAGACGCCGAACCGTTCCTCGTCGGGGCGATCCCCCTCCTTCACGTGCAGCATCGGAACAACACGTCCTTCCCGCGACCGGCACAGCTCAGTCGCCGTGGCATGCGGCGATGTCTCGCTGATTGAACGCACGAATTCAGCCGCCATGCTCGGCGTATATGGCGGACCCCAGGCGACGTACACCGAAGTCGCATCGACGGCGAGCGTATAGACCATCGCCTCCTCGACGCGCTGCCCCGGCTCCGTGTGCCGCCATTCGGTGCCATCGACCGAAAACGTCGCCTGCTTCGGCATCGCCCAGACCGACGACAACGGCTTACGAGATTCGACTGCCGCCGTGGACCCGCGAAGCTTCAGCGTGACCGGTTCCCCGGGCGTGAGACCATCAATTCGAAAATACCACCAGCAGGGCCATCCGCGAGCAGGATCACCGCCGGGCGTGAAGGTGAGACTGCGGGAGTTCTGATCAATCTCGAGGAGATGAACCGAGCCTCCTTCGAAGTCGGCATGCACGGAGAGTGGCTCGGCTGAGAGGGACGAGCAGGAAATGATGAACCCGAGCAAGAGTGAAAGGATCGACGGTGTGACGAATTTCATGCGACTCTTCCCGGCGGCTAGATGTGAGTGTGGTCAGACTCCCGAACATTGAACAACATCTGCCAGAGAATTGCATCCTTCGGCGTGTCCGGACACGATAATGTTATCGAGAAGACGAGTTTCACGCTGATGATTCCGACTGACTGTGTTCCGACGAAAGCGAGTTCCTGATGACACGTTCTGCTTTGTTCTGTCTGCTTCTGACCGTTGCGTTTGCTACGACGTGTTCGGCGGGCGAAGTGCATGAGGGGATCTACTATGGTCCTGAAAATGGCACGGAGTATCAGCAGGAGCAGTGCCGGCTTGATATTCATCTGCCGGACGAGACAGCCGAGAAGTTTCCGGTGCTCGTCTACTTCCACGGCGGTGGACTGACGGGTGGGCGGCGGGGCGGGCCGGATCTGACGGAGCAGGGCGTCTGTCTGGTGGCTCCCTCCTATCGACTGAATCCGAAGGCACAGTGCCCCGACTATCTGAATGACGCAGCCGATGCTCTGGCGTGGACGTTCAAGAACATCGAACAATACGGCGGCGACCCGAACCGGATTTTCGTCGGCGGGATGTCAGCCGGGAGTTATCTGGCCGCGATGATCACAATGGACAAAAGCTGGCTCGATGCCCGCGGCGTCGATGTCGATCGCATTGCCGGACTGCTGCCGATCAGCGGCCACATGATCACGCACTTCACCGTGCGAAAGGAACGGGGCCTTGCCGCGAGCTGTGGCCTCTGCGACGAGTTCGCTCCGCTCTACCACGTGCGAAAGACGCCGTTCCCGATCTTCATTCAGTGCGGCGACAACGACTATCCCTCCCGCCAGGAAGAGAACGAACTGTTTGTCTCGATGATGATCAAATACGCCAGACAGCCGGCCAGCGAGATCATCTACCGGGAATACCCGGGCACCCACGGCTCCTTCGGAAAAGACGAGCAGAAACAGAAGGACTTCGCCCAGTTCCTCCTCGACGTCTCCGCCGGAAAGACGCCGTTAGCAGAGGACGCATCCGAGTAAGACAGAGCGTCGGGGGCCACTGCTGGCCTGCCCGGCAGTGCGATCTCAAAGGTGACGACGGACCTGCTGGTTCAATGATCGGAGAATGTCAGGAATTCGGAGTTCCCTCGCCATCCTGGGGGAGAGGGTTAAGGTGAGGGGGAAATGCGGGTGACCTGCTTCACGGGCCGCTGCTTCTCATTTGTATTGAACATCGCTGGTTGATCGCCCCCTCATCCGCCCTTCGGGCACCTTCTCCCCCTGAAGGGGGCGAAGGGACATGATCCGCCTCGTTACGAGAAATGGCCAGTCTATTGCATCATCTGGTTGAAACCCTTGGAGTCATACATCCCAGGTTCCAAGCCAGCACACCACAGGAGTGACCATGTTGAACAGGGGAGTCAGAAAGATGCGAAGTCTACGGTGGTGGAGTGCCTGTCTGGTCATCATGTTGACACAACTCGCCGGGACCGTTGCGGGGCAGACGCGCGACGAGGCTGCCGCGGAGTTCACTCTGCCGGCTCAATGGGAATACAGTGCCCCGCTGATCGCCCCCGAAGTTCGCGACGTGGAGCCGAGTCGGGCGCAGAAGGATCCCACGATCGTGTTTCACGACGGCCGCTGGCATGTCTTTATGACGGTCAAACTGCCCGGGCGGACGGCGATTGAGTATTGCTCGTTCGCGAACTGGGAGGAGGCGAACGCGTCGAAGCGGACGCTGCTGCCGGTCAGTGAAAGCAAGTACTTCGGGGCTCCGCAGGTCTTCTACTTTGAGCCGCACGAGTGCTGGTATCTGGTCTATCAGGCCGGGATGCCGAACGCGAATAAGATGTGGGTCGCGTATTCGACGACGAAAGAAATCAGCAATCCCCAGTCGTGGACTCCGGCTCAGCCGATGCTCGATGGTGGCGCGGACGATCCGCGCAAAGTTGGCGGCCTCGACTACTGGATTATCTGCGACGACGAGCGGGCGTATCTGTTTATCACGAGCCTCGACGGTCGCCTGTGGCGGTTATGGACACGGCTCGAAGACTTCCCGCACGGCTTCAGCCATTGTGAACTGGCGCTGCGAGGCGAATTCTTCGAAGCGAGCCACACCTATCGCCTCAAGGGGCTCGACAAGTATCTGACAGTGATCGAAGAGAAGGGGCAGCGGTACTTCAAAGCCTACATCGCCGACCGGCTCGACGGCACATGGCAGCCACTCGCCGTCACGCGGGACCACCCCTTCGCCAGCAACCGCAACATCACCCCGGCTCCCGACGTCCCGCCCTGGACCGACAACATCAGCCACGGCGAACTGATCCGCGCCAGCAACAATCAGCAACTGCTCGTCGACCCCGAGAATCTGCGATTCGTCTTTCAGGGACTGCTGGAGAAAGACAAGGCGGGCAGGAACTACGGTGAGCTGCGATGGCGAATCGGTCTGCTTACGCCAGCAACGTCTGTCTCGGAAAAGTAGGTCAGGCACTGCCTGGCACGGTTGCTTCGAGCGACGACCACTTGGCGACAGGCGGTGCCTGACCTACGGCTGGTTTTCATTTTCGCAGAGAATCTCACCTGCTTCCGCCACGACTTTAAATTGCCTCGGCCGCAGGCGGACGCCGGGGCGGGCCGTCTTGAGCAAAGCGATGGCCTCCTCAGCCGATGGGGCGTAGCCGTGGACGATCAGCCAGATGGCGGCGAACATTCCCGTTCGACCGTGCCCGTTGGCGCAATGAATAAGTACGGCACCCTGGTCCGTGGGGGGAACTGTTTTTGCGAAGGCGATCAGCTCGGCCGCGGAAACCGTTCCTGCGTCGAGGATCGGATGGCAGCGATAGGTCGATCGTGAGCGGACCAAGCGAGGGTCGGACAGTTCGCACGTCAGATCGCAGATGAGGCCAACATCGTCGGGGTATTCGTTTCCCCGCAGACGGCGAGAGATGATCAGAGCCGGATCGACGTTGTTCGCTGCAGCTTCGCTGGAAAGCGCCACCTGGGCGGCCCAGACCGCGTGTGCGAACAGAAGATAGGGCAAGAGAAGCATGGTCGACGCCCAGTGCCGCGATCCGTCGCTTCGTTTCCCGAACACAGCTGCGTTGCCGCTCAGATAGGCGACGGCCACGGTGCTGAAAGAAATCGCAGGCCATACAAGGACGACGTACCACCCACCCCGCGAAGCCAGGAAAGCGGTTCCGATCGCGAGCAGCGAGAACAGGGTTCCGTAGAGGAGATCGCGATGCAGGGTGAGTTCTCCTCATTAGGGGATCTCACGCGATTCTAACTCTGGTGCGCGGATGTTGACAGGCTCTCGCCGCGCCCCCTGCGGATCTCGGATCACAGCCTTCAATTGATCAACGAGCACTGGCAAAGCCAGTGCCACCCCGAAACATCCACAAATGCCATCCTTCGTGTGCCACTGGCTCTGCCAGTGGACGTCGAACTATCAGGGGCGCACAAACTTGGACGAAAAGCGGGGGGAATGCCAGTGGCACCCGGCGGAGCGAGATACGGTGTTTAGCCTTTTCACCATCCTAGACTCTGGAGTTCGGGGAAGGCAGGCGGGAGCCTGCCCGATTTAGCCGGGGAAAGCCGTTCCCCAGCAATGAGTGATCGAGTCAACTCCAGTCAAAGGTCGTCAATGCAATGCGAGTGAGCGAGTCGTAGAAAAGCAGCAGTTGGCAGTCTGGGGCGTCCCAAATATAGTGCATTGTGCTCAACTCTCCTATGAAGATGAACTCGCGACCATCGGGTAGAATCGGAACCGAGTGTTCGGGGGAATGGCGAACCAGAGGCATGTCCTCAAGAGCCGCCCAATTGCAGCTAAAGGATTCACTCTCCCCACCCAGAAGTGTCAACAGCTCCAAACGTTCCGAACGTTCAAATGGTGGATTCAGGCTGGGATGATACAGAGCCCCATAGGATCGGAAGCGATCCTTTGAATTACGGTATTCGGAATGGATCCCGTTGTAGTGGTCCTGCAATTGCTCGAATGCTTTCTGCTCCCGCGGCGAGCGCGAAGTCGTGGATTCGAGTTGTGCCATTTCAAAAAACTTGAAATCACAGAGCAGCTCGCATTTCCCCTCGACGTACTGAAATCCGACCCAGTTCGGCCGACAGAAATGATTGAAGTATTCTTCTCCACTCTCTCCAACAACGCCGTTATAAGGTTCAACTGGCTGAATGAAATGAATCGTACCTTCGAGGTATGGTGAGACTGCTGAGAGATCCAGTGTTGCCAGAGGTAAGAGATATCGATGATGCTGCTCCACGTCTCGCAGGAATACATTCTCAGGATCTGGAAAAGGCTTGAGGAATTCCGGAGCGGTCAAAAAATCTTCGGGCATCGGACTCTCGGTTTAATTGGCAATGATAAGAACTAAGTTAAGTAGGTCAGGCACTGCCGGCACTGCCTGACGAGAAGTGGAGATTCTTCGAAGCAACCGTAGGTCAGGCGGTGCCTGACCTACGGGCTTTGAGCTTCCTTTCGCTGGGTGCCACTGGCTTTGCCAGTGCCCTCGTTGGGGCAGGCCTCCATTTGAAATTTCACTAGCGGAGCCAGTGGCACCCGGCGATTCGTCTTTCAGGGACTGCTGGAGAAAGAAAAGGCGGGCAGGAACTACGGTGAGCTGCGATGGCGAATCGGTCTGCTTACGCCAGCAACGTCTGTCTCGGAAAAGTAGGTCAGGCACCGCCCGGCCATGCCTGCCCTGCTTGCATGAATCCGGGAAGATGCGGGAAGTGGCTAATGAATCGAGGCGCCGATCTTCCTTGCCAGCAAATCAAATCGCGGTTCGCTTCACGGGCCGGAGAACTCGGACAAAACACGTCGGAATGTTGTGACACACAGCATGGCACACGAACGCTGGGATACTCATTCATTTTCTTCGTTGTACAACAGGACATGCCTGTTGTCCGACAAACATAAACGAGATTCAAACATATATTGAAACTGGTCAAAAGCCACGAACAGGCACTTCCCCAGCACAGTTAACATCCTAAGAGTTCGGCCCTGCAACCGATCTACCAGCATTTTCCTTTGAAATGGACGTCTCCTAACTTCCCCTAGGAGTTCGTACTCTAAATCCCATACAGCCGCATCCTGAAAGCCAACGTGATCTACCGCTTCAACAATCTCCCATCCCACCCACGCACTATCGCAAAAGATCCGTAATACGTTGTTATCCCCCAAGTGCAATACGAGAAAATCGGAACCAGCATCGACACTGCAAACCTTCAGCCCTCTGCATCGAACAGTATCCTGCCTCGCCATCCCCTCCCTCGCCTTGTGTATAGAGGTGACATACGAAGAAGTTAACATTACGGGCGGAACCGACCAGGCGTCTAGGTGTACATTTCTGCTATTCATGCTTATTCATTTAATAGGTGGGACCATCCGAAGAAATCGTCGCAGTGGAGTAGGTCAGGCATTGCCTGACGAGAAGTGGACGTTTCTCGAAGCAAACGCGTCAGGCGGTGCCTGGCCTAGGGAGTCGCAGAGTACACAACCATTTGCCCATCAGGATATGCGCCTGACCATCCACATGGATAACCATTCGCAAGATAACACTGAAACATAAGGTTGTTTATGCATGGCGAGTTCCCAACCGCCGACCGGAAAATGACACAGGAATACATAAATCCCGAGATGTCATCTATAATGAACCGGGGAAGGTTGTCCCCAAATTTGCGATCAATATCATTATACAAAACGGGAAGGACGCCAGACAACCAACTACTGATGCTCAAACTTAAGTCACGATTCTCTCTCGCGAACGCCAATTGTAAATGATCGTCTTCTTTCATGATGTCAGACCAAGAGAGTTCCTCAATTCTTGCGCATTTCGCGTCCGGATCTTGGTAGATCTCAAATCCAGAACAATTGGCAAGCCATCGCGAGCCACTGATGACAGTAACTCCCACTGTCGGAAGCTTTTCCGAAAATGCCCCCTCCTGAAATCCTCCCGGGCTGGCAAGGAACCGAAAGATCTCGTCGACATAACTCTTGTTGTGTTCAAATGGAAACTCAATCATACGCGACTTCCTAACGAAGTGACAACGAGGCGATCTCAGTCAGCCATCGTTCCTCTGACCCGATATTAAACCCCTTTTAGCTTTGCGCTCTTTTGAGGAAATGCATGCGTTGCGCCAGTTAAGTAGGTCAGGCCCTGCCTGACGAGAAGTGGACGTTGCTCGAAGCAACCGCGTCAGGCGGTGCCTGACCTACGGGCTTTGAGCTTCCTTTCGCTGGGTGCCACTGGCTTTGCCAGTGCGCTTGTTGGGGCAGCCCTCCATTTGAAATTTCACTGGCGGAGCCAGTGGCACCCGGCGGGGCCTGACCTGCGGACTAATGCCAGGCACGTGCCCATTGGCACCCGGCGCCTTAGTCAGATGCTTTCAGGCGTTAATTCTCCCCGGCGATTGACTCGAAATCTATTCGAAATCTTCCATTCGCCTCCGCTTGTCAAAATCAGTTCGAATGCCATGTTGAAAAAGATGCCGTGGAGACTGTCGAAGAAGAACACTCTCTTTGTCGGACTAACCTCCTCAACTCGAGATAGGGCCGCTGAGGTTGGCGCATAGGATGAAGGCGTATTAAGGAACGGATCTCTCGCTTTCGCGGGTGGAATGCAATAGTCATCGAAAATCTCGCGGTATCGTAGCATCCATGCCTTCCAGTCGGCATGAGGAGATGTTCCGGGGGCAGGAGAATTGTTTCGGAGAAAATCGATACGGATGTCACAGAGGCGGGACGTTTGACTCTCCCAATCATACATCGCCGCGAAGAACGCGTGGAGTACTTCAGTGGGATCTGTGGGGTGAACCATCTTGCGTTCTGTTGCCGAGAGGGACGATTAGTTCAAGCGGTGCCTGGCCTACCGCCTTCGAACTCCCGTTTGGTGGTTACCTTATTACCCGTCCCGTTTCTTCTTCGGGGCCGACACATGCACTCGATAAAACGATTCGCCCAGCACCTGGTTCAGTTCTTCGCGCAACCTGGTTGAGACCGTCACCGAGAGTGTTGGCGAGCCCAGTGTGGTGCGGGTGAGGAAGTCGGGGTTGGATTCGTCGGGGGCTTCGACGACGATGACGACGTTGGTGTTGCCGGGGTGGTGGTCGAGGATGCGGCGGACCTGTTTCATGTCGTTTTCGGTGTGGAAGCCGTGCTGGAACTTCAGCGCCAGGTGCTGCGTCATCTGCTTCTGGGCCGATTCGATCGTCATGAGTTTGTTGACGATCAGGTTCGGCTCGCGGCCGCGGCGGTCGACGCGGCCGGCGATGATGCAGATTTCGTCGGCGACGACCATTTCCTGATAGCGGGAGTAATCGTCGGGCCACATGATGCAGCGGACGACGCCGTTCGCATCTTCCAGGTCGAAGTTCACGTACTTGCTGTTGCCGTTGCGGGACGGATTGCGGGTCGTCGCTTTCTTGATCGACGAAATCATCCCGCCGACCAGGACTTCCATCGAGTCCTCAATCTCGCCGAGCTCCTTCGTCGTGTGTGACACGAGCGGCGTAATCTCGTCGGCGAATTCGGTCAACGGATGCGACGTGAGATAGAAGCCGAAGATCTCTTTTTCGTAGGCGAGCTTCTGCGCGTGCGTCCAGTCGGGAGCATCGGGCACGACGCCGGCGACGGACTCAGCGACTTCGGCACTGGCTGCTCCTCCGAAAAGACTCTTCTGACCGCGGGCTTTATCGCGGTGCTTGCGAGCCGCCATCTGAACGGCGGTTTCCATGGCGAGCATGTGCTGTTCCCGGTTGGGGCCGAAGCTGTCGAGAGCGCCGGCTTTGATCAGGATTTCGAGCACGCTCTTGGTGAGCGCCTTGGGGTCGACGCGTTCACAGAGGTCAAAGATGTTGGTGAACTTGCCGTTGGCTTCGCGCTCCGCGACGATTTCGGAGACCGCCCCTTCGCCGACCCCTTTGATGGCTCCGAGCCCGAAGGCGACCTTGTCGCCGACGACTTTGAATTCGACGTCGGACATGTTGAGATCGGGCGGGACGATGTCGATCTTCATGCGGCGGCAGTCGTCGGTATGTTCCGCCATCCGCTCGGAACTCTCCATGCCGCAGGAAAGCAGAGCCGCCATGAACTCCTTGGGGAAGTGGGCTTTCAGGTAAGCGGTCTGATAGGCGATGGCCCCGTACGCGGTGCTGTGCGACTTATTGAAGCCGTACCCGGCGAATTTCTCAATGAGCCCCCAGAGTTCCTCGGCCTTGTCCTTGGACATCTCCTTTTCCTGGGCACCCTCGATGAACTTCTCCTTGTTCACCGCGATGATTTCGAGCTTCTTCTTACTGATCGCCTTAATACAGCGGTACGCGGCAGAAAGCTCGATGCCCCCGACGCGGTTGAGAATCCGCATGACCTGTTCCTGGTAGACCATGACGCCGTAGGTCTCGGCGAGCACTTCGTCGACCAGCGGGTGAACCTTCGGCACCGGTTGCCGCCCGTGTTTCACCTCGACATAGGTCATCACCATCCCCCCTTCCAGGGGACCGGGGCGATAAAGGGCAGAGGTGGCGATGATGTCGGCGAATTTGTCCGGCTTCATCTTGGTCAGCAGGTCCCGCATGCCGCCCGATTCGAGCTGGAAGATCCCCTTGGTTTCGCCGCGCTGGAGCAGGGCGAAGGTCTTCTGGTCATCGAGCGGGAAGTCGATGGGCCGCATGTTGAAATCTGGATAGTTCTCGCGGACGTTCTGCACGGCTTTGTCGAGAATCGACAGGTTTCGCAGGCCGAGGAAGTCCATCTTGAGCAGGCCGGCGGTTTCGACGTCGGTCCACTGCGTGATGATGTCGGTCTTGCCGGTGATCCGCTGCAGAGGGATGTATTCATCGAGCGGGCGGTCGCCAATCACCACGCCGGCGGCGTGCGTCCCGACGTTCCGGGCGAGCCCTTCCAGCGCCATGGCGAAGTCGAGCATCTCCTTGATCTGTGGATCGGAGTCGTACTGCTCTCTGAGTTCCGCGGTCGATTCGATGGCGTCTTTGAGTTTGATGCCGAGCTGTTCGGGCACCATCTTGGCGATTTCGTTGACCCGATGCAGCGGGACATCCAGGGCGCGGCCGACATCGCGGAGAGCGGCTTTGGCCTTGAGCGTTCCGAAAGTGCCGATCTGGGCGACACTCTCCTCGCCGTACTTCTCCTTCACGTAATCGATGACCCACTGCCGGCGATCGCGGCAGAAGTCGATATCGATATCGGGCGCTTCGGAGCGACTCGGGTCGAGGAATCGTTCGAAGAGCAGGTCGTACTGAATCGGACAGACATCGCCGAGTCCGAGTAGATAGGCGACCAGAGCTCCGCAGGCCGAACCACGGGCGGTGCAGGGGATGCCCTTCTCGCGGGCGAAGCGGGCGAAGTCCCAGACGATGAGGAAGTAGCTGCTGTAGCCCATCTTCTCGATGACGCCAAGTTCGATCTCGAGCCGGTCATAATAAACCTGAGCCGGCTGATCCCCGTAACGCCACTGGAGGCCCTTCTCGCAGAGCTCGCGAAGAAAGGTGACGTCGGTCTTGCCTTCGGGCGGCTGGAATACTGGATAGTGGCGCGCGGTGAGATCGAGATCGATGTCGCAGCGATCGGCGATTTCCTGGCTGCGGCCGACGGCATCGGGGCAGTGCGGAAAGGCGTTGTACATTTCCTCTGGCGTGCGGAGATGAAACTCGCAACTGTCGAGCTTCATCCGCTTTTCGTTCTGCATGGTCGTGCGGGTATTCACGCAGAGCAGAACTTCGTGGGAGCCGGCGTCTTCCTGATTGAGATAGTGGGCGTCGTTGGTGGCGACGAGAGGAAATCCGAACCGGTCGGCCAGTTCAATCGTCCGCTCCATGCAGTCCTTCTGGATCTGCACGCCGGAATCCTGAATCTCGAGATAGAGCCTGTCGCCGAAGGTCTTTTCGTACCAGCGGAGCAATTGCTCGGCTTCTTTGTGATTTTCACTGAGCAGGTAGTGCGACAGTTCGCTCGACGCGCAGCCGGACAGACAGATGATCCCCTCGCTGTGGGCTTCGAGCAGGTCCTTGTCGATTCGCGGCTTGTAGTAGAACCCTTCCAGATAGGCCGAAGAGGCCATCTTGATCAGGTTTTGAAAGCCGGTTTTGTTCTGGGCCAGCAGGGTCAGGTGGAAGCTGGCTTCCTTCATGCGGCTCGCGCTGCGGTCGGTCCGCTTTCCGGGCGCGATGTAGGCCTCGTAACCGATGATCGGATTGACGTCAGCCGCTTTGCATTTCTGGTAAAACTCCAGAGCGCCGAACAGGTTGCCGTGATCGGTGATGGCCAGCGCATTCATGTTGTTCGCCTTGACCTTTTCGATCATGGCGGGAATGCGGTTGGCTCCATCAAGCAGGCTGTAATGGCTGTGGCAGTGCAGGTGAGCAAACGGACGCTGCGGGGAGGTCGCCTCCGTGATCATGGTCATCCTCGACGGGCAGAAAGGTCCATCAAAAACGCGGCGACAGCTGGTCGCGGCACGTGTGAATTCGTTCCACGACGCCATTCTACCCGCGGAGCGGAGCGAGTTCCAATGGGGGCCGTAGAGTTAAGGGGCGGGAGACTGAACGTGTTGCCAGAACAGAAGTTGCATGCCGGAGTCGCATGTCAGGGATTGACGTCACGGGGATCGATCGGGCCTTGAGCCAGATGGCGAATAGTGAGCACGACAACCTTGTCGGGGGAAACAACCGTGAACAGGGTGCGATGGGTCGGCTTGCCCGGAAGCCCGTAATTCAACTGGCGGATTTCATCGCGGAACGGGTCACTTTCGTCCGCGAGCGGGTAGGAAAGAGGATCCTCGTGCCGAGGGGCTGGAGTTTCCTGAAAAATCCATCGATCCAGGCAGCAGCCTGAGCGCGATCGCGATTCTCTGCCCACCATCGAGACGTAGCGAACATTTCCGCTCGGGCCCTGGGGAGAATGATCAAACGAAAACTCATTCGATCTCCGGGAGGGGGAGTCCGAACTCTTCTCGCATCTCTGTATAGAGCTCTTTTCGTAACTCGTCGAAGCCCATCCCTTCGCCGGCTTCCAATTCGCGAATCTCTCTCTGAATCGTCACCAGGTCGGCGTTCTCAGCTAAGGGAGCCGGGGATCTTAACCAGAGGTCGCGTTCGGCCAGCACGTAGACCTTCTTCGTGATCGGATCTTCGAATTCGATTCGGTCGTGGCTCCGGCTGAGGGCATCGCGTTGTTCCTGGGTGAGCTGAATCATGCCCTCGATTCTAATACCGCGGTGATTGATGGCACCAGCAAAAATTTGCAACTGTGATCGATCCAGCCTTCCTTCTCGCAGTCGCGATGATCTGAAACCGTCATTGCGATTCGATCGGCCGGTCGGGGTGAAGTTCGTCCAGCGTTTGCATGGCGCTGCGATAGCCGAGCCCCCGCATCAGGCCAAAGAGGCTGCTCTGGAAGAGGAGGATCACGCCGATCAGTCCGAGGGACCAGCGAAATTCCAGACTCCAGGTTGTCGGCAGTGCGAGAGCCGCGATCAAGGTTCCCAGACCGAGGGCCGCATCGATGGCCATGAGCATGTCGAACCATGTGCGATGAGGTGCCTCCCAGAGATCGATTGCCCCTTCGCGGTGGCGGTACGAATTCCAGCAGCCGATGAAGGCCCCCATGCCACCGAAGAAGCACCCGAAGCCACTCCCCATCCAGGCGCCGATCATCTTTTCGCCGCCGGGCTGCCAGAGACTGCCGATGACGAGCAGAGTCAGACCGCCGGCAGCGAGCACGGCTCCGAGCAGCATGCCGGCTGCGATCATCACCAGTTGGGGATCGAGTCGATCTCCGCTCTGCCCCTTCTGTTTTGACGATCGCACCGACCAGCGCCACACACTGAAGCCGCCGGTGTTCAACCCGAGTATAGTTCCCAGGAGAACTGTCGTGAGAGCCGCCCCATAACCAAGTTCGCGCCAGAAAAGTCCTCCACCAAGCACGGCTGCCCCACTGAGCTGCAAGACGAGGAGAAAGATCGAATCGAGCGCGTTCCATTCGCTGTCATTCATGGGATCACGGCCGCCCCCGACAAGTCGATGTGTTCGCCATACGCCGATCGCTCCGCCGAGTCCGCCGATGAGTGTTCCTCCTCCCGCACCGAACCAGGCCCAGCGAGCATCGGACGCAGGATCAGTGAGGAACCCGGCGAGTAGCAATCCGATTCCTGCGAGGCAAACGGCCGCCGAAATCAGTCCCCCGAGAGCAATGGCCAGATACCGCGGTCCCATGCCCGGAGGAAACGGACCGTCGACGGGCTCGCTCGACGTCGGAGTTCCCTCGGCCGGGTCGGAGGCTTTTCCTTCCGCCTGAATCGCTCTCAATCCCCAGACCATCAGGGCGACCCCGGCAATGACGAGCGAAAGCAGTGAGACGAAACCGGACGGAAGTTGACCCGTCTGTTCCGGACTGAGCACCGACCAGTGCAACTTCAATGAGAGCAGGCCCAGGCCGCTTGATCCTGTCAGCAAAAAGCCACAGGCGACCGTATTCCAGTGCATCGAATACTGTTTCTCTCCTTCCACACCCGTGAGCCAGTGCTCCAGAGAGAGAAACAGCCAGCCCAGCAGTCCCACCAGCGCGGAGGACCCCAGGTGCAGGGACCAGTGAAAGCGATCCGGCGTGACTTCGTGAGTCAACCAGGGAGCGGGATTGCCGATCTGGAACTCATGGAGCGATGACGTACGGCTGCCGTGAAAACTGAAGAACGTCGCCAGACAGACGATGTACCCGACGGCGAGCAAGAGGTGCCAGAGGACGCGAATGGATTTCGGCTGCTGCATCCACAGCGAGGTGAATCGACTTCGAGTGAATGGAACTGGAAAAGAGTTTTCCAGGCCGTCCTTCGGTTTCACCAACGCGGCCATCGAGAATCTCGAAACGCTGACCAGCTCAGTCAGAATCCACCCGGCGAGAATCAGGAACGAGGCGCGGACAAACACAACATCGCTGCCTGTGGCTCGATCGGCGCTCATGAGGTTGGCCGCGAGAAAACGGGCGATGTCCTCGGCGGCGAATACGCCAATCATCATTCCCAGCAGTCCTGTGCTGAGCGATCTCGCACGGAATCTCTTGCGAAATTGTCGAGTCCACTGAAGTGTGCCGATCAACAGGGCACTGGCCAGGGGAAACAGCGGATACCAGAGCTGCAGATTCTCCGTCGCACGGGCATAAAAATAGAGGCTCACCGACGCAATCAGAAAGATCGCCACGTCGCGCCCGGATTCGACCTCCCTGGCGTTCTCGGTCTCCTCGGATGGCGACGATACCAATAAGCTTTGCGATTTCGAGATCGACTCCACGGCCGTCTTCACGTCACTGGCGTTCTGATACCGTCGGTCAGGTTCCCGTTCCAGGGCTTTGAGGACCACTTCATCAAATCGAATGTCGACATGCACGCGTTGAGAAGGTGTGGCGAATCGACCGACTGGCAGTTCGCCCGTCAGCAATTCGTATAGCGTGACGCCGAGAGCATAAATGTCGGCTCGATGGTCGACTTCCAGAGGTCGCTCGAATTGTTCCGGAGCCATGTAATGCAGGGTGCCCATCGCTTCGTAGGCGCCGGTGAGCGTGATGTTCTGCTTCGTGATGCCGGTCAGCTTGGCGAGACCAAAGTCGGCGATCTTCACCCGTCCGTGACGATCGACGAGGATGTTCTCGGGCTTGATGTCCCGATGTACGACGCCGTGATCGTGGGCGTATTGCAGCGCATCACAAATGGCCAGGACGATCTTCAGGGCCTGTGCGGTGGAGACTTCACCGGCCCGCATCAACTCTCGGAGATTCAAGCCGTCGACATACTCGATGACAATATAGAAAAGCGGAGAGTCAGCCTTCGACTCAGTGCGACCAAAGTCGTGCACCGTGACGATGTTCGGATGACTCATCATCGCCAGCGATCGGGCTTCACGAAGAAAGCGTTCCGCGAAAGCCGCATCCTCTGCGGCGGTCGGATTGATAATTTTGATTGCGACGAGCCGATCGAGCGTTTTCTGCCGCGCTTTGTAGACCGCTCCCATTCCTCCCTTGCCGAGCAGTTCCAGCAACTCGTACTGGGGAAACCATGGTTGGAGTTCCGCGATGCCCGGCGCCTGGAAAGCTCCCGGCGTAACCCGTGTGGCCGCATTCGCCCGATCGTCAGCGTCCTGACTGCGAGCGGTCCAACTCGCCAGACCGAGCTTCATGAGGCAGATGGGACAGGGGGCATTCGGAGCCTCGGCCGGTAACGGATTCTGACATTCCGGACAGAGGTGTGCGTTGGTGTTCATTGCTGTCCTCACAGGTTCGAGCAGGTATTCTACCTATGAGAGAAGAAACGCCGGGCGGAAGTCACGCGGACTCGCGGATTTTTTTCTCAGTTATTCAGCGGTTGCGGCCCCCGCCCCCTTTCACCTGGACTTCTGAAGAGCGGCAATGAGCAGTCGGATCTCGTCATCGACATCTTCCTCGCTAAGGACGGTTTGCGAGATTTCTTCACGCAGGAGTTCGTGAAATCGCTTCCGGTAGCGCTTCATCGCCATTTTGATCGCCCCTTCAGTCATGTCCACCTGCTGAGCAATGTCGCGGTACGGCATTTCCGAGTGCCCGGTCGCGTGCGATGCCAGGAGTTGGTGGAGTGCCTGCCGGCCGCGACTCTCGTACTCCTGTCGAAGTCGTGCTTGAACGGCTTCAAGTACAGTCAGGGCCCATTCTCGATCGAAAGCGTCTTCAGCAGTGATCGGTTGGGCAAACGACTGTTGAAGTCTGTTCTCAGCGAACGCGGTGTCGATTGGAATGGGCCGCTTGCCACCACCGCGCTTCAATGCTCGGTCTCGTTCGCGGTGATTGCAGAGGAAGTTTTTGAGCGAAGCAAGAAGAAAGGATCGAAACCGCCCCCGTTCAGGAGAGAGCTTCTGCAAGTCGTCGCGTTCGAATAACAGCAGAAAGAATCCCTGAACCACATCTTCCGCGTCTGCGCGGCTCTGACCTGTCTTTCGCAGATAACTGTAGAGCGGAACCCAGTAAAGATTGCAGAGCTCTTCCAGAGCCGCTCGACCTTCGACCGTTGGCGAAACGGATCGACGGATGATGCTCCAGCATGTGGTCTGAAAATGCCTCTGGGGCGGGGTCGATCCAGACATCGGACAGCCAATGCATCAGGGAATTGCTGATCGCCAGACGTGAAGCGTCAGTCTGGTCGTCGGGCGGGGCGTTCGCAAGATCGGCCGTCAGCAATTCCGCAAACAGATGGTCGCTGACCGATCAATAAAGCGGTCACCGTCCAGTTTTACTGGTCTGCGGGTTCGGTTCAAGTCGTTATGTGGAAACGGGTTGCGGGTTTATGTGGAGTGAGGGGCCGATTGCGGCACGGTTTCTGCATATTCGATGAAACGAAGTCGTCGCTCATTTCAGAAGGCTTCGATTGAGACGAGAAACATTCAACCGAGGGGATACAACGATGGACTTGCTGGTCGCGATTGTGGTGTGGAGTATGTTTGGTCTGGTGGTCGGAGCGATCGCACGATTGCTGGTGCCGGGACGTCAGCCGATGGGCTTGCTGGCAACGATCCTGCTCGGCGTCGCCGGCTCATTCCTGGGGGGATTCGGCTACTATCTCTTCATGGGACGAGGAGATCTTCTCCAGCCGTCCAGCTTCATCGCCTCGTTGATCGGGGCCGTGATTCTGGTGCTGCTGTCGTCCCGTGGCCGCCGGAGCGCATGGCGCTAAGCTGAAGACAATTCGAATCAGGTAGGACAAGCCGGTCTCGGGAAGAGGCCGGCTTGTTTTTTGCGCAGAAAGCGTTCGCAAGAACGCAGGCTGGAATAGCCGCTGGCGGATCCCATTGGCGTGAAGTTTAGCAGGTCTCAGGAAACGGTAATGGAGTGGGTGGCCCGTCCGTCACGGGCGGGTGACGAAGTCACAAGAGGCCGCACCATGGACGAGATTTCTTCGAGACCCGGCCGCACAGAATTGAGATTCAACGGGTGGCCCGTCCGCCTCAGCGGGCGGGTCGCGCCCGCGACAAGAGGCAGCGCCATTCGCGCCTTATTGGGTGAAACCATCCGGGCCGCACTGGCTCAGCCAGTGGCATACTTTGCGAGGCAGCGGGAGTGGACTATTCCACCGTCACGCTCTTGGCCAGGTTTCGCGGGCGGTCGACGTTGCAACCCCGGTGCAGGGCGATGTGGTACGAGAGCAACTGCAGCGGAATCGAAGTGACGAGCGGCTGCAGGTATTCTTCGACGTCCGGCACGTAGATCACGTCGTCGGCCAGTTCGGCGATCTTTTCATCTCCCTTACAGGCGATGGCGATGACTGGACCTTTGCGGGCTTTGACTTCTTCCAGGTTGCTGATGACCTTGGGGTAGATGCCGCACTTGGGAACGACGAAGACCGACGGAGTGACTTCGTCGACCAGAGCGATCGGGCCGTGCTTCATCTCGGCAGCCGGGTAACCCTCGGCGTGAATGTAGCTGATTTCCTTGAGCTTCAACGCTCCTTCCAGAGCGACCGGGAAGTTGTAGAGGCGACCCAGGTACAGGAAGTTGTTGTATCGGGCGTACTTCTCGCAGACGTACTTGACCATTTCGTGACATTTCAGTGTCTCTTCGACCTGAGCGGGGATGTCCCGAAGATGGCGGATGATTCGCTTCCCGGCGGGGTACGACAGGTGCCGCATGCGACCGAAGAAGAGCGAAAGCAACGTGAGCACTGTGACCTGAGAGGTGAAGGCTTTGGTCGAAGCGACTCCGATTTCCGGGCCGGCGTGCAGATAAATTCCACCGTCCGCTTCGCGGGCGATCGTTGAACCGACCACGTTGCAGATCGCGAGCGTCGGATGACCTTTGCGTTTGCATTCCCGCATTGCTGCGAGCGTATCAGCCGTTTCGCCCGACTGGGTGATCGAGAAGATCATCGTGTTCTCGGACATCGGCGGATTGCGGTACCGGAGTTCGCTGGCGTATTCGACTTCGGTCGGGATGCGGGCGAACTCTTCGAGCAGATATTCGCCCACCAGACCGGCGTGCCAGGAGGTGCCGCAGGCGGTGAGGACGATGCGGTCGACTTTCCGCAGTTCCTTGGCCGTCATGTTGAGCCCGCCGAATACGGCGGTGGCTTCATCTTCGTCGAAGCGGCCTCGCATGGCGTTTTCGATCGACTGCGGCTGCTCGTAGATTTCCTTGAGCATGTAGTGCGGGAAATCGCCCAGTTCGGAATCGCCTGCGGACTGATCGAGCACCTGGATCTTCAGGTCGACCGCTCCGCTGTCGCGGTGAATGATCTGGACATCATCGGGGGTGAGGATGGCGATCTCGTTGTCCGACAGATAGACGACTTCTTCGGTATGCACGGCCAGAGGGCTGGCATCGCTGGCGACAAAGTTCTCGTGGTCACCAATGCCAATGACGAGCGGGCTGCCGACGCGGGCCACATACATCGTGTCCGGGCAGTCGCGATACAGAACAGCCAGACCGTACGTCCCTTTGAGCTGAATCAGCGTGGCCTGAAGAGCGTCCACGCAAAGTTGTTGGGAACCGACCCGTCCACCCTGTTCGAGTCCCTGACGATATTCATATGCCAGCAGGTGGGCGACAACTTCCGAGTCGGTCGTGGTGACGAACTCGAAACCGCGTTCTCTGAGCTTCTTCCGCAGCGTCGAGTAGTTCTCGATCACTCCGTTGTGCACGAGGCAAATTTCACCGTCGCCGCCGAAATGAGGGTGAGAGTTGGTGTCGTTGACCTCGCCGTGCGTTGCCCAGCGGGTATGGCCGATGCCAATGTGACCCTGAAGCGGAGCCTCGGCGACGGCATGTCCGAGTTCCTGGACGCGGCCGGCTTTCTTCGTCAGCGAGATCTGCCCGCCTTCCAGCACAGCGATTCCAGCACTGTCGTACCCGCGGTACTCGAGCCGGTGTAATCCGTCCAGCAAAAGATTCTGGACCTGCTGATGTCCGACGTAACCGATGATTCCACACATAGCATCTACCCTGACTGAAAAAGTGGACTCCTTGCGGGAAGCTACCAGAATCAGGAAAGACAGGTCAACTTCTGTCTTGGGAAAAGCAGGGACAGGCAGTCGAGGGGAATTATTTGCCGATTCCGATGCGTCGGATAGTCCGATACCCTCGTTGAGATCAGGGATGGCTCAGACGCGTGCGTCTGAGTGGCGGAGCCGCAAGTGGAAGCTGACCGACGCTCTCTTGGTCAGCCGTCTGCCGCTCGCCGAAGAATCGCTGGCCTTTTTCTCGGCGAAGGACGGCCTCTTCCTGTGACTCGTCCCCTGGACATGCTCGTCTGGGCCAACCGCGTTTCGAACCCGGGATCGAAGGTGACGTTTCAGCACGGCCAGTTTGAGTTCGGTTCTGCCGGCGACTAGAATCGCGCTCTTCCACTGATGAGAAATGACTCGATGACTGCAGCCGAACAACCACGACCGTCGCAACTTTCGCTGTATCTGGGCCTGATCCGGTTCAGTCATACGATCTTTGCGCTGCCGTTCGCTCTGTTGAGTGCGATTCTGGCCTGGTCAACCGTCGCTCCGTTCCGCTGGCAGGATCTGCTGGGGGTGCTGCTGTGCATGGTTTTTGCCCGCACGGCGGCGATGGCCTTCAACCGGTACGCGGATCGGAAGTTCGACGCCGAGAATCCCCGGACGGCCGGCCGGCACATCCCGGCGGGATTGCTGAGTGCGGGAAGCGTTCTCGCTCTGACGATCCTCAGCAGCCTGGGATTCATCGCCTCAACGCTGCTGTTCTTGCCGAATCAGCTTCCGCTGATGCTTTCGGTCCCCGTCCTGCTGTTTCTGCTCGCTTATTCGCTGATCAAACGGTTCAGCATGCTGGCTCATTACTGGCTGGCTGCGGCGTTGATGCTTTCCCCGCTGGCCACGTGGGTCGCCCTGACCGGTTCTCTGGAGCCGAGTTTGTGGTGGCTGGCCGCGGCGATTTTCTTCTGGGTTGGCGGTTTCGACATTATTTATGCGTGTCAGGACGCGGAGTACGATCGCTCCGCCGGTCTGCACAGCATCCCCGCTCGCCTGGGGGTCCCGAAGGCTCTGAAGGTGGCCGCGACGAGCCATTTCCTGTGTGCGGCAGCGTTGATCGCCTTCGCGGTCACCAGTCCGCTGTCGACGATCTTTCTGGTCGGAGTCGTTCTCATGGCCTGCCTGCTGGTGTACGAACATCTGCTCGTGAAGCCGTCGGACCTGTCCCGAGCCGGCGTCGCGTTCTTCAATGTGAATGCCGTGATCAGTTTCGGGCTGCTGTTGTTCGGAATTGCAGACCTGTGGCTCGACGTGTAGAGTGCGCCCCGCGACAACTGGTCGCATTTTTCACACTGCCCGGCGCGGCAGCACGCCCGATTGCGTATAATCCGCATGCAGAATCCGGCCTGAAAACCCGCATCGCCGGCCCGCTTAGTTCGAGTAACTCGACGAGAGTATAGTTCCATGTCGCAGGCAGACGTCCAGAAACGTATCGCAGAGATCGAAGAGAAGGTTTATTCCGGCACCCGTCTGACGATGGACGACGGGATGTTTCTGGATCGCGAAGTCGATCTGATGACGCTCGGGCGGCTGGCGAATTACGTTCGCGAACAGAAAAACGGCCGCTACGCCTACTACAACACCAACATTCATCTGAACCCGACCAACGTCTGCGTGTACCGCTGCCGATTCTGCGCGTTCCGCTCCGATCTCAAGGCCGACAAGGCCTACATCTTCAGCGACGACATGATCCGCGAGCGTGTCCACGAAGCCCAGGAGAAGGGGGCGACCGAGATCCATGTTGTCGGCGGACTGCATCACCAGAAGAAGTTCGACTGGTACGTCGATGTCGTGCGGATCATTCATGAAACCGATCCCGAGATCCATATCAAAGCCTGGACCGCGGTCGAGATCAACTGGTTCAGTCACATCACGAAGAAGCCGTACGACTGGGTGCTGCAGGAACTGAAAGACGCCGGTCTCGGCAGCATGCCGGGTGGCGGCGCGGAGATCTTCGACGAGGACATTCGCAAGCAGCTGTGCGAGCACAAAGCCGATTCGGAACGCTGGATCGACATTCACGGCACGGCTCACGACCTCGGCATCCGCTCGAATGCGACGATGCTTTACGGTCATGTGGAACAGGCCGAGCATCGCATGGACCATCTGCTCCGACTGCGAACCCTGCAGGATCGAACCGGCGGATTCCAGACCTTCATTCCGCTGGCCTTCCATCCGGAGAACACGGGGCTCGATCACATTCCCAAGCCGACCGGCCAGATGGACCTGCGGACAATCGCGATCGGCCGCCTGATGCTCGATAACTTCGACCACATCAAGGCCTACTGGATTATGCTGGGTGAATCGACGGCTCAGGTTGCCCTCGGCTTCGGAGCAGATGACCTCGATGGCACCGTGGTTCACGAAACGATTTACCACGACGCCGGTGCCAAGACCCCGCAGGCGCTGACCGTCGAGCAGCTGCACAACATGATCCGCGAAGCCGGCTGCATCCCAGTCGAACGCGATACGCTCTACCGCAAAGTGATCCGCGACGGCCACCGCTGGACCGTCGGCGAACCGGTCCTCGCATAGCAGTCATCGATCGGTTGATCTCACAAGGGAGATCGCGCGTAAACCGCGTTCTCCCCAAGTTTGATTCTTTCTGCTTCACGTGCTCGAGTTGCCTTCTGCTTGAAGCAACGCCTCCCCCTTTCGAGTCACGCCCTTCCGGGCCGCACAGAGGACCCTCGGGAGTGGACTTGGTTGCTCGTGGTGCCCGCGTCTTGTGATTCCAGGCTTTTGCTCTGTCTGAATGGGGGAAGTTCGTCGGAACTCCCGGGAAATCCTCGCCAGTCTCTGTTTGACTCGTTATGTTTGACATTGGTTCACTGATGGCTGGACGGCCTTCAGGAATCGGGACCACTGATCGAGTAGCTACCTTTGAGCAGAAGGAGACGAGCGATGGCGAGATGGGGGAAATCCCGGTACACGATTCTGGCGGCACTTCTGGCAACGGTGGTGATCAGCTGGAATGTCGCGAAAGGCTTCATGTGGCAGGCGGCTGCTCCTGAGGATCTCATTCCACAGAACACCTTCCTTTATACGTCGTTTGATGGTCTCACCGATCACAAAGAGGCGTACTCCGAAACGGCCGAGTATCAGGCCTTCGTCGAGTCGGGTCTCGCGGATGTCTTCGATCGCATCATCGAATTCATGATCGCCCGTGATGAAAGCGGGAACGCCCGGCAAGCCCGCGAAGTGGCCGCAGACCTGATTGGTCAGGGCTACATCGTGGCGGCTTCGCTGTCGTCCGATCCTCAGGATCCCATACCCTCTTCGCGGATTATCTTCAATGCGGGGGGGCGATGGGCCGAAGCGGCGACGAATCTGTTGGGGCAGTCGCTCGAACGCGAAGGGATTCAACTCGAAGTTGAACGCATCAACGGACGGTCGGTCGCTCATTTCATTATCCCTCAGTCCCCCGGCATTCAGGTCGGCCTCTGGAAAGAAGGGGAGAGCCTCGTTGTCGCCGTGGGCGCAAATGTCGTTCAGCAGACAATGGCCTGTATTTCCGGCGACGAGCCGACGCTGGCGGACAATGAGAGTTTTGCAGCCGTGAAAGCCAAAGACGTCGACTTCGCACAAACCGGGCTCTTCTGGCTCGACTGGACCGCGTTGCAGAAGAAGTACGGCTCAATTCCGTTGCCGGTTCCGACCGAACAGCAGTTGACGGTAGCCGATGTCCTCAAGCTCGTTGGCATGGACAGGCTCGAAACCGTCGTCGCCCGCACGGGCTATAAGGGCGAAGCGAACTGGACTGAAACTCAGATCGTCGGATTGGGGCGATCGGACGGCCCGATGATGACCATGGACGATCTGCCGCCCATGCCCTCGAAGATGAACTGGTTCATGGCCTCGCAATACGATGCCGAAGCGACTTACGACGCGTTGATCGCGCTGGCCCGGAACGCCGCGAAAGTCGTGGGGGGACCGCAGCAGGATCAGGCGGAAGCGATGATCGATTCGCTGCCCAAGATGCTGGGCTTTGATCCGAAAGCGGATTTGCTCGCTCACTTCGGTGATGTCGTTTGCCAGTATGACGATGCCAATGGCGGGATGTTCGGTATGGGAGCCGCGTTGTGCGTCGAGCTCAAGAACCCCGATCAGGTCAAGGCCTTTATCGACGGGCAGATGACACGTCTCGAAGAGGCTGAAGAAGACGGCGAGTACTACGACTGGCCGGTTTATCCCTTCCGGATCGAGAAGGACGGTCACGATCTGATCGTCTTTGATATTACGGGGGATGGCGATCAGGCGGTGCAGTACGGTGCGGTTCAGGTGGTCGACAACTGGCTTGTCGTGGCACTGATGCCCCAGGCCGTGGAAGCCTTTCGTTTGCGAGTTGAAGGCAAGCTTCCCAGCTGGAAACCGGACGAAGAATACAAAACGGCGCTCGGAGCATTGCCGGCGGAGTTCAGTTCGATCAGTGCGATGAACACGCGCGATACCTATCAGCTGCTGCTGAATCTGGGCATGCCGTTCCTTCCGATGCTCCAGTCCGCCGCGTTGAGCGAGGGTCTTGAAGGAGACGAGGAACTCCCGGTTTACATCGAGGACTTCCCGCCGCCCGAGCGAATCACCGCTCCGCTGTTTCCGAACCTGGCCGTGTCGGTCTGCGATGAGAACGGTTGCACGATGTACTCACGCAGCTCGACGGCAGGGTTTCCGATGTTCGGCGGCAACGCCGGAATGAGCACAGCCGCCGTGGCCGGCGTGGGGGTCGCGTTGCTGTTGCCAGCTGTTCAGGCGGCCCGCCAGGCGGCTCGCAGGACGCAGTCTTCAAACAACCTGAAGCAACTTGGACTGGCGATGCACAACTATCACGACGTTTACAAGCATTTCCCGTCCGCAACGATTCCCAACGAGGACCTGGAACAGCCTGAAGACCGGTTGAGCTGGGTCGTATCGATCCTTCCGTTCATCGAACAGGCTCCGCTCTACGAGAAAATCGATCGCAAGCTGGCCTGGAACAAAGAGATCAACGATGAAATGGCCCAGATCCAGATCCCCAATCTGCTCGATCCCGGCATGAATGAAGGGGATAGTGAATACGGCATCACGCATTATGTCGCCATTGCCGGCGTGGGGAAGAATGCCCCGGAACTCAAAATCGGACAGCAAGGTTGTGGCATCTTCGGCTACGATCGTGAGACACGGATGAGGGACATCACCGACGGGATGAGCAACACGATGATGATCACGTCAGCATCTGACGATCACGGCCCCTGGGCTCAGGGGGGAGAAAGCACCGTTCGTGGACTCTCCCATAAACCGTATGTTTATGGTCCGGATGGTCTGGGGGGATCCGATGGGGAAACGATGCAGGTGCTGATGGCGGATGGATCGGTCCGCACCGTCAGCAAACATGTTGACCCTGTGGTGCTCGAACGCCTCGCCCAGATGGCCGATGGCGAGGTTGTAGGCGAATTCTAGAAGTCGAATCGCAGTTTGAAACGAATGAACAGGGAGCGACTGTGTCGACGGTCACTCCCTGTTCGCGTCTGCAATTGTAAAAACTGCCAAATCCGCACACGTGTGGTCCGGTTTGGAACTCCTCTTGCGTCGAGCCGGAACGTCTTGCTATACACACTCGGTTAGGGCCAGGGATTGGTCCGTTAACACACCCGGTGACCCGAGTTGCCGCAGACCGCTCAAGGATGGGCTGATGAGTCTCAACGCTGCAAAAATCGCCGAACTTGTCTCCGGAATCCTGCATGGAAACCCGGATGCGTTAGTCGATGACGTCTCCTCGATCTCGCGATCTCGCGAAGGAACGCTGTCGTTTCTCAGCAACGCCCAGGAGGTCAAACAGCTGGCCAAGGCGTCAGCCTCGGTTGTTCTGATCCCTGAAAAATGTGACCCGGGTCAGATCCCGTTCAATGGGGAAGCCCTCATTGTTGTCGCGGATCCGTTCAACTCCTTCATTGAGCTGCTGCCGCTGTTTCGCCAGTCGGCTCCCGAACGCCGCCCGGGCATTCACCCGACAGCCGTCGTGGACCGAACCGCCACGATTGACGCGAGCGTGACCATCGGACCGCATGTTTCCGTTGGCCCCAATTGTCAGATCGGTGAGGGCTGCCATCTGCACGCTGGCGTTGTCCTGCAACATAATGTGACTCTGGGCACCAATGTCATTCTACATCCGCGTGTTGTCGTATATGGCAACTGTGAATTGAGAGATCGGGTGCAGGTCCATTCGGGCTCGGTGATCGGAGCAGACGGATTCGGCTACCGCTTTCACGGCGGCGCCTTTCATAAGATCGAGCATTTTGGTTCCGTGATTCTCGAAGAGGACGTCGAAGTCGGATCGTGTACAACGATCGATCGGGGCATGTTCGAGCCGACCGTGATCGGTCGGGGCACCAAGATCGATAACCTGGTGATGATTGCTCACAACTGTCAGATCGGGGAACACAACGTGATCGTGTCTCAGGTCGGACTGGCGGGATCGGTGACCACCGGCAACTACTGCCGCTTCGGCGGTCAAGTCGGCATCGCTGATCACCTGCATATTGGCGAAGGCGCGAATCTGATGGCGCAATGCGGCGTCTTCCGCAACGTCGAAGCCGGTGCCACTCTGCTTGGAGCGCCTGCGTTGCCGCTGGAACAGCAGTCCAAGATCATGACCGCTCAGACCAAGCTGCCGGAAACACGGCAGACGGTTCGTCGGCTGCAGAAGCAGGTCGAGAAACTGGAAGCCCGTCTGGACGAGCTTGGCTCGACCGAGAATCCTCAGGAGCACCGTCGCGCGGCCTGAGTGAGTCGTTACTGAAGTCAATTTCAATCGTTCAAATGGTTTACGTTTCCTGAGTCATGGCAGATATCCTTCCACTTCGACAATTCGAGCCTGCCGAGCGGCGGCATCCCGCGGGAATGCGGGTGGGTCTGCTGGCCGGAGCGGGGCGGTTTCCGCTCATCTTCGCGGAAGCGGCACGCGCTCAGAACTACGAACTGTTCGGGATGGGCGTCATCGGAATGGCCGATGAATCGCTGGCCGGGATGTGTCACCATTACTCTCCGGTTCCTCTGGCCCGCATCGGTCAGGCGATCCGCTGGTTCAAACGGAATAAAGTCGATCAGGTCGTGATGGCCGGGAAGATCGAGAAGACGGTTCTGTTTCAGTCGAACCGCATCTGGCGACTCATGCCCGATCTGCGAACCGTTCATCTGTGGCTGCGTTACGCCTGCGACAACAAAAAAGACGACACGCTGCTGCTGGCGGTCATTCGCGAGTTTGAACGCGACCGCATTCACTTTGCATCCGCACTCGAATTCTGTCCGGAGTTACTCGTGCAACACGGCTTCCTCACTCGACGAAAACCGACTGCTGCTCAGTGGAAAGATATCGCCTTCGGCTGGGAGATGGCCAAGGAAATCGGCCGTCTGGATATCGGTCAGACGATTGTCGTCAACGATACGGCTGTGATTGCCGTTGAAGCGATCGAGGGAACCGACAGAGCCATTCTGCGTGCCGGTGAACTCTGCAAACGCGGCGGGTTTACCGTCGTGAAAGTGGCCAAGCCGCAACAGGACAGCCGCTTCGATGTTCCGACTATCGGCGTGCAGACTCTGCGTTCGATGCACGAAGCCGGCGGTCGCGTGCTGGCTGTCGAAGCCGGTCAGACGATCATCATTGATGAACCTGAAGTCATCGATCTGGCGGACAAACTCGGCATCGCCATTGTTTCGCTGAATGCCGAAGAAGCTCAGCTCCGCGTCGCCTGCTGAAGAGCAGGGTGAGCTGGTTTTCACAGGCACAGTCGCCGGGTACCATTGGATCTTCCGTCCGCTGTTCTTTGCAGGAGATCCGCCATGCTTGCGTTCCGCAGAGTGCTTCTTGTTCTACCCCTCCTGCTGGCTTCTTTGACGGTCCACAGTCAGGCTGCGGAGCCGACCTTCCGACAGGTCGAGATCCAGGGGTGGACCCTGCACCTCGATACGCGACTCGAACGCGACAGCCCCGACGAAACGGCACGGGCTCTCAAGCTGCTGGAAGAACAACTCTGCTTCATCATAGACGTCGTGCCGGAGCGACACATCCCGCAACTGCAACAGGTGACACTCTGGTTCTCGCCGCTGTATCCGGGGATTGGTCCGAAGGCCGTGTATCATCCGTCAGTCGACTGGCTGAAGAAGAACGATCGCAATCCGGAGATGGCCCGCTGTGTCGAGTTCACCAACATCGCGATCTTCGAGAAGGAAGTGAAACGCATGCCGGTCTTCGTGCTGCACGAACTGGCCCATGCCTATCACGATCAGGTCCTCGGTTTTGATCATGTCGATATCAAAGCCGCCTATGACGCCGCAAAGTCGACCGGACTTTACGATCAGGTGCGGCGCGGCAACGGAAAGATTGAACGCGCGTACGCGATCACGAATGCGAAAGAATACTTCGCTGAAAACACGGAAGCCTATTTCGGCCAGAATGATTTCTTCCCGTTCAACGCCACCGAACTGAAAGCGCATGATCCCAGGATGTACGCGCTGCTGGAGAAAATCTGGGGTCAACCGCAGTAGGGGTTTGGCCACTGGTAACTGTCAGTGGTCGAATTTGAGATCGCACTGCTGGGCAAGCCAGCAGTGGCACCCCTCGGCTGACAAAAAGCGAGACGGCACCCTGCAGAGGTCGCCGGCGAAGCGTGGCTCAGTCTTCGTCGTCGAGGAACGAGATCATTTCGTCCTCGGGGAGCAGTTCGAATTCAGACGAATCGGCCGTGGCGGCGTCCTGTTCGATGACTTCGGTTCTTTCGCGGCCGTTGACGTCTTCTTCGTCATCGGGACCCATGAAGACCTTGAATTTCACTTTGGCGAAGGCGAGCTCGTCGCCGGGAAGAATGGCGCCGCGAAGGACACGCTGTCCGTTGACCTTGGTTCCGTTGGTGCTGCCGAGATCGCGGATGAAGAGCAGGCCGTCGGTGCGGGCGACGATGCAGTGCATCTTGGAGATGCTGGGATGGTCGATCACCACATCGCAGGCCCCGTGCTTGCGACCAACTACGGTCACATCACGGGTAATGACGATCTCACGCCCTTTATCAACAGGAATCAGCTTGGCTTGCATGGACGTGCAGCTGTCTCAAAAAGTCAGGGGACACTCTGCATCAGTTTGAATCCCGATACACAGGGCGTCAAGCTGCCACTTGCCAGTTTCGCTCCGATCCGACGTATTGCGGGGACCGAATAGAACGTCTGAACGCGCTGTCCCGACTGATTCCGTTGCGCCGGATCTGACGGTTTGTCCGACTAACGACGCACCGGCGTTCCCGAACTGGCGATCTGCTGCCAGGCTTCCAGACCCGTTTTCAGGAAGCGGGTAAACTGACCGGGAGCCCGTTCTTTGCCTTTATAAGTGCTCAAGATCGTTTCTCCGTCCGGTGTGACAATGGCGTAGGCGGGCATCGAGGTGTCGTTGAACCAGTCTGACTGCAATCGCTGGTTTTTGTCCAGAATCTCGTCGCCCTGTTCCAGACCGGCCATGTTCGGGATGACATCGACAAACAGCTGGACCCGTACAAACTTTTCGAGCAGTTCGCGATTTTCCTCCTTCGGGAAGACATTGGCTTCCATGAAACGGCAGTTCACGCAGTTCACACCCGTAAAATCGAAGAACAACGGCTGCCCCTTCGACTTGGCGAACTGAATCGCCTGATCGACATCCAGAGCGTACAGCAACTCGTCGTGCTCGAGAGCCGGACCAAGATCCACATCATTGACAGAATCAAGTGTCGGTGGAGCAAAGGCGGCGATCTGTTCCCAGAGAGCCCCTTCCGGTTTCTGAGCTCCGTAAATGCCTGCCGACAGATAACCAGCAAACGACAGGAAGATTAGAGCGAAACTAAGCCGAAGGACGCCGATTGAATCGGTAGCCGTGTCGTGCGGCAGGCGGAACATACCGAGCAGGTAAAGGCCTGTCACAATGCTTAACACCATCCAAGCCGTCATGACCAGTGAATAGTCGAAGATATACGGAGCCGAGAAGATGCTCGTGTCGGCGACGCTCAGGAATTTGAACGCCGCTCCGATTTCCAGCAGGCCGAATGTCACCTTGACGTTGTTCATCCAGCCGCCGCTTTTCGGCAGTTTTTTCAGATAGCTGGGAAACAGTGCCAGGAAGAAGAACGGAGACGAGAAGGCCGCCGAGAAGGCGATCATTCCCAGAATTGGCCAGTAGTATTCTCCCTGGGCGGCCATCGGCAGCAGGCCACCGACGAAGGCGAACGTACAGGTGAACGAGACCAGCGTGAACGTGAAGGCCATGAACAGCACGCCAATGACCCCGCCCTGACTCTCCTTCTTCGAGGACCAGGTCAGCAGCCAGGAGGGCATGCGAATTTCAAAGAGACCGAGCATGCTCAACCCGAAGAAGATCAGCACGGCTGACAGGAAGATGTTGAACCAGGCGTTGTTCGCAAGCCCTGTCATGGCCGAACCGCCGTACAGAGCAGAGACAAGAACCCCGATAAACGTAAATGTTCCAATGATGCCCAGGCAATACAGCAGAGCCATGCCGATTGGACGATGATGCTCTTTCTCCGCCTGCTTCAGGAAGAAGCTGACCGTGATGGGGATCATCGGGAAGACACACGGCGTCAGCAGGGCCAGATAACCGAAGATGACTCCGGTAATGAGGAAGGGGATCAGTCCCTTCTTTTGAGCGGGAACATCTTCTTCAATGGGACCCGCATTCGAGGCGGTTTTGTCCGGAGTCTGAACGGGGGACGCCGCTGCGATGTCGCCACTTTTCGTTCGATTCCCCAGCGAGAATTCCACGGTGCGTGGTGGCAGGCAGCCCTGGTCATCGCACAGCTGGAATTTGATTGAGCCGTTCAGTGGACCTTTGAATGTAGCGGGATCGAGCTGATAGCGACGCTGCCAGGTGACTGTCTTTTCGAAGTACTGCTGTTCGATGTCGGGTTCAGGCCGTGTGATCGTTGGCTTTGATGTCGGCAGAAACCGGGAGTCGATCGGAGTAAGGCCGGGCGTAGTCGGAACCGTGAACTCGGTCGGGATACCGAACATCTCCGGGTCCTGCGTCTGGGCGTAGATGTGCCAGTGGCCTTCCATGTTCGCGGTGATGGCCAGCACGACCGTGCGCACAGAATCTTCCGGAGCCGAGGTGTTCAGGAGTTTGACGTCGAACGTGACCGGAGTGACTCCGTCGGTCTTCAGGTCGGGAGTGACCTTCTGGGAGTCGAGTAGAATGCCGGTAATCGTTCCCAGAGTTTCCGGTTTCCGGGGCTTGAAAATGCTCTCAGGAACTTTGGGAACCTGCGGGGGATCGGTCTTCACCATCGGCGTGGCGGGCTTCTCGGGGGCCGTTCCGCTGGCAAGCTCTGCCTGCAGCGAAATTGCCTCGACGAACTGATTGCAGGTTGCATCGTCGCAAACCTGGAAGCGGACTTCCCCTTTGACCTGCGGAGCCACGTCGCCCTTCACGCGGAACGTGCGGGACCAGACGACGCCGCCAAAGAACTTCTCCAGTTTGGCGTCATCGAACAGAGGCTCAACGACGACCTTCGGCTCCTTGTTCGGTTTGAACCCCGCGTCGAGCGGTTCGAGGCCGACAATTTCGTCCAGCTTGATCTTTGTCTCGGCTCCGATATTCGGATTCTGCGAGTAGACGTACGACTCTTTGTCGGTTTTGACTTCAATCTCAACCTTGATCTGTTCGCCGGCGACGGCTTTCTGAGGCGAGAACCGTACAACCACCTTCGGCTCCTGGGCCGTAGGCGATCCCAGCCCCGGCAGAGCCAGGTTGTTGTTGAGTCCTTCAAACTGAGCGGAAGTCGAAGTGCTTCCCACGGCGAAGACAGCGAGCACCGCTGTCAAAACCAGAAGGCCCGAGTAACGTCCGATATTCATCATCGAAATAGCCTGCTAAACAGAGTTTCTGTGCAGTTGATCTGGGAGAGTCGTGTCCAATGGGTGGCCATTCAGTTTATCTCGTGCGATTCAGACTGAAAAGCGGAGATCCGGGGAGTCGCCGAGGCGGCCTTTGCCCAAATCCCAGTCATTGTATCGCCCGGCAGCCGATTCCGATCCGTGAGATGGAGCACAAATCGGTGCGATTCTTCGAGAATGTTCGTCCATCATCCTCAGCGTGCGACAGGGCTGACCGGGGACAGAGGCCCGATTGCCGGGGAGCTGCTGGACCATTAAATTAGACGCAAACTGTTTGTGACTCTTCTTTTTCAGCGGCAGGTCCCTCGTGACGGATAACTCTCGGTCTTCTCAACCCCCCTGGCGAATCGGAGAAGGGCACGATACCCATCGCCTGGCTCCGGGCCGCAAGTTGATTCTCGGCGGGATCGAGATTCCGCATACGGTGGGAGCGGTCGGGCACAGCGACGCCGATGTCGTGCTGCACGCCCTGACCGACGCGCTGCTGGGAGCGATCGCAGCCGGCGATATTGGCGAACTGTTTCCCGATACCGACGAGGCCCACCGCGATGCGGACTCTTCGATCTTCGTGAGAGAAGCCGTGAAACGTGTCCGGGAGCAGGGATATGCGATCGCGAACGTCGATTGCACGATCTTCGCCCAGTCCCCTAAACTTTCCCCCTACAAAACAGCAATCCGACAACGGATCGCCGATTTGCTGGAACTGCCGCTCGACCGCGTGAACGTGAAGGCGAAAACCGGCGAAAAAGTCGGCCCGATTGGCCGGGAAGAAGCCATCGGTGCGGCGGTCAGCGCGTTATTATACCTCAGGCAGGGTGCATCTTGACGCACCCGCCATCACGGCTTGGAGCCACGGCGGGACATACATTTCCTGCGGACGGGAGATTTCAGATGGAACGGATTCTGGGGATCGATCCCGGCTTGACCCGGACGGGTTACGGGGTGATTCATCGCGGCCCGAAAGGGGTCGTGCTCGATGAAGGAGGCGTCATTGCAACGTCGACCGATCAGACACTGGCGGAACGGGTCGGAGAAATCGCCGGGGAAATCCGTGACGTCATTGAGCAGTGGCAGCCGGTCGCTCTGGCCATTGAGCAGGTCTTCTCACTCGGCAAGAACCCGAAGAGTGCCATTCTCCTGGCTCACGTTCGAGGAGCAATGCTCGCGGTCGCTTCCGATGCCCGACTCAAGGTCTGCCATTACAAGCCAACACAAATCAAGAAACTTCTGACCGGCAGCGGGCGAGCGTCCAAGGAACAGATGCAGCTTGTCGTGAAGACCGAACTGGGGCTCAACTGCGTTCCCCGGCCTCACGATGTGGCAGACGCGCTGGCTATCGCTCTGTGTCATCTCCATCTCATTCAGATTGATCAGAACGCCGCCTGAGCGGCAACCTGGAACGGAGTCACCTTTGATCTCATCGATTCGCGGTTCGCTCAAAGCAGTCGAAGCCACCTCGGCTTACCTGCAGGCCGGACCCTTCACCATTGAAGTCTTCATCCCCGATTTTGTCCGCCGCCAACTGCAGAACCGCATCGGCGAAGAGATCGAATTGCAGACAATGGCCTACCTGGAAGGCAACCCGCAAAAGGGGGGCCGGATGACGCCTCGCCTCGTCGGCTTCACCAGCAGCGCCGAACTGGCCTTCTTTGAGTTGATCTGTTCGGTCGACGGGCTGGGCATCAAGAAAGCGTTGCAGGCGATTGTCCGACCGGTTCGCGAAGTCGCCGCGGCCATCGAACAGCAGGACACGAAAACCCTGAGCACCCTGCCGGGCATTGGCCCCGCAGTCGCGGAGCGGATCGTCGCCAAACTGCGTCGCAGAATGACCCGCTTCGCTCTGATGGTCGATCGGGCCGACGGCGAGGGCGGAGAGCCTCAGCACGATCTGATTTCGGAATCGTATGAGGCATTGCTCGTGCTCGGCCACACCAGCGAGGATGCCCGGGACAAGATCGACCGAGTGCTCGCATCGGGCAAGAAATTCAAGTCGGTCGAAGATGTTCTGAATGCCATCTATCAGCAGGAATATCAATAAGCCTCTGGCAGGCTGTCTTCCCTCACTTCTTTGATTCCCTTCCCGGAAAGTCGACATGTCGAATCGTGTTCGCTGGGGTATTCTCAGCACGGCGAAAATTGGAACGGTCCAGGTGATCCCCGCCATGCAGCAGGCCGAGAATCTTGAGATCGCCGCGATCTGCTCGCGGAATCTGGATAACGCGAAGTCCGCAGCCGAGTCTCTGGGTATCGTCAAAGCTTATGGCTCGTACGAAGAGCTGCTGGCCGATCCGGACATCGATGCCGTCTACAATCCCCTGCCGAATCACATGCATGTCGACTGGTCGATCGCGGCCCTGAAAGCCGGAAAGCATGTGCTTTGCGAGAAACCACTCGGGTTGAGTGTAACCGATGCACAGCGACTCGTTGATGCCGCCAGGGCTCATCCGCAGTTGAAGGTGATGGAAGCCTTCATGTATCGGCATCATCCGCAATGGCAGAAGGCGAAGGAAGTCCTCTCCAGTGGAGTGCTGGGCGAACTGAAGACGATCGACTGTTCGTTCTCGTACTTCAATCGCAACGCGGGCGACATTCGCAATCAGAAGGCGATGGGCGGCGGAGCGCTGATGGACATCGGCTGCTATCCGATCTCGCTTTCGCGGTTTCTGTTCGATTCCGAGCCTGAACGGGTGATGGGAACAATCGATTTCGATCCCGAATTCCAGACCGACCGTCTGGCCTCCGTGATTCTCGACTTCGGCACTGGCACTTCGACCTTCTCCTGCTCCACCCAGATGGTGCCTTATCAGCGCGTGAATGTCTTCGGCTCGGAAGGCCGCTACGAGATCGAAATCCCCTTCAATGCTCCGATCGATCGCCCCTGCATCGCCTGGCTGCAGCAGGGGAAAGAGGTGGAGCAGCTTGAGTTTCCGATCTGCAATCAATACGCGATCCAGGGCCGGCTGTTCTCGGAGGCAATCCTCAACGACACACCCGTGCCGACGCCACTCAGCGATGCCATCGGCAACATGCGAGTCATCGAAGCGATCTTCGAGAGCGCCGAGAAGAACGACTGGGTGAAACTCCGGTAAACTAGCGTCCCCGTAGCGGCAGGATGCCGCCGGTACGGAAAGGGGACCGAGATTTGCGGATCTTGCCCGATGAGCGTATGATCAGGAAAATCGCTGCTCCTGAGAGAGAAGGAACGAATCATGTCGGTGTCTCGCACCACTCGCCCGGAAAACTACGACGCTGCCTCGAATGATGGATATGGACTCGGGGTTCCCCTTGAACTGCTGGTTCAGGATCCCGAAGTCGTGGCTGAACTTCGGCAACTCGACGACCAGGAGCGGGAGGACTTTGCGCTCCGGGCTCTGAAGATCGGCGTGCTCGCCTTGAAGCAGGCTCGCGGTCAGATCGACGCCGAGACGGTGCGGAACGAAGGCAGGCAGCTTGTCACGACCCTGCAGGGGCGGCTCGATGCTCATTCGCAGGTGCTCAAGGAAGCGGTCGATGCTCAGTTACGGCACTATTTCGATCCCGACTCCGGCCGACTGCACGAACGTCTGCAGCGATTGCTGAAGCAGGACGGCGAACTCGAACAGGTGCTCAAGAAGCATCTCGGCGAGCAGGACTCCGAACTCGTCCGCACCCTGAGTGCTCATCTCGGCGAAGAGAGTCCACTGTTGCGACATCTCGACCCGGAAGACTCGAAGGGGCTGCTCTGCCTGCTCCGTCAAACGGTCGACGATCAGCTGAACCGGCAGCGGGAACGGATTCTGGTCGAGTTCTCGCTCGATCACAAAGACGGAGCTCTGTCGCGGTTCATCCGGGAACTGACCGATCGTCACGGTGAGATGGCCGGCGATCTGGCGAAGAAGATAGATGTCGCCGTCGGCGAGTTTTCGCTCGATAACGAAGAGTCCGCGTTGAGTCGGCTGGTGAAAAATGTCCACACCGCCCAGAAGACGATTCAGGATCAGTTTTCGCTCGACGAAGAGCAGTCGGCGCTGTCGCGGCTCAAGCGGATTCTCGAAGCGACGCAGGAATCGATCAACAGCCAGCTCACCCTCGATGATGATCAGTCGGCTCTCGCCCGATTGCGGAAAGAACTGACCGAGATTCTGCAGGAACAGCAGAAGAGCAGCCGCGAGTTTCAGCAGGAAGTGACCACGGCTCTGCAGGCGATGCAGATTCGCAAGGAGCAGGCGGCCCGGGGAACGCTGCATGGAATCGAGTTTGAACAATCGCTGATGTCGTTTATCGATCACGAATTCAAAGCGACCGACGACATGGTGACGGCGACCGGGAACACGACCGGCCGCATTAAGAACTGCAAAGTCGGCGATATCACCCTGGAACTCGGCCCGGAATCAGCCGCCCCCGGGGCTCGCATTACCATCGAAGCCAAGGACAAGCAGAAGTATCAGCTTGCTCAGGCGCGGGAAGAAATCACCATGGCTCGCGACAACCGCGACGCCCAGGTCGGCCTGTTCGTATTCGCTCGCTCCAACGCTCCGGAGAACCTCGAATCGCTGACACGAATCGGCAACGATGTGTTCGTGGTTTGGGATCCGGAAGACACGATGACGGACCTTTATCTCAAGACCGCGATCACACTGGCGAAAGCACTCTGTGTTCGGGCCCGGCAGCACAACGAGTCGCATTCGGCTGACTTCCTCGAAATCGATAAAGCGATTCTCGAAGTCGAGAAGCAGATCTCCGCCATGGACGATGTCGAAACCTGGGTCCGCACCATCGCCAGCAACAGCGAGAAGATCCTCAAGAAAATCGCGACCATGCGTAAGTCGCTGCTCTCTCAGAGCGAAGTGCTGCGGGAACGCACCGAATCGCTGAAAGTCATTGCGGAGGGGTAAAGTCCACAGCGACTGGACGCGGCGTCCTCCGCTGGGATGGCTTCACAGGCCGCCCGGTCAGCTCAGAACCACACCCGCGTTGAATTACGCTTTGCGGATGTAATGGGCGGCGTAGCTGCGGACGTGCTGGCCGTTGAGAATGTGGAACATCCTCAGCTGCTGGATCGTCTGCTGGCTGAATTTATTCATCGGCACATGAATGATCTTCTTGCCGGCTCGCTGAGCCAGTTTTTTCCAGGCGATGCCCGGCGGGCGTTCGCTGAGCAGGGCGATGTGTTTTTCTCGACTGTAATGACAGCCAGCCACAATCAGCCGTTCTTCAAGCGTGTCGACATAGTCGAACCGACGATCCGTCCAGATGTCGCGAATCGGGCGGGGCGGGAACAGGAAGAGGGCACCGCCATATCGGCCGAGGGCGATCTGAGGACCGACCAGTTCACTCAGAAAGTCGGTGGCGAAGAACGCGAGCGTCGATTCATCCTGGTGTTCAGCGTGCCATGTGATCCGGTGCGGGTACTCGCGCGGATCGGCTGGGGAATCAAATAGCATCACGACGCAGTCGAGCCCGCCGCGCGTGGGGGGGATCTCTTTCACGTACAAGTCGCCGGTGTGCCAGTTGCGGAGCGTTTCCCGAATATCGAGGCCGTCCTTGAGGCTGGTCGAAAACTTCTCCGTGCGAGCCAGATCGTTGCCGAGCAGGGCCAGGGCATGGTCCTTCACGTGCGTCCGAAACCGTTCGATAGCCTGATCTTCCGGCGGCCAGCTACATTGGGAGTACGGATTCCAGGACGTGAGCCACGTCTGCTGCTTGCGGTGCTCCGGTCGCGACTGCAGTCGGCAGGATCGCCAGGACACCGGGTGACCCGGCAGTCGCGATTTCATATCAACGACATCCCCGTCCGGCAGACGGGCCTGATCAATCCCCATCGCCAGAAAGTTGTCCGTCTCAGGGGGCTGGTGTTCGTAACTGCGGGCGACTTCGGCCAGAAGAATTGCGAATTGATCCCCGAAGATCTGCTGTGCGGCGACAATCAGCGTGTAGAGATCGGGGGTGAGCCGCCGTTCGATCAGCGACAGATTGCGAATATAGCGGAAGTAGGTGCCGAGCAGCTTGGGAGTGATGGCGCGAGCCCGCTGGCCATACTCTTCGAGATAGACTTCACGCGTTCGCAGTAAAAGAGCCTTGATGCCGTCGATGCTCAGGTTCTCGTCGGAATCGAGTTCGGCCCGTGCCTTTTCATACTGCGCGGTAATATAGGGGAGTTCTCCGGTCAGGAACATCAGCGTCCGTTCGGCGACGATGGCGGAACGAACCGGTTGTTCCGGGGCACGTTCGGATTCGGGAAGCGGATCGGACCAGTCGTACGCCGATTTGATCGAGAGCCATTCGTTGTAGGAGCAAAGGCAGAGGATCGATGAATACTGAGTTTCCAGCTCCCGCAAGCGTCCCGCCATATGCGTGGCCCGCAGTTTCACCTGATCGGGAACGGAAGTGGGCAAAACGGGCAGAATAGCGGAGGAGAACGCCTCGGCCTGAAGCTGCTTCACGGCATAGGGATCGGGCAGGGCGGAATGGACGACTTCAAATTGCTCGACCTCGGCATCGATGAAGAACCGTGGCATCCGTTCCTGGGCAGCGATTCTCAGTGCGGCGATGACCGGCTGGCAGGGATCAACCGGGATGTACGTGGCGATGGCATCCTCGTCCCAGTCATCGTCGTCGTCATCATCCTCATCGTGCCCCGGTTCCCAGTCTCGCTGTTCGAACTCGTTGTCTTCCAGCTGCCAGATAACACTGACGACCGGCAATTTTTCAATCGCTGCTTCAACAGCAGGTTGAAACTCGGTCGGCAGGGGAACGGCCAGGCAGTCGAATCGGTGATTCAGCAGGATTCGTCGCACTTCAACCGCAAAATCTCCGCTGCCGTGCACGACAGGGAGGAGCGAGATTCGCTCACTCAACTTGAGTAGATTGTGTGTCGATTCCATAAACTTTTGGTAACTGGGGGCTTGCGGGCGGAATAACTGGCAGCGAGGGTGGGAAAACGTCAGGTAAATGACCGTAGTTCAGCTCGAATTATACGGCGATTCCTTGACGGAAGATGCGTCAAAAGCAGAGCCGTCAGGGGAATTCATAGAAATCCGATTAATTCACCAACCGGTACAACCGATACCTAAGGCAGGGAGTCTTCCGGCAGGTCCGAAGATTCCAAGGCTCAGCGCGTTCGAATCTGCGTGAAACGGACTGATTCCGTCATGGCTTCAAACCAGATTGATTCGATGCGGCAGAGGCAAGAACGTTAACGACGCAAATCTAAGACTGTTCTTGAGGGCGTGACGGCGTGAGGGCAAGAGGCCCGGCTGTCTGCATCGACCTTTCGTATATTCACTCCAGGGAAGGAGCGACCTCGGATGGCGGATTCATCGAGGTACTTGTGGCAACTTTTTGCCGGTCAGCGAATTCTGCAACTGGCTTTCAGTGGGTTCTGCCTCACGATGGCCATGCAGGCTTACGGGCAGGATTCGCCGCGGCCGGGCTTGGATGCCCGGATCGTGAGCATGCCCAAGGTCGAACGAAAGCTGGAGGTGATTCAGAATCGCAGCCAGCTCGTCAAAACGGCCAAGCGAGTCACGCGGATGGCGATTGCCGATCCGACTGTGATCGATATCGCCCCGTTCGAAGAGAACGAGTTCGCGATCATTGGGGCGGCACTCGGCACCACAACGCTGACGCTCTGGTTTGAAGATGACAACGATCCGCTCATCTATGAGATCACGACCGTTCGTGATCCCAATATCGAAGAGCAGATCCGCATCGATTACGGCAAGCTCGAACGGAAAATCGCCGTCCTGTTTCCGAACAGCAAAGTCTACCTGATTCCTCTGCACGAGAAGCTCGTGGTCAAAGGTCAGGCTCGAGACGCCGCTGAAGCCGCCCGAATCCTTCAGATCATCCGTGGCGAGTACCTCGATGACTACGGTGGACTGGGTGGCCCGGGCGGATTCGGTGGCCGAGGCAACGACTTCGGCGGCGACGACCGGCTTCCCAACGAAGACGATCTGTTCTCCGGATTCCTCGTCAACATGCTGCAGGTCCCTGGCGAGTTCCAGGTGATGTTGCACGTGACGATTGCTGAACTGAACCGTTCTGAACTGCGTCGGATGGGGGTCGACATGACCTATCTCATCGCCGACGGACGCCATGTCATCAGCTCCGCCATCTCGGGGGGCGTGCCGACACTGTCGGGTGTCTTCGAGAACGGCGACATCAGCGTGCTGATTAGCGCACTGGCTTCCAACGGAACGGCCAAGATCTTGTCCCGTCCGTCACTGACGACGCTGAGTGGTCATCCGGCAACGTTTCTTGCCGGGGGTGAATTTGCTGTCCCGACCATCGTCGGTGTCGGTGGAGCCCAGGCTCAGACAACTCAGTTCCGAGGCTTCGGTACGTCGATGGTCGTGGTTCCCACGGTTGTGGATGGCGACCTGATTCGCCTGCGAATCTCTCCGGAGTTCTCGCGAATCGATCCCAACAACTCCGTCAACGGTGTGCCCGGTCTTTCGTCTCGCCGCGTGAATACGACGGTCGAACTGCGTGAAGGTCAGTCGATTGTTCTGGGTGGTTTGCTGTCTCGTCAGCAGAGCACGGAAGTAACGCGGATCCCGCTCGTTGGTGAAATTCCGGTCATCGGACCGCTGTTGTTCAACACCAAGCGAGCCAACGAAGACGAGCTGGAACTGCTTGTTCTCGTGACACCCGAACTGGTCCGCCCGATGGATCCAGACGAAGTGCCGCCGGTTCCTGGCTACTATGTCACACACCCCAACGATGCTGAACTGTATCGCTATGCGATGACCGAAGGGGCTCCGGATACCGAAGTGTATCAGCTCGCTCCTCTGGGCAACCACGTTGGCGAACCAACTCCGGTTGGCCTCAACATCTACAACCCGTCTCCGGCCACGCCGCAGTACGGACCGATTCCTCAGGCCAATCAGCCGAGCGGCGTACCTGCTCCTGCTCCCTGGATGAATCAGAACTCACGATATCAGGGTGATCCCAATGCCTTCCCGGGAGATCTGCAGGGGATGAACGGTGGCATGGAATACCAGGGTGGCGACCCGACGATGTACCAGCAGGGGATGCAGCCGCCGATGTCGATGAATCAGAACATGATGGCACCGCAGGGGTCTTATCCGAGCAATGGGCAGGACATGTACTATGGCCAGCCGATGCAGAATCCTTCGATGGCTCCGCCATCCATGCAGAGCCCGATGTATCCGAACGGTCAGCCGATTCCCGGATATCAGAATGCTCCGATGATGCAGGGGCCGGGACAGATGATGCCCTCTCCGGATCCGGGAGCCCAGTCGTATCGCGGTGGACAGCCGACGGCTGCCTATGGTCGCCAGGTAACACCGGCCTACGGTCAACAGCGGGGAGCCGGTCAGACCATGCAGACCGGGTATCAGACTCCGCAGTCCGGATACCAGACACCGCGTCAGTAAGAAACTGTAGGGAGCCGCGACGAGAAAAATCCCGTCGCGGTAATGACTTCGCCGGATTCGCTGATTTCGATGCGAGCCAGCGACGATAGGAAATATTAAGTCACAGACCGCTTTTTCGACGAGAAGTGCATTCTCGCCGGATCAGCCGATTCGACCCAGACATGAAGTCAAAAACAGGGATTCTCGGGGGGAGAAGATGACCCGCTCAACGAAAACCATACTTTTCGCGACGCTGGTGGTGGGATCCAGCCTGCTGGCAGGCTGTTCTCACTTTCAGACGAGCCAGTGCGAAACCTGCCCGACGGGGTACGAGTCCTGTGACACCGGCGGCAGCAGTTGGGGCTGGGGTGGCGGATGGTCGTGGGCCGAATATCGGGCCCGCTTCTGGAGCCGCTTCCGCAGTCACGCCATCCCGGAAGTGCTCCCACTGGGAGTGACCAACCGGGCGCACTACCAGGCCATGGAAACGAACGGCGAAGCTGTCGACTTCATCCTGTATCAGCACGATTTCATTCTGGAAACCGCCGAGCTGACTCCGGATGGAAAAGACAAAGTGCTCGAGATCTCGGCTCGGATGCGAAGTGCTCCGTTCCCTGTGCTCGTCGAACGATCTGAGAACAACTCCAATCCGGAGCTCGATGCCTATCGCCGCAATCTGATCGCTCAGATTCTGACCGATCTCGGCAATCCAGACGGCGATCAGCGGACGATTGTCGCCACGCCGTACGGACCGGGTTACAACTCGATCGAATCTGAACGCGACTGGTACCAGCACATTGGTGGCGGTGGTGGAAATAACAACTTCAACAACTTCGGAAACAACGGTTTCGGAGGTGGATTCGGTGGCGGTGGTGGATTCGGCGGCGGCTTCTAAGAAGTCCGAACCCGATTCATCAAGCGGATCGAACAGAACTCAAAGCGACTCTCTTTCAGGAGAGTCGCTTTTTTTTGTGCCGGACGTCGGGAACTGCATCGAACGGATTCAACCAGCGTTGGGATCCTCGGAAGCAGGGACTAGAATAACCCGTGTGAACTCCACCTGCTTTTCGCATCGTTTTGCCTGCCACGGTTGTTGATATGCCCCCTCGAAGTCTTGCAGCGTGCCTGGCCGATTTGAAGCGAGGCAATCATCTGGTTGAGATCGACGTTCCGATCGATCCGCGATTGCAGGCGGCCGAGATCCAACGACGTGTCTATCAGGTCGGCGGACCGGCACTTCTGTTTCGCAACGTGGTCGGCTGCCGATTCCCCATGGTGAGCAACCTGTTCGGGACGATGGAGCGGACTCGGTACATGTTTCGCCACACGCTCGATGCCGTCCGGCAGCTGGTCGCTCTCAAGGTCGATCCGCCAGGCGGTCTCAGGCAACCGTGGAAGTCGTTAACGGCGATGCCGGCTGCTTACCATATGCTGCCCCGGCGTGTCCGTTCGGGACCGATTCTCAAGCATCGCATCCAGATCGAAGATCTTCCGCAACTCGTCTCGTGGCCCAACGATGGTGGAGCGTTCGTTACGCTGCCGCAGGTCTACTCAGAAGACGTGACTCAACCAGGGTTGATGAAGTCGAATCTGGGAATGTACCGCGTCCAGCTTTCCGGGAATCAATACGCACAGAATCGCGAGATCGGCCTGCACTATCAGATTCACCGCAGTATCGGTGTGCATCATTCCAAAGCACTCTCGGCCGGTAAGCCGTTTCGGGTGTCGATTTTCGTTGGCGGACATCCGGCGATGACCCTTGCAGCGGTGATGCCTCTGCCTGAAGGAATGTCGGAATTGATGTTCGGAGGAGCCCTGGCCGGCCACCGAATTCCAATGGTGACGTCCAAAGACCATTCAGCCATGTATGCGGAGGCGGACTTCTGCATTGTCGGCACGGTGGACCCCGAGCGCCAGCTGCCCGAGGGGCCCTTTGGCGATCATCTGGGCTACTACAGCCTGCAGCACGAATTTCCGGTCCTCAACGTGGAAGCGGTCTATCACCGTCCCGGTGCGGTCTGGCCCTTCACGGTCGTGGGGCGTCCGCCCCAGGAGGATACGGCGTTTGGTGAGATCATCCATGAGATTACCGGACCGATTATTCCCACCGTGATTGCCGGAGTGCATGAAGTTCATGCCGTCGACGCGGCCGGCGTGCATCCGCTGCTGCTTGCCATTGGCAGTGAACGCTACGTGCCTTACGCAGCCGAACGGAAACCGCAGGAACTGCTGACCTGTGCCAACTCCATCCTGGGGCAGGGCCAGTTGTCTCTCGCGAAGTACTTGATCATCGCGGCTCACGAGGACGATCCCGAACTGCGCTGCCACGATATCTCCACGTTCTTACAGCACGTGCTGAAACGAGCCGACTGGACGCGCGACCTTCACTTTCAGACACGGACGACGATCGACACGCTCGACTACACCGGGACTGGATTCAACGAAGGCTCGAAGCTCGTCATCGCCGCTGCCGGTCCGGAACGATTCAAACTTGCCGTCGAAATTCCGGCGACCTTGGGACTCCCGTCCCGGGTTTCCGCCGCCCAGATCGCGATTCCAGGAGTTCTGGTGATTTCCGGCCTCCGCTATGAAGCCGACCGGCCTCAACGTGGACTGGAAGAGTTGTTGGGACTTCCGACGGATCATCCCGTGAATCGTTTCCGGATTATTGTTGTCGCCGACGATGCGACGTTCTCCGCGGCGACGCTGAACAACTTTCTCTGGACGACGTTCACCCGCAGCGATCCGGCCGCGGATCTGTTCGGGATCGGAGAGTTCACGGAGCAGAAGCACTGGGGCTGTCGGGGCGCCCTGGTCATCGATGCCCGGGTGAAGCCGCATCACGCGCCGCCTCTGGTCGAGGACCCGGAAGTCACCCGAAGTGTGGACGAACTGGCGGCTCGCGGGGGCCCGTTGCACGGGATTTTGTAAACGACATCGCCGCTATGTCCGTTGCAACCTGCAGGTTCGTTCAATTCGACCGTTCGGAGTCGCGAAAACCGCTGGCATTCGTAGAGCGTTCAAAGCTATACTTGGCAGATCACGTCAGAGACGCTGGCTCGCTGAGTAAGCCGGGAACGACTTCGGTTCGCCCTTCGCAGCGGCTCCCGGTCGGTTGTGCGGCACTCGCCGCCGTCCGTGTCGACCCCACGAGTTGAACGCCAGAGTGATTGTTCTGGGAACACGCACCGTAGAGAGACTTCAAGGAACCGTCATGTCTGCTGGAATCCGTCGCTTACTGATCGCCTCGGCAATTGCTGCGGGAGTCGTCGCGCTGCTGTCCGTGCTCGATCTGATTGTCGGGGTTCCCTTCGCCGGTTACAGCATGGTGATGGACATCATGTTCCTCGTCAGCGCCGCTCTCATTCTCTACATGGTCCGCCAGTGCTTCCAGGAACTCCGGTAGAGACGTTTTCGCAGGCCGGGATAGCAAACGTGTCCCACCAAATGGGCGTTCGAGCTATCGAGCATGCCTGTTGAGACTGTGCATTCGCGAAGGCATGTGCCAGAGCGGTTCAACACGCATTTGCCGGGATACGGCTGCGCCTCTTCCAGCTTGCCTGTTCATCGCCAGCTGGCCATGGGGAACAGGCTCCAGAACAGATATGCCGCTGGCCCTGTGTAGAGCACACTGTCGAGGATGTCGAGAATGCCGCCGAAGCCGGGCATCAGGGCTGCGGAATCTTTCTTGCCGACGTCCCGCTTGATCAGCGATTCGCAGAGATCGCCCACCATGCCGACAATCCCCACGGCAATTCCGTAGAGGAGGGCGAGCGGCCACGGCACCGGTTCCCAGCTTGGATCGAAAACGGGCGGCATGTACGTCAGCCAGAGCCACGAAAACAGAGCCGAGGTGATCAGAGCGCCCCGCGCTCCCCACCACGTTTTGCCGGGACTGAGAAACGGATTGAGTTTCTTGCGGCCCAGAAGTTTGCCCAGTGTGTAGGCGCCCACATCGCCGCCTTTCGTGGCGACAATCAGCGAACCAAGTACGAGATAGCCGGCATCGGGGCCTGCGACCCACCGCAGTTGAGCGGTCATACTGAGGAACACGCCGACGTAGACGAGAATCAGGATCTCGGCGCTCAGCGATTCCATAGTCTTGCCTGGCTCGCGAAACTTCAACGCCGAGACCATGAACAGGCCCATCACCACCAGGCTGAAGGCGAGCATTGTGGGGCCGAGGTAAGACAAATCGACCATATGCGTCTCGCCGATGCCGAGCGGCTTGAGCCATGTCGCCAGAATAATGGCAATGGTCCCGGAGGCGACCAGCCCAAATCGCGGCTGGAACGAGCGAGTCTTAAGCAGTCCCGACATCTCGTAGGTGCCGCGAACAGCCAGGAACAGGCAGACGAGCAGCAGGATCGGAGCGCTGCGACCGATCCAGTGATCCAGGTAGAACAATCCTCCGAGCGTCGAAATCAGAATGGCGGAAATCAGCAGGCGCCAGCGTAGATTCCGAGACTTCGGCGGTAACTGTTCGGGCGACTCGACCATACAACGTCAGACTAACACTTCGACAAAGGGGACAAGGATGTGGTGTCTCGGGATGCAGCTTACTTGTTCAAACCCCCGAAGCGGCGGTTGCGGCGGCTGAAGTCGCCGAGTGCCTGATGGAAATCACCTCGGGAGAACTCCGGCCAGTGTTTCTCGGTGACCCACAGTTCGGAGTAACTGATCTGCCAGAGCAGAAAATTGCTGAACCGCATTTCTCCAGCCGTGCGGATGACGAGATCGGGATCCGGCATGCCTGACGTATCGAGCGAACTGCTGATCATCGTCTCGTCGATGGCGTCGGGATCCAGTCGACCGTCCTGAACGTCGTGCGCCAGTTTCTGGACCGCGTTGACGATCTCCTGCCGTCCGCCGTAGTTCAGCGCCAGGCAGAGTCGCATGCCCTCGAATTGTTCGGTTTGGGTTTTCGTTTCCTGAATCTCGTCGCGGATCGCTTCGGGCAACTGATTCGTCAGGCCGATCGTGCTGAATCGCAGCTTCTGCCGAACGATCTCTTTGCGTTCCTCAATCAGATACTTCTCGAGGAGAAACATGAGGAAGGAGAGTTCGGCTGCGGGGCGTTTCCAGTTCTCACTGCTCAGGCAGTACAGCGTCAGCTGTTCGATGCCAAGTTCCGCGGCGGCAGTCACGATCTCGCGAACCGTATTCGCTCCCCGGCGGTGTCCTTCGATCCGGGGCATTCCCTGTCGCTGAGCCCAGCGACCGTTTCCGTCCATGATGATCGCGACGTGACGGGGAAGCTTCTGACGATCCAATTCGGCAGGTGCGGGCACGGGATCAGGCGAGTCTGTGGTCGCGGTCGATGAATGAGTTTCAAGCGCCATCGACACGAATCCCTTATCGTTTCATCGGCTGGAAGACTGTGGTACCAGATGAGCCAGACGATCCAGAGTAACAGTTTCTTCCCGATAGGGAAACTCGCCCCGAGTCGATTCGATCGACAGCAGGACGGCGTCTTTCTCGACGGACTTGACCGTAATCAAAATGTGACCGTCTATAACCAGACTCTCAGCCACCCCTCGAGCAATAACCTTCATGATCTATCCTCGATCGATTTTTCAGATACGACTCGTCATCACCAATCAGACCGGAAGGCCGGCCCATCAATGACGAACGCGAGTGACACGCATATTCAGGAAGACATCAACCCATGACCTGGAATTGAATCCCGCAATCTCGGAGAACATCTCCTCCGAGGCGACGCTAAGAATCGCGTCGATGCGGAGCTGTCTGTGCAGACAGAGCTGTTCGGCGATCATACCTTGTGACATCTGCTTTGACCATCAATCACGATGTCGATTTTGAGACATCACGTTTCGATTTCAAGCCATCACGTCAAACAACTTATTGAACGCTCTCGACGTCGGGAACCGCCTGAGCCGGATCCTTCTCGGGCGTTGGCTCAACGTCCACACGATCCCAGAAGGAGACGAAGAAGATCGCGGCAATGATGCCGGCCATCCCCGTGGGAACCCACCAGAATGTCTGCCATTGATCCATTGTCTGCGCGAGCAGAGTCGGGTCGATTTCCGGCAGGTTCACAGCAAACATCTTCGTCAGCTTTTCAGCAAACGTCAGTGTCTCTTCCGGTCGAGCGGCTGCGATCGCGGACTGCAGCTCCGGCAGGCTCGGGACCGTTGTACCCTGTCGAGCAAATGCGATCCAGTATCCGAAGTACATCCCGACACCCTGCGTGAAGAAGACGAGCATCGACTGCGCCTGTCCACGGATTTCGCGGGGAGCTTTCTTGTCGGTGTAGATAAAGCCGGTGACGAAGAAGAAGTCGTAGCAGATCCCGTGCAGGATGATGGCCAGATAAATCATCCAGATCACCTGCTGTGGAGCAGCCATGGCGAACAGAGCGTAACGGGCAACCCAGGCCAGCATCCCGACCAGAATCATCCATTTCACGCCAAGGTGCCGCAGGAAGAACGGAATTAGAATCATGAAGACGATCTCGGACATCTGCCCCAGCGTCATCGTGGAAGCGGGTTGCTCGAAACCGACTGTGGTCAGATAGTTCGACGTGATGCCGTAGTAATAGGCCAGCGGAATGCAGATCAGCGTGGAGCAGAGAATAAACACGAAGAAGTTCGGTTTGGAAAGCAGCTTGAGGGCATCGACCATCAACAGATTGCGGAGGTTGGCCTTTTCACCTTTGGACGGCGGCGGTGTATGTGGCAGCGTGAAACTGTAGACACCGAAGACCAGTGAAGAGATGCCGGCGACCCAGAACATGTTCACGCTCAGCGACCAGCCCATGAAGCCGACGACGAGCCCGGCGATAATCCAGCCGATCGTTCCCCAGACGCGAATTTTCGGGAAGTCGTTCTGACTCGGAATATGGCTGAAGGCAATCGTGTTACTCAGCCCCAACGTAGGCATGTAACACAGCATATGAAACGTGAAAAGCCAGACGACCGTCGAGGTGTCTCCCGCGAGAGCGTAATGCGGCACCGCACACATAAACAGACCGCCCAGGATCATCAGGACACCCATCACGGCTTCGGAAGCGAAGAATCGGTCGGCGATCAGTCCCAGAAAGAGTGGGGCGATGATGGCGGCGATCGGAGCACTGCCGTAAGCACCGGCGGCTGCATCTCCAATGTTGTTGTTCACGAGGCAGGCGGCCAGCGAGGTGAACCAGGCTCCCCAGACGAAGAATTGAATGAACATCATCACGGAAAGACGTGTCACGATCGTGTTCTTCGCGGCGGAACCAGTCGACATGGAGGGGGTTTCCTTAAATCTGTGGTGGTCGTTTCGACCCAAAACAACACCGGTCGGAGCGGGATGCGAGGCATGCACGCAGGCGGACCGTGATCGGCCACTTTATTCGCACCGACAGGCACTGTCCAGTGCCACCCGGAGAACATTGAGGCGGCTGACCCCCTCTCCTTCCAGGAGCAACGCATACTCGCATGCGGACTGGAAATCGAGTATCTTCTGCGAAACCGACCGGTCGCCGCGAACGCTTGAGACGCTGGCACGGTCCGAGAGACAACTCTTCCCGACTCTCGCAGTACGGACTTTAAGGCACTGGACATGACTCAACGTATCTATAACTTTTCCGCCGGCCCGGCTGTGATGCCGGTTGAAGTTCTCGAAGAAGCCAAAGCCAATATGCTGTCTCTGGGTGAGACCGGCATCGGCGTCATGGAACATTCCCATCGCGGCAAGCCGTTCGTGGCCGTGGCTGAAGAAGCCGAAGCCAACTGTCGCAAACTGGCCGGAATTTCTGACGATTTTCACGTGCTGTTCCTGCAGGGCGGAGCTTCGACGCAGTTCTTTCAGGTGCCGATGAACTTTCTCGGCAAGGACCAGACTGCCGACTATCTGGTGACCGGTTCCTGGTCGAAGAAAGCTCTGAAGGAAGCCAGGCTGTTCGGTAAGACCAACGTTGTCTGCAGCAGCGAAGATCGCAACTTCTGCTACATCCCCAAAGAAGCGAAGTACAGCGACAATCCTGCATACGTGCACTTCACATCGAACAACACCATCTTCGGAACCCAGTTCGCCACAGAACCGGAAGGGCCGGCCGGTGCTCCGCTGATCTGCGATGCCAGCAGCGACATCTTCTCCCGACCGCTCGATCTCAACAAATACGGCATGATCTACGCCGGGGCTCAGAAGAACCTCGGACCGAGTGGCCTGACGCTCGTCATCGTCCGGAAGGATCTGGTCGAGAAGGGGCCTGAAAGCCTGCCTTCAATGATGCAGTATCGAATTCACGCCGCGAACGACTCGATGTACAACACGCCGCCCACGTTCGGTATCTTCGCGATGGGCCTTGTCTTCAAGTGGATCGAAAAGAACGGTGGACTCTCCGGCATTGCTGAAAAGAACGCCGAGAAGGCACAGATTCTGTACGATTACCTCGACGGAAGCTCGCTGTTTAAGCCGACCGCCGATAAGGACAGTCGCTCGAAGATGAATGTCTGCTTCGTGACCGGCAACGAAGAGACCGACGCGAAGTTCATCGCCGCCGCCAAAGCCGAAGGCTTCGACGGTCTGAAGGGACACCGCAGCGTCGGTGGCATGCGAGCCAGTATTTACAACGCGTTTCCGAAGCAGGGCGTCGTGGACCTCGTCGCCTTCATGAAAGACTTCGAGTCCAAACAGGGCTGATGCTCTTCGACTGCAGAGTCCGCAGGCTGGGATCGCCTTCAGACGTGTCCCGGCCCGATGGCTTTTTTGCACCGAAGAGACGCAGAGGTCACAGAGAGTCAAGGAGCGTTGAGTCACGGATTCTTCCGACGTCGATGACCTTCGCAGGGATTAAGTCTTTTCGGGAGGAAGAGTTTGACGAGCATTTCAATCTTCGATCTCTCACGGGAAACCTCTGTGTTCTCCGTCTCTCTGTGGTAAAACAGAACATATTCAGGCCAGATCGAACGGATCGTTCTGGCAGATGGCGTCGCCGATCCCAGTCTGTAATGGATCAGTAATCTCGATTTATTTCTCTTCAACCGCTGCACCGTCGACAGGATCCTTTGGACTGGGAACTGAGCGTGGCATGAGTCAACGGTAGTTTCAGATCATGGCAGTTCCCAAAGTAGCAATTGTGGGCCGACCGAATGTCGGCAAGAGTTCCATTTTCAACTGGCTCTCGGGGAAGATGATTTCGGTCGTCGATCCGACCGCTGGTGTCACCCGCGATCGCGTTACGCAGTTGCTGTTCCATGAGGACCGGTACTTCGAGCTGATCGACACGGGCGGAATCGGAATCGTCGACAGCGATGATCTTTCCGATGACGTCGAGAATCAGATCGCCATCGCCCTCCGCGAAGCCGATGCGATTGTCTTCGTCGCCGATGGTCAGATGGGAGTCACGCCGCTCGATCAGGAAGTGAGCGAACAGCTTCGCAAAATCGATCGCCCGAAACTGCTGGTCGTCAATAAGTGCGAGTCGACCCGGACCGATCTGGAGTTGCCGAATTACTTCGGACTGGCGGATGCCGAAGTGCTGCAGACCAGCGTGAAGGCGAACAGAAACCGAAACGAACTGCTGGAATCGATCGTCAATCTGCTGCCACCCGCCAGCGAGTTCGAATACGAGGAAGGAACGGAGCTTTCGGCTGAGCCGGAAATGAAGCTCGCCATCGTCGGACGGCGGAACGTCGGCAAGAGCACCTTCATCAACGCTCTGGCCGAGACGGAGCGGATGATCGTCAGCGAGATTGCCGGAACGACGCGCGACAGTGTCGACGTCCGTTTCGAACTCGATGACAAGGCGTTTATCGCGATCGATACGCCGGGGGTTCGGAAGAAGAAGTCGCTGGCCAACGATGTCGAGTTCTACGGGCTCGTTCGCGCTCAGAAGAGCATTCGCCGCGCTGATGTTTCGCTGATGTTCTTTGATGCGACCAAGACGATCTCCAAGGTCGACAAGCAGCTGGTCGAAGAGATTGAAAAGAGCTACAAGCCCTGCATCTTTGTCGTTAATAAATGGGATCGCGGTCTCGAAGAGAAGATGACTTCGGAGAAATGGGCCGAGTATCTGATCAAGACCTTCGCCTCGATGCGGCACGTGCCGATCGCTTTCATCACGGCCAAAGACAGCAAGAATATCCGCAAGCTGATCAACCTGGCTCAGTCGATTTTCAAGCAGTCCCGCGAACGGGTTTCGACCGGGCTGCTCAACCGCGTCGTCGAGCAGGCGATCGACCGCAACCCGCCGCCGATGCGGCGTAACAAACGGCCGAAGATCTATTACGCGACCCAGGTTGCGACCGAGCCGCCAACGATCGTGGTGAAATGCAATCAGCCGATTCTGTTCGACCCGGCCTGGAAACGCTACTTCCTCGGCTTCCTTCGCGAAGAGCTCCCCTTCAACGAAGTGCCCATGAAGCTCTACTTCCGTCCGCGCCATGACGAAGAAGATGCTGGCTAGAGCAGTTCGTTGACTGGTGTAGCCGTTCCGTCCGCATAAGTTGCCGTCGTTTCAGGCAAGACTCGATTCTATGCGGACGTACGGTAGAGCGATTCGCTCTCGCCAATCCTTGATCGGCTTTTCGATCTGCCCAACAAAAAAGAACCTGCCCCGACGAGGGACAGGTTCTTTTTCGAAAGGAGACGAGAGACGCAGCGGACCCTGAATGAACAGGGCCGTTCCGGTCGGAGCCGGAATTATTTCGTCAGCGTGCCGCCAGCCGGCTGAACCGTATTGGCGGACTGAGTCGGAACAGTCGTTCCGGTCTGCTGAATTTCGTTGGTGTAGTTACCAGCCTGAGCTGTTCCGTTGCCGCCACCTGAGCTGATGTTCGTCAGGTAGTTGTCGACACGGGTTTCCTTCTTGAGCTGTTCGAAGACTTTGGCGACCCGTTCCTGGGTCTTTTCTTCCTGCAACTGCTGATACAGTTCGTTCCAGACATCCTTGATGTCGGTCACAACCTGATCGGTGTGCCCCTCACACTTGAGAATGACGTACTTGCTGCCGACCTGAATCAGACCGGAGATTTCGTCCTTCTGCAGGCGGAAAGCCGCTTCTTCGAGTGCTTCGTTTCCCGAGTAACGGGCGATTGGCGGAATCGAGCCCCCCAGAGCGCGAGAGCCTGGTTCCACCGAATGCTCGCGAGCCAGCTTGTCGAATTCTTCCGGAGTCCGGTTCGCTTTCTCCCAGACTTCGTTGGCCCGGCGAACGTTCTCCATCATGATCATGCGGCAGCGAACCCGCGGGCCGTAGTCACGCTGGAAGGCCCGCTGCATGTCAGCTTCGCTGATCTGGATCTCTTCGCCGGCCAGCTTGCGGAGAGCAATCATCGGCCAGATCACATCGCGGCGATACTGCTGCGGCGTGAGGCCACGTTCGGTCTGCAGCATCTGATACCAGGTATCCATGGGCAGGTTGAAGCGTTTGGCAATCGTTTCGATTTCCGCATCGATCTCGGCATCGGTCACCGCGAGTCCGCGACGCTGCACTTCCTGATAGATGATCGTGCGGTTGATCAGATTTTCGAGCACTTCCTTGCCGACGCGGTCGAAACACTCGCGAGCGACCATATCGTAAGGAATGACTTCGGTGTTGACGCGAGCCAGCGCAGGTGAGTTGGCGGCGTTGAGCGAAGCCTTCCCGGCTTGTTCAGTCGGTGCGGCGGCTGGTTCGGCGTTGAAAATCTGAAAGACAATCACAGCAGCTGCGATTGCGACAACGGTTCCCCCGAGAATTGTGGCCCAGGGAAAACTTTTCTTCTGTGGCGTTTCGGAGTGAGTCCCTTCACTCATGGCTATCGTTCTCCTTCGTTGGAAAGCCGTTCATAGTGGCCGATCGAATCGGCGGTCCGTCTGCGTCCTTGATGACGGTTTGGTCGCGGAGAGTTACAGCGGATTTTTTCTGTCCAACAGCGGCCCCCCGGCTGCATGAGGTCGGGGTTATACGCTTGAATCAAAATTAAGGTCAACAGCGATTTTGTCGGTTTTTCCCATCCGGCAGCCGATACCGGTTCTCCGTTTCGAATTGGCGACGATTCCGAGGGGTCACGTTTTGACCGGATGCAGTTTCCGACCTACTCCTGAGTAACAACATTGAGATTGCGCCAGGATTGCGCCGGACATCTGCACAGCGAGATGCCGGGAAGCCTCAAAATGGAGCAGAGAATGAGTTCGCTGCAAGATCAACTGAAATCTCGTCATCGATCGCAGACGGAAGTCTGCTACTGCCTCGAACCGGCACGGTCCGGAACCGGTCTCGACACGATCGAGATGAATGACGGAGTCTATATCATCGGTTCAGGGAACGACGCCGACATTCGGGTCGATGTCCCGGGCATCGCTCCACGGCATTGCCGCCTCACCTGTGAGCGTGAGCGGATGGTGCTTCAGGCTGAGGACACCCGCACGTGGCTGAACGACGGCCCCATCCGGAAGGCGAACGTCCGTTCCGGCGACCGGCTCTCGATTGGTCCGGCGAACTTTATTGTTCGCATCGATCGCCGGCAGGTCGATTCCGAAAGCGAACCGGACGAAGAACCGGTGCAGCTGGCGGCCGGCATTGCGCAGGCCATTCGAAAGCACCGCCTCTCGGCTTCTGCAAAGGAAATGATTCCGAGAACAGATGCGGAATCTGCACCATCGTCGGCTGAGCAGGAACTCGAAGAACTGCGAAAGTCGCTCGCTCGAACTCAACAGCAGCTCGATGCGCACAAGGCTGCCATGCGTGAGCAGCCGGAGCCTGTTCACAGTCCGCTCCACACTCCGATGTCGGAATTGACTGGAAGCCAGACTCGGTCGAAGAGTGAAGAAACGCCTGCGGCCCCAGACTGGGAGAAACGGCTTCGCGAGAAGACCGAACAGATCCACCGATTGAAGAATCGTCTGTTGCAGCGTAAGAACCTGCATGTCCGGTCGATCGAACTACAGCGCCAGCAGATTGAATCGGCTCAGCAGACGCTCGCTCAGCGACTTGAAGAGCTCATGGCCCGGGAAGAATCGCTGGAAGGTTCGGCAACGGCCCGGCAGGAGATGCAGAAGGCTCAACTCGAGGAACTTGAGGGTCAACTTCAGTCGACACGCGAAGAGATTCAGGAGCTCGTCGCCCGGCTGGACAGAGAGCAGGACGAGCGTCAGACACTCGAACAGCGACTCGACGAGACCTCGCGGGATCTCGAAACAAACCGACAGGAGAACGATCAGCTTCGCACCGAACTGTACCGGGAAGTCTCAGCTCGAGCTGAGCTGGAGTCGGTGCTGAGCGTTGAACGGGATCGGTGCACCTTCGCGGAGCATCAACTGAGTGAAGCGGAGATCCGCTGTTCGCAGTACTCGGAGCAGCAGGCCGATCTGAATGAAACATTGAAGCAGCTGAAGGCAGAATATGAAGAGCAGATCCAACAGCTGGACGCCCTGTCTGCTCTTGAAGCTCAGCTGGACGATGTCCAGACAGACCGTGAGAAACTGCAGGAGGCTTACGACGAGGCTCTCGGACGGCATCAGGAAGAACTGAGCGAACTCCAGGAACGCGCCTCCAACGCTGAGGCAGAGGCGAAATCGAATGCGGCTGAGTTGGAAGCGGCTCGCGAGGCACTTCAGGAGCAGCAATCCGCCCTCGTCGAATCGACTGAGCGACTGCAGAACCTCGAATCGCAACTTGCCGAGTTCGAAGCCGCCGAACAGAACCATAAACAGCTCCTGAACGAACGGGACGAACTCCTTCAGGAACGGGAGCAGGTCGCTGCGGATCATGAACGGCTGCAGAACGACTACCAGCAGCTTACTAGCGAACGCGATTCTCTGGCTCAACGACTCGAAGAAGTCGCTAAGCAGTCGAACGTTGCGGACGACGATGCCGTCGATCAGGAACAGTTGCAGTCAGAGATGCAGAGTCTGCAGGAGGCACTGCATGAGCTCAAAGAGGCCTATGAGTCACTGGCAGCCGAGAACGAGCAGCTCCAGTCCGAACTGATCGAGAGCCGCAAAACGTTGCAGGAAATCTCGGACGAGCGGGATGCCCTGCAGAGCCAGTTGTCCGTCCCTGCTGAACCGGCCGAAGTCGAAGAGAAGTCCACGGCATTTGAAGAGGGACTGCTCGAAGAGATTGAATCACTGCGGGAACTCGTCGCGACGCTTGAGTCTGGCTCGGCGAGTGACGCAGCCTACTCTGATCCGACTGACATGGATCGGACGGAGCTCGATTCCGAATGGGAACGAATCTCTGACGAACGCGATCGTCTGTTGGAACTCCGTCAGGCTGTTGAAGAAGAGCGGGACGCATTTCATCAGGTTCGACTCGATCTGCAGCAAATGCAGCAGGAGGTCGCTCAGCAGCAGACCGAATACGACCAGAAGCTCGAAGAAGTCAAACAACTGCGGAACGAGCTTCAGCAATCTGCGGGACAATCCGCTCCGGCGTCGGAATCTGAGGAGGAGTCCACCGTTGTGGAGACCTTTGAAGAGGAATCCACAGCCCCAGCCGAGACGGCAGAAGCTGGTTCGCTGATGGACTCGCTGCTCTGGAGAGACGCGACCTCCGAAGAAGCGGACGAGGATCCTGTTCTTGCGGATTCCGCTGACGAAGTTTTTGAAACAGACCAACCTGTCGAGGACGACGAGGATTTCGGGCTGGATCTCCAGGGACTGCGGGCGGCGTTGAATACGCGGGACAATGATGAAGAAACAGAGGAAGTCAACGAGGACGAAGATCACGTCGAGCCGATACAGAAGTCTGGAGAGTCACAGGACATCCGTCGCCGTCTGGCGGAGATGTTTGGGATCGACGACGAAGAGACACATTCCGAAGCTGCAGAAGACAGTGATCCGAATTCGGAAGAGGACCAGTCGTCTTATGATGAGTTCGACGGCGATTCTGCCGGAGACGACATCGAGGTGGTATCGGAACAGGACGAGGAAGTTGTCGAAGAGAGTTCGACCGAGGAGGCTCCCACCCGAGGACCGAATGGCGAAGTGATTGTCGACGACATCGAAGATGCCGATTCGGTTGCCGCATACATGGAGCGACTTTTTGCCCGCACGAATAATCGCCAGACTTCCGAACCCGCGCCGGCACCCGGGGTTCGAAAAGCACCTCGAGCTCCAGAACGGGTCTCGGCTCCTCAACCGGTTTTGAAAGCAGCCACGTCCCTGGCGACTCAGGAACAGGCGGAGAGTGAGGACCTCGACGAACCTCAGGAGACTCCGCCGGAACGCGGTCCTCTCGGCCGGGTTGATCGTGAGCTGGTCATGAAAGAAATCGCCTCGTTGCGGGACGTGGCCAATCAGAATGCCCGCGAATCACTCATTGCCCACAAGTGGAAGCAACTGCGGGTTGGCGTGCTGATGAATATCGCACTCACTACCATTGCACTGGTCGGTGCCGTCGTTCTATTCACTGCACCGTTATGGTACGGGGAGCAATTCCTGATCTACGCTGCGACCATGGCAGTTCTGGGACTGTTCTCAGGATTCTCGCTGTTCAATCACTACGTCACCCTGGTTCGGATGAGGCAGCCCGCATCGTCCGGACAGCAGCCGAAGTCGCGGAAGTCTGCGGAAATCGAAAATTCTGAGACTCTTGTCGACGGTGATTCGACAGAAGAGTAGTGCAACCTGACTGAGACGCGAACGACACCCAGGACCCCGTCGGCTTCACCCGGCGGGGTCTTTCGCGTTGACGGACTCAGCAGTACAATCGGGGCTTCGAAAATCAATGCTGCCGCTGCCTGATGATGTTCCAGCTGCGGAAAGCTGCTCGATAACCGCATCCAGCCCTGCTGCAGGAGACTCGTCATGAAGGCCATGCTGCTCTCGGAATACAAGAACCTCGAAATCGTCGACATGCCGCGGCCCGATATCGGACCGAAGGATGTCCTCATCTCCGTGCAGGCCTGCGGCATCTGCGGCAGCGATATTCACGGCTACGACGGCTCGACGGGCCGCCGCATTCCACCTCTGGTGATGGGACACGAAGCCTCCGGCATCGTCGAAGAAGTCGGCTCCGGCGTGACGCAATACAAAGTCGGCGATCGGCTCACATTCGATTCGACTGTGTCCTGTGGCGACTGCTTTTTCTGCCGTCGCGGCGAAATTAACCTTTGCGACAATCGCCGCGTCCTCGGCGTCTCCTGCGGCGAGTATCGCCAGCACGGCGCGTTCGCGCAGTTTGTGGTGGTCCCGGAAAACATCTGCTACGAACTGCCGGAAACGTTTCCCTTTGAGCATGCTGCGATGATCGAAGCGGTTTCCATTGCAGTGCACGCCGCCAATCGGACCCCGCTCAGCCTGGGCGATTCGGCCGTCGTCGTCGGTTCCGGGATGATCGGTCTGCTTGTTGTGCAGGCACTCCGCGTGGCTGGTTGCGGCACGATCATTGCCGTTGATCTTGATGAGTCGAAACTGGAACTGGCCCGCGAACTCGGTGCGACTCATTCCCTGAAAGCCGACAAAGTCAACGTGCCGGAAGAAGTGAAGGCGCTGACCGGCGGTCGAGGCGCCAGCGTGGCTGTCGAAGTCGTGGGGGCCACACCGACGATTCAGACCGCCATCGATTCCGTCCGCAAGGGGGGACATGTCACTCTCGTGGGCAATATCTCGCCGAAAGTCGAGATCCCGCTGCAGGCGGTCGTGTCTCGCGAGTTGACTCTGCACGGCTCCTGCGCCTCGCGCGGCGAGTACCCCGAGTGCATCGATCTGATGAACCGCGGACTCATTCAGGTCGAACCGCTGATCTCCCTGAAGGCTCCGCTGAATGAAGGCCCCAGCCTGTTCCAGAAACTCTACGCCGGCGACTCGGGGCTGATGAAGGTCATCCTCCAGCCCAACGCATAATCCCAGCCTGCAGAACTCCTTTTCGACGGGTGGCCCGACCGCTAAACGGCCGGGTCGCGCCAGCGACAAGGCTGCACCATCATCGAAGATCGCTTCTCAAGCCGCACGACTTGCTCATGCCGCCGTGCTTTGAAGTTCCGGAATCCACCGGGGCTACCCTTCCGAAGAATGATTTCTGTTGATTAGCGCCGGATCAAAATCCCGGTCGTATTCCACATGCATCAGATACAGACCCTGCGGCGGAGCCGTCGGACCGGCGACCCGACGGTCGAGGGCATCTCTGGCTACGGCCGCCTGTTCGATGGGCCAGGAGCCATCGCCGACTTTCAGCAGCGTTCCCATGATGGCCCGAACCATGTTGTAGAGGAAGCCGTCGGCGACGATGTCGAGGTAGAGGAATGGTGGCGCGCTCTCTGAAGTTGCGGGAGTGGACCAGAGGGGCCGGACTGTTCCCGCGGAAACGCGGCAGTGAAGAACCGTGCGAACGCTCGTCGCTTTGTTCGGGTAGTTCGACTCGAACGATCGGAAGTCATGGCGGCCGATCAGCGAATGAGCGGCTGCGTCCATCGCTTCGACATCGAGCTGATCCTGCACGCGTGTGGTGTAGTGTCGCAAATGCGGCCAGCCGACGCGGCTGTTGAGAATCAGATAGCGGTAGTGCTTCCACTTCGCGTGATGGCCGGCGTGGAAGTCGTAGGGGACTTCATCGACATCGCGAATCGTGATCGACTCCGGCAGCTTCGACTGCAGAGCCGGTCTCATCCGTTCGCAGGGAATGCGGGTCGAGGTGCGAAAGCTGGCGACCTGACCGAAGGCATGAACTCCGGTGTCAGTGCGTCCTGCTCCGGCCAGGCGCGATCGCTCTCGCGTAATCGCGAAGATGGCATCCTCGATATGCTCCTGGACGGTCGGCTTGTCGGGCTGAATCTGCCAGCCCGAAAACGGTTGCCCGTCATAGGCGATCAGCAGTCTCAGGTTCCGGTCAGTCATGAGTCAGCAGGAGTTGATCTGGGGGCAGGAAGTTCTGTCGGAATTCTTCATCCAGCAGAAGGGAAGCCCCGATCAAATCAACGGGGGCGACACGCGAACTGCCTGAATCTCAGCTGCGGGCTTCGATGCGTTCCTTCCATGCTTTGAGTTGCTGGGCGACAGGTTTGGGACCTCCTGAGCCTTCACTGACGAACGCCTGAATGGCGTTCTTGACACCCAGGATGTCGTAGACATCGTTCTCGATCTGCGGACAGGCCTGCTGAAATTCTTCCAGAGACAGTTCGGCCAGTCGCTTCTTCTGCTTCTCGCAGGTGGAGACCAGAGTGCCGACGGTTTCGTGACCGGTCCGCATCGGGACGCCCTTCTTGATGAGGTATTCCATTAGCGTGGTTGCGTCGAGGAAGCCTTCTTCGAGTCGAGCTTCGATCCGCTCACGGTTCAGTTCGGCTGTTTCGACGATTGCCGCAGCCAGTTCCAGACAGGCAGTAACGGTGTCGTAGGCGTCGAAGACGGGGATCTTGTCTTCCTGCAGATCGCGATTGTAGGCCAGTGGCAGGTTCTTCGTGAGACCGAGCAGATGTTGATTGGCCGCGATGACACGAGCCGACTTGCCGCGGATCAGTTCGAGCACATCCGGGTTCCGCTTCTGCGGCATGATCGAGGAGCCGGTCGTGAAGGCATCGCGGAGTGAAAGGAAATTGAATTCCGTCGTGCACCACAGAATCCACTCTTCAGCCCAGCTACTCAAGTGGACCGAGATGATGGCGAGGTCGGACACGAACTCGATGAGGAAATCGCGGTCGCTGGAAATGTCGAGGCTGTTCGTCGCGATCGTATCGAACCCGAGCAGTTCGGCGGTGCGGTTACGGTTGATCGGCAGCGACGTTCCGGCCACGGCGGCGGCGCCGAGTGGCGAGACATTCGTCCGACGGCGGGCATCAAACAGTCGGTTGCGATCCCGTTCCAGCTTTTCGCACCAGGCCAGCCAGTAGTGCGGAGCCATGACCGGTTGTGCCCGCTGCAGGTGCGTATAGGCCGGAAGGATCACGTCCTGATCACGATCGCAACGGCCGACAAAAGCCTCCTGAAGATCTTCGATGAGATCAACAAGGTGGTCGATGGCGTGGCGGATGAAGAGTTTGACGTCGGTCGAGACCTGATCGTTCCGGCTGCGACCCGTGTGCAACTTGCGACCGATGTCGCCGGTGCGGTTGGTCAACTCCCGTTCAATGTGCATATGGATATCTTCGAGTTCGATGTGATACTCGAACTCGCCGGCAGCGATCGACTTGCCGATGTCATCCAGTGTGCTGCAGATTGTCTTTCGCTCTTCTTCGGTCAGGAGACCGACTTCAGACAACATCGTCGCATGAGCTTTCGATCCCTGAATGTCAAAGGGAGCCAATCGGGCATCGAAGCTGATCGATTCCGTAAAGCGTTCCACGCGTTTGTCGGTCGCTTCCGAGAAGCGTCCACCCCAAGCTTTATCTGCCACAACTTGACTTTCTGTCTATTGAGCGATGGATTCTGATTAGATCTGATAGTCATTGACCGACGACTCGCGGCGGCCGCGACCTTCGAGCCGATCGAACAGCCAGTTGACGAAGACGCCCCAAAGAATGGGAAGGCTGATGCAGGCCAATACGTAAAGCGCCTGTTGCCACATGATCAGGTTCCCTGTTGTTTCGGTTCGGAGGCCAATTCGATCACGTGTCCATCCGGATCGGCCAGAAAGACCTGCACGGCTCCATCCGGTCGAAACTTTGGCGGCGAGACGACTTCGTAAGGAATATCGCTCGACTGAATCGCCTCCCACGCGGCGTTGGCATCAGGAACGCGAAAGGCCAGGTGATGCGTTCGCGTCGATCGCTTCTGTTCCGGCGAGAACATGCCGGCCGGACCCGACTGATCATGAGCCAGAATCAGATGGACGAGCGTGTTGCCTGCCCGATACCAGGCCCCTTTGAAGTTGAAGTTTGGGCGCGGAACTTCTTCCATTCCCAGCAATTCAACATAGAACCGGCGGCTCGCTTCCAGGCTTGAGGAGACGAGCGTCACATGATCAATGGCTTCCACCTGGACGACCGACATGATTACGACCTCGGTTCGTTCGAATGATTCTGCAGGGCCGCCCGTGCCTGGCGGGCGATATCAATCGCCTCCTCAGCCGTGTCGCTGAGAACGGTGAGATGTCCCATCTTGCGTCCGACTCGCGGCTCTCGTTTGCCATAGAGATGCAGCGTCGCTTCCGGATGCTTCAAGGCTTCTGCCCAGTTCGGAACGCCACCCGTCCAGACGTCGCCCAGGAGATTGATCATCGCCGAGGGCTTCAGCGGTATCATGTCGCCAAGCGGCAAGCCGCAGATCGCTCGCACCTGCTGTTCGAACTGACTGCTGAGGCAGGCATTGATTGTGAGGTGACCCGAATTATGAGGCCGGGGTGCCACTTCGTTGATAAGGATTCGGTTGTCAGTCGTGACGAACATCTCGACACACATCACACCAACGACGTTTAACTTCTCAAGCACGCCCCGACAAATGGCGACGGCGTCGGCTTCGAGATCGCTAACACTCGGCTCGGGAAAGACCGAGAGATCAAGAATATGATTCCGATGCTCATTCAGAATCGGACCGCAGCCGGTGAAGTTCCCCCATTGATCGCGAACGCCGACCACGGAAACTTCACAGCGAAAGTCGATCTTCTTTTCGAGAACGGCTTCGACCTGTCCCAGTTCCTTCCAGGCAGGTAGAGCCTCTTCGGGCTTCGACAGAGCGATCTGTCCCTTGCCGTCGTAACCGCCAAATGCGGTCTTCAAAATCGAAGGAGTGCCAAGCTCGTTGAGGGCGTTCTGAAGCTCGTCCTCGGTGCGGATCGGCCGGAAAGGCGTGACCGGCAATCCGGCTTCGGCGAGCGTTGACTTTTCCCGGATACGATTCTGGGAGATGTGCAGGACTTCGCCCCCGGGGCGGACCGGAACAATCCGTTCGATGGCCTGGGCGGCTTCGGAGCTGATGTTCTCGAACTCAAAGGTAATGACATCAACACCCTTGGCGAATTGTTCGATGGCATCGATGTCATCGTAGGCGCCGACAAACTCGCGATCGGCCACCTGGCCACAGGGAGAGTTTTCTTCGTCGGAAAAGGTGTGGACGTGATAGCCGAGCCGGTGAGCCGACTGCGCGAACATCCGGCCGAGTTGCCCTCCGCCGAGAACTCCGAGGGTCGCCCCCGGATCGATTGTGCGTGACTGACGTATCATGAGCAGTACTTAATTCAGGTCTGGTCGGGCTGAGCGTTGTCGAGATGGGAGTTGGCGGCAACGGTCTCGGTCTGGGACTGCTGGAACTCGTCGAGCCGCTTCGAAAGACCGACGTCGTTCAGGCTCAGAATTCGGCAGGCCAGCAGAGCCGCATTCTTCGCTCCCGAATCGCCAATGGCCAGCGTGCCGACAGGAATTCCGCCAGGCATTTGGACGATCGACAGAAGCGAGTCGAGCCCGGAGAGTGCCCTGCTTTTCACCGGGACGCCGAGCACCGGCAACGTGGTTTGGGAAGCCACCATCCCCGGCAGGTGAGCCGCTCCGCCCGCTCCGGCGATAATCACCTGAATTCCCCGGGAACGGGCTGTCTTGGCGTACTCGAACATGGCGTCGGGTGTGCGGTGAGCGGAAACCACACGGCATTCATGGGCGACACCGAGTTGACCGAGCAGTTTCGAGGCATGCTCCATCGTGGGCCAGTCCGACGTGCTGCCCATGATGATGCCAACCAATGGTGCCGAATTGTCGTCGCTCATGATGATGTCGTTTCAGTAACTCGATGCCACTTTCCGTCGCGTAATTCCGGGTTGTTGAGACCTTTAGGAGTGCCCGGAAAGCTGTGCTCTCAGGGCGGCGAAGCCGTAAGAGTATGGCCCCGGTCGCATCCCTCAACTTGCAGCCTTCGACTGGCTTCAGACGCCTACATCTTCACTTGATGAGACGTCAAATTCCATTTCGCCCACGGCTGCGCCGCCCCGAAAGAAACTCTCGAGGCCGCCCATTCACTTTGGACAGGCAACTGCATTGCGAAATCCCCGATGGAATCCCCGCATCCTACACCAGACCGGAAGCGTGCGAAACGGTCTCGGCGGGCCGTTCATCAGAAAAGCCGCGCCATCCCGCAGGATGACGACGGCTTTTGTGATGTCGGTCCACAGTGGTCCAGAGTTGCCTACAGGCCCAGCCATGGGAGCGGAGCTCCACCAGGCGGCAGCTGCACGATCTCGACAGCGGTGACGTCCGGATGCTGCAGGATCTCGTCGATCACAGCCTGTTCGGGCTTCGAATCGAGGTTGATCACAGCGACCGAATCGCCGCCGGGCTGCGTGTTCTCGCGACCCAGGGCCATATGGGCGATGTTCACGTTGTGCTTGCCGAGAACGGTCCCGATCAGCCCGATCAGGCCTGGGACGTCCTTGTGGCGGTAAATCAGCAGGGTTCCGTCGAGGTAGGCATCGAGCTGGAAGTCATCCAGCAGCACGAGCCGCAGATATTCGTGTCCGAACATCGTGCCGGCTGCCCGCAGGGTTCCCTGATCGGTCGAAACTTCAGCGACAATCATGGTCGAGAAGTCGCCGGCCTTCTTGGACGTTTCTTCGCTGACGGGGATGCCCCGCTCTTCAGTCAGCATGTTGGCGTTCACAATGTTGATGCGATCGCCCAGAGCAGCCGAGAGGAGTCCCGAAGAGAACGACGAGGTCAGCAGGCGGGTGTGCTTGCCGGCGGCGTCGCCGCGGTAATGAATCTCGGCACTGCGAATGCCTTCGCCCTGAGTCTGCTGAGCGAGCAGCAGGCCCAGACGGTACGCCAGGTCGATGTACCGCTTCATGCCTTCCATCTCGGAAGCCGAAACGGGGGCCATGTTTACGGCGTGACGGACTTCGTTGCGGGTCAGGAAACCGGCAATGATGTCACTGGCTTCAACAGCGACCAGTTCCTGAGCTTCGTCAGTCGAAGCGCCCAGGTGAGGCGTGGTCAGCACGCCGGGCAGGCCGGTGAGTCGGGTGTTCTTGGGAGGTTCTTCAGTGAAGACGTCGATGGCTGCTCCAGCCACGTGTCCCGATTCGACGGCGTCGGCCAGTGCGTCTTCATCGATGATGCCACCGCGGGCACAATTGATGATGCGGACGCCCTTGGGCATCTTGGCGATACGCTCGGCGTTGATGACGTTGCGGGTTTCTTCGGTCAGCGGTGTGTGTACCGTAAGGAACTCGCAGTGAGGGATCAGGGCATCGATTTCACGATGGAGTTCGACACCGAATTCCCCGGCGCGTTCCGCCGAAATGAACGGATCGTAGCCGAGCACTTTCATGTCGAGTCCGCGGCAGCGTTGAGCTACAGCGAGTCCGACGCGTCCCAGGCCGATGATGCCGATCGTCTTGCCAGCCAGCTGAGTTCCCGTGAACAGCTTCCGTTCCCACTTGCCTTCCTTCATGCTGGCGGCGGCGGGAGCGATGTTGCGGGACAGGGCCATCATCATGGCAATGGTGTGCTCAGCGGTGCTGATCGTATTGCCGCCCGGCGTGTTCATGACCACGATGCCCTGACGGGTGGCGGACGGAATGTCGATGTTATCGACCCCCACACCAGCCCGGACGATCGCCTTGAGGCGACGCTGTCCTTCAAGGACTTCAGCGGTCAGCCGCGTTCCACTGCGAATCACGATCCCGTCTGCTTCCTGCAGCTCTTCGCGGAGCTGCTCGACGGTCAGTTTGGGATCGGTTTTGTTGACCAACTCAATTTCCGGGTTCTCCTGGAGAACAGCCAGACCGGCAGCGGACAGAGAATCGGTCACCAGGACACGGTGTAACACTGGATAAGCTCCCTAAAGGTAGGACTATCAAAAGCTGAGGGTGAATCGTCGCGGATCGGCACGTCCCGAGGGACGGCGAGCGAGCGATTAGTCGTCATCGTCGCCGCCGATATCTCCGCTGTCATCGTCGCCGAGGTCTTCGTCGTCAGAATCTTCGGAATCGTCGAACTCAGCCTCATCGCTTTCGGCTTCGTTGGTTTCTTCGTCGACCAGATCCTCTTCGACTTCCTCATCGGCTGCGGCTGCGTCGGTGGGGATCGGGGTGGAACCGGAGAGGAGTTCTTTCACCGGCTGCATGAAGTAGGTCCGCTTGCCTTTGGACTTCAACTGCTCCAGGCGTTCTTCGGCTTCCGCTCTCTGATCGTACGGGAAGCGGGCTTCTTCGCGCAGAGTGGCCGTATAAATGACCCAGACGAGGCGTTTCCGTTCCGGAACGGCGTCTTTGGTCCGCCGGCTGGTCCGTTTGGCAGCTGCCTTTTTCTTCTTTTTGGCCTTCTTGGCTTCTTTTGGGGCGACCTTTTCTGCCGCCTCAGCCTGTCTTCTCAGCTCCAGGCGACTGGCTGTCTTGCGAGGCATCTTCTTTGTTCCTATCGAGGCCGCGGTACCGTGCGGCCGTTCCGGTCTTCACATCAATACACTACAGGGCCGATTCCGGCCTGAACGCACACCGCCAGAACCGGCAGTGAGTTGGAAAGCACTGGCTGCTGGTTGGCGTTCCGGGCCTGAGATGCTGGCGAACCCGCGCGAATTCAGGGAATCTGGGTCCGATCTGGCTGAGTTCGCCTCGGATTTCCTGCTCCGCGGATGGCGGTTTTCGCGACCGCATCACCCCGTTCACGAGGCCACGCGCTGAGAAGAATAGCTGTTTCGCGGAGGATATTCCACCGAATGGTCGCGGAATGAACAGGCTTTAGGGCAATCCCCGGTCAAATCGGGCAGTTCGGGCAAACAGGAAGAGGCCTGCGCCCCGCCGCTTCGGTCCGCTATGGCCGCGGCGCCAGAGTAGTTGCCGGATTTTCCGCCGAAATAATCAGAATAATTTGTCTAAACGGTACAGATCGTCCGATCAATAGAACAGAACTGCTGCGCGGCTGGGGTCCATGCATTCCACATGATCTCCGACTCGCCTCAGTCCTCCTCAGACAGGAAGTTTGAGTGTTTCGTCGTCGGGCATCAGGACGATTTCCCCGGCGGCGGTTCCTTTCCGGCAAGAGCCGAACAATCAGCATCATTCATTCACCGATCCCACACCGATGTGGGGCCTGGCCTCTCCCGCTCCGGGAGAACAGCAATTGGACACGGAGGTACACCCTAATGCCTATCAACAGCAAATGGATCCTGACGTTGGGGATCCTCGCCTTGTCTCCGACGATGGCGAAGGGAGGGCCGTTCGGCTTGCCAAACCCCTTCAAATCCCCGGCTCAGCCTGAGACTCAGACGAAATCCGCGGCTCCTAACAACCAGGAAGTCGCCAATCAGATCGCTGCAGCTCTCACGCAGGCCCGCCTCACCGGTTACGATATCAATATCGAATACCAGAACGGCGTGGCAACACTCTCGGGCATGATTCAGGATGCCCAGCAGAAACAAAAGGCCACGGAAGTCGCCAAGTCGGTGGCTCTCGTCTCCAAGGTCGACAACCGCATGGGACTGATCACCGCAGAGTCGGCCAGCCCGATTCAGCAGGTTGCCCATCAGGCTCCGACGCAGCGTCCGGTCGTTGATCAGGCTGCTTTCGAAGCTCCGCAGTCGGCTCCGCAGGTTTCGCCGATCCAGCAGGTTGCCGGAACGGCTCCGAAAGCCAAACCGTCTCAGGACGACAAGGCTCGCAATCAGGCCACCGCGAATCAGATCGCTTACGCTCTGCGAGACAGCGGTGTTTCCGGTTACGACATCGAAATCAGCTACAAGAACGGTGTTGCCGCACTGGCTGGTGTTGTCGGAACTCCCGAACAGCGTGAATATGTCGGCTCGGTCGTTTCGAGCGTTCCGGGTGTCCAGAACGTCGACAATCAGCTGCAGGTGAATCAGCCGGTTATGCAGACCGCAGCCTACCAGCCGTCTCTGGTTCCGAGCGAAGCGGGGCCAAATGAAGCTCCGGCCAACGGCGCCTATCCTCCGGGCTACCCCGGTCCGGGTTATCCCGGTGCCGGTCATCCTGGTCACCCCGGTTATCCCGGAATGGTACCTCCGGGACCTGGCGGTCCGGCTCCAGTGCAGCCGCCCCCGATGATGGGACATCCAGGTCCGGGACCCGTGAATCCGGTCTACAACCAGCCTTACCTGCCGGATCACGCCTGGCCGACTTACGCTGCTTATCCGAACTACGGTGCAGTGACCTATCCGAAGCAGTACTCCGCGAGTGCCTTCCCTTACATCGGACCGTTCTACCCTTACCCGCAGGTTCCGATGGGATGGCGTAGTTCGACCCTGGAATGGGACGATGGCGAGTGGCAGCTGAAGTTCAGCCCACAGACCGACCGCTGGTGGTGGTTCATGAATCCGAAGAACTGGGACTAGTCCTCCAGTTTCAGAACTCCAAGGCAGGTGTCGGCTCTACGCAGCCGAATTGAATGATGCGGCACTTCCGACTCTCGGGTCGGAAGTGTTTTTTCGTGCGCAGAGGGACCAACGGCCCAGGCAGCTCGAACTTCCTCTAGATGACACAGACGTTTCTCGGGCGTTGCCAATTTCAGCAATTCTGCGGGACGACGATCCCAAGGGTGGCCCTGATAGCTGTGCTATCAGGGCGGCGAAGCCGTGGGAGGACGCAGCGGCCGCGTGCCTTAAGTTGCAGCCTTCCATTTCTCCTTCTGGTGCCGACGCCGTCTGTTGGTTGGACGGGCAATCCCGTACTCCCACGGCTGCGCCGCCCCGAAAGAATCTTTCGGGGCCACCCCTGCCGGCGAGAGACGAGCACGTCGGCGAAATCGGCAACGACCAGGAAATGTCTGTGTCATCAGCTGAATTTGACGGCGGCGGCTGTGAACGGTCGAACCTGGCTGAGCCTGTCGGAATAACACCGGTTCGGCAGGATCAAAGGGCCCCTGGCCGCGGGGGCATAGACTGTCGCCGGGGAGAGCTCAAGCTCTCACGGGGCTGGAGTTTAGGCGGTGTGGACGCCGGGGTGGCCGAGCTGCCGTTGCGCCTCAGAACCGGAGAAGCGGGAATTTCCGGTATCAGCGTCAAAATCCGAATATTTTCACAAGAATGCCGTCCTGCACGTTCGATATCTAACACAGACTCGTGATGCAATTTGCCACGGGTCGGATGACTTCAAATAAAAACCCCCCTCCCTTCACCTCGTTGGACCAGGGACTGGTCGTCACCACACGCGTCGGTCGATTTCTATTCAGTAAGTCGATCGCCCCAGGGATTCGGAGATGCGAACATGATCAACTGGCGAAACATCCTCAGGCGGTCGGCCATGTGTATCATGCTGGCCGGGCTGGCTGTCTCGAACAGCGGATGTACTCTTTTCGGTGGCTTCATGGGAACGGCGTTTCACCTCGCCCGTTTCTGGGAAACCACTCCACTGATTCCGGTCAACCCGTACTGGAGTCAGAAAATTGAAGACAAATACTGGGAAGAAGAACGGTACGACAAAGTGCCGATTCTCGATCCGGTCGAAGGCGAGAACGCCCCGATCTTCTGCCTCGATCCTCCGTCTCCGGACGAAGTGATGCGGGCCCTGCCGGACAATACCGCCGGCGGCGTCTGGTTCCTGTCGGAAACGCACCGCAATAACGTGCGAATCACGATCGAGCCGATCGTGGACCGCCTGGACGAGTGCCGCTACTTCCCAATGGTTGGACCGGCTCGACTCCACCACTGCCACTACAAATGCACGGTGTTCTTCGATGAGACCCTGATCAGCACCTGGCCGATCCCCTTCTCTCACACCGAAGCGGTTGAAGAAGTCGTCTACGTCGACCACGATCACCTGATCCGTTGTGCCGGACCACTCACAGACTAAGCAACTCTGAACACGATCATTGTCGCATCTCGAAACAGGCGGGCGTCCCAGGACGTCCGCCTGTTTTCGTTTGCGCAGTGTCAAAAGCTTCGCGTTGTTTGTAGGTTCTTTGCTGGGACACCGCAGCGTATCCCAGCAAACGGACGTTGCGCCGTTATGGATTCGTCCTGCTTCAAGCGGCATCCGCGAGTCTGAAAGAGGCCCGTGTAGATGGCATGCACGACGCGTTTCGTTGAGATACTCCTGAGGCGACATGAACTTAACAACGATTTCAGTTCAAAACGCGGGTGGCGCTGCCTCTTGTCGCTTTCGCGACCCGCCCGCCGAGGCGGACGGCCACCCTTCACGACGATGTCTTTACCTGTGTATGGCTTAACTTCGCGCGTCCGGGCTACGCCTGCGGCGATCCCAGCTTACGTTCATGGGGCGTGAGCGACTCAACTCCGGTGAATGCCCGGGATTTCGAAGACGCCGGTCGTTCGTTCTTCAAAGTCAGCCTGGACGATCTCGTCCCACTTCACGTCGATGCCCTCTTCGCGAGCCTTCTTCAGCGTCAGAATTGCTCTTTCCACATTCACGCCCTGAATGTGGGCCGATTCGATGTGGGCCGCAGAGACAGGCACACCGCACTGCGTCGACATGCACGTCCAGCGGATGATGTCCTTCGCGGGAGAACGTCGCAGTCTCATACCAACGATCTGGATGAGACTCACCCGGGCTCCGGAGAGGAACGCCTGCAGCCAGAGCTGGAAGAGCGATGCGAAGATCGTAAGTACTGCCAGGACCACCGTCAGCAGAAGGATGACGAAGACAAGGATGAGGACGACCTTGGGATCCATGAGACGCTCCGTTCGAACGACGGGAAAGGCCTCATTACTCTATCAGGCAAAACTCGCTCAGGAAATGCTCTGCCAGAGAATATCGCCCGCCGGAAAAACCGGGCCTTCCATGCACGAGCGGCGGTAATCCCAGCCGTCTTCGGTTTTCACAGGCACTACACAGCTGAAGCAGGCTCCGAAACCGCACGCCATCGGCGTTTCCAGCGAGGCCCAGCAGGCGACGCCCAGTTGTTCGCAAAGAGCGGAAACCGCCTGCATCATTCGCAGCGGACCGCAGGTCAGGACGGTGATCCGCTCCTTCGGCCCATTCTCCAGCATCGGCTTGAGCAGATCGGTCACGAGGCCATGATGCCCCTCGCTGCCGTCTTCGGTGCAGATCTGAATGTCGAGATCCTTCAGATCCGACAAGTCGTCCATGTTGGCCCGAAAGCGGCTCGTGCGGACGCCATAGATCAACGACGCCTTGTCCGCTTTGATTCCCTGCCGAGATTCCGAGCCGTACTGTTTGCCGAGCAACGCTTCCCGGGAAACGGCCACGAACGGCGTATAACCAATCCCGCCGGCGACTTGAATCAGATGCCCCGTTTCAACTTCTGGAAAGCCATTTCCCAGCGGTCCCCAGATCTCGATCTCCTGTCCCGGCTGCAGATCTTCCATCAGGCCGGTCATCTTGCCGACGACGTGGAACCCGACATCAATCCCAGCCAGCTTTCCGTCGGCTTCGTAGGTGTCGTACAGCGCGAAGGGGCGTCCCAGGAGCGGATCGGTTCGGTCGGGACAACGCAGCATGAAGAACTGCCCCGGCAGAATCGCGGCTGCGATCTCGGGACACTCCAGCCGCACGCGGTAATTCTCATCCGACAGCGAATCGAGAGAAACCACTCGCGCGAGCGACTGGCAGGCGTTGTTCTCGCAGGTGGGCATTACGACTTTTTCGGACGGAAGTAGTGGGTCGCCTGGCCGAAGAGTCCTTCAGCCGATTCCATAATCGTTTCCGACAGCGTCGGGTGAGCGTGAATACTCTCAGCCAGATCACGAGCGACGGCTGCCGTTTCCACAGCCAGCACGCCTTCGGCAATCATCTCCCCTGCACCGGGACCGACGATGCCCATGCCGAGAATCCGCTCGGTCTTCTTGTCGAAGATCAGCTTCGTCAAACCTTCGGTGCGTCCCAGTGTCTGGGCGCGACCAGAGGCCGCCCAGGGGAAGCGGATGACGGCGATGTCTCGCTTGTCCTGCTTGGCTTCGGTTTCCGTCAGGCCGCACCAGGCCAGTTCCGGATCAGTGAAGACGACAGCCGGGATGGCGATCGAATCGAACTCGGCTGGCTCGTTCAGAATGACATCGACAGCCACCTTGGCTTCGCGGGTCGCCTTGTGAGCCAGCATCGGCTCGCCGGCCACATCGCCAATCGCGTAGATTTTCGGATCAGCCGTCTGCATACGACGGTTGACTTCAATGAAGCCCCGTTCGGTCACTTTGACCTTGGTGTGTTCGAGCCCGATGTTGCGGGCATTCGGACGGCGACCAACGGAGATCAAAACGCGATCAAAGGTCGCTTCCGCGGGAGCCCCGTCGCCTTCGAGATCGGCGACAATGCCGTTCGAGGTCGCTTTGAGGCCGTTGACTTTGGTCGACAGATAAATCGCGTGCAGCTGAGCTTCGAGTCGTTTCTGCAGAGGCTTGACCAGATCGCGGTCGGCTCCTGGCAGCAGGCCGTCCGTCATTTCGACCACAGTCACTTCCGAACCGAGAGCCGCGTAAACGGAGCCCATCTCAAGGCCGATATAACCGCCACCGATGACGAGCAGTTTCGGCGGAACGTCTTTCAGCTCCAGTGCACCCGTCGAGTCCATCACGCGGTCATCACCGATATCGAAAATCGGCGGCATCGCCGGCACGGACCCGGTCGCGACGATCGCCGTATCGAAGGTCAGCTTGCCGGTGGAGCCATCTTTGTACTTCAGCTCCATCGTGCTGGAATCGAGAAAGGAGCCGCGTGCTTCGACGAGTTCGACGCCACGTGCTTTGCAGAGCGAACCGATCCCGCCCGTCAGCCCTTTGACGACGCCGTTCTTGAAGGTGCGAAGTCGATCAAGGTCAATCTCCGGCTGGCCGAACGTGATGCCCCACTCGCTGGCTTCTTTCGATTCGTTCAGCAGTTTGGCGACGTGCAGGAGTGCCTTGGACGGGATGCAGCCACGATTCAGACAGACGCCGCCGGGAGCGACGTCATCGTTGACGAGGATGACTTTCTTGCCTTTGTCGGCGGCTTCGAAGGCCGCGGGATAACCTCCGGGGCCGGCTCCGAGGACAACAACTTCGGCGTGCAAATCAGATTTTGACATCGTGGTTCCTCTCCGCAGCAGCCGAAGCCGGCGGTCTCATCGACACGGTTGTACTCGCGTCCGCATTTTCAATCAGCCGAAGGGTTGCCGTTGCAGGCTTGCCCAGCAGGCAACGACAACCACGTCGACTGACAGATCGTTGGACGGACTGGTAATGTAACTTCAGGTGCGCGAAACGCCGATCAGCATTCCGACAGCAGCGTGAACGGATCGGACAACAGAGCCGACAGCTTCACGATGAAGCGAGCGGCGTCTGCTCCGTTGATGACCCGGTGATCGTAGGACATGGACAAAGGCAGGATGAGCCGCTCTTCCAGTTCACCGTCGATCAGCTTGAGTTCCTTCTGTCCGCGGGACATGCCCAGAATCGCCACTTCCGGATAGCTGACGATCGGCGTGAATGCCGTGCCGCCAATGCCCCCCAGGTTGGTGATGGTGAACGTCCCGCCCTTCATGTCGGTCATCGAAAGTTTGCGATCGCGGGCCTTGATGGCCAGGTCGGTCACTTCCAGAGCGATCTGCAGGAGCGACTTCTTATCGGCGTCGCGAACAACCGGGACAACGAGACCATTCTCGGTGTCGACGGCGATTCCAATGTTGTAGTACTCCTTGTAGACGATCTCGTTGGTTTCGGGATCGAGACTCGAGTTGAACTTCGGGAAGGTCTTCAGAGCTGTGACGACAGCCTTCACCGCGATGGCGGTCATCGTCACCTTCGGGCCGTTCTTGCCGGTTCCCTGCAGGAACTGCTTGCGAGCCATTTCGATATCGGTAATGTCGGCCAGATCGTGCTGAGTGACGTGAGGAATCACGTTCCACGACATCGTCAGATGCTGGGCAGCCGTCTTGCCGATCTTGTTGAGCGCTTCGCGGCGGGTGCTGCCGAATTCGCCAAAGTCGGGCAGAGGCGGAGCCGTCGCGGGGCCGCCACCGCCGCCGGAACCTGCCGGCTGGGAGAGGCGAGCCTTCACGTAGTTCTGAACATCTTCCTGCGAGATGCGTCCACCGGGACCACTCCCCTGGACCTGATACAGGTCGACGCCGAGGTCACGAGCGAGGCGACGGGTCGCCGGACCAGCTGGAGCGGGAGGGCGATCGCCATTGGACGATGCCGAATCGCCTGCTTTGGCGGCTGGCGCCTGAGCCGGGGCGGAAGCGGGTTTCGACTCCTGCTTCTTAGGCTGTTCCTGCTTCGGCTCTTCTTTCTTTTCCTCAGCCTTGGGCTCTTCCTTCTTCGGAGCCTCTTCCTTCTTTTCGGAATCGCCTGCGCTCGAGCCCGATTCGTCGATGGTCAGCAGCACCGAACCGATGGGCACGGAGTCACCGGCCGAAACATGAACTTTCGTGATCGTTCCGGCGTGCGGACACTCAATTTCAGCGAGTGCCTTTTCGGTTTCAACTTCCGCGACGACTTGTCCGGCTTCGATCGTATCGCCTTCTGAAACGTGGATCTCGGCGATATCGGCCGACTCGACACCTTCAGAGACGGGTGGCAATTTGAATTCAATAGGCATCCGGGTGGCTTTCTTCCGGGAGTGGTTCGTCGTTCCAATATGTGAAGTATAGCCGCAAGATCTGCGACGAAAAGCGTGCTCCGAAGGGGCATCAAAGCGCCGGGAGCCAGGAGAATCAACTCCTCCCGGTTCAGGAGAGGACCGGCTGAGTCGTTATCGGCACCGCAGGATTCCGCCGACAGAATTTCCTCCAAACGTCGGATTCGGAAAACTCTACCGGTTTCGCGACGGCCGAACAACCTGCCCCGACTCTTCGCGAGAAGGGAATCTTGAGCGAACGTGGCCGAATCGGATGCCGGATTGCCGATTTCGCCCTCCCTCAAATGAAAACAGCCGCCGAAATCCATCGGCGGCTGTTGATTCTTACGGCGTGCGTTACGCGTACTGAGGATCGATCTTGTCCGGATCGATGTTCAGATCTTTCAGAGCCTGAGGCAGCACAGACGCTTCAAGATGTCCGTCTTCCACCAGGGCATACAGCGTGGCGTAGGTCACGAAGCTGGCGTCGACTTCGAAGTGATGTCGCAGGGCTTCGCGGGTATCACTGCGGCCGAACCCGTCGGTGCCCAGGGTGACATAGGTCCCCGGAATCCAGTCGCGGATCTGATCGTGCACGAGGCGGATGTTATCGCTGGAGGCGATGAACGGACCCTTCACGTCGCCGAGGATCGTTTCCAGATACGACTTCTTCTGTTCCTGGTCCGGATGCAGACGATTCCATCGCTGAGCGGCTCGGGCATCGCGGCACAGTTCGCTGTAACTGGTGACGGACCAGACATCGGTGGCGATGCCGTACTTGTCAGCCAGAAGTTCCTGGGCTTCGAGCACACACTGCATGATGGGGCCGGAACCGAACAGCTGCGGTCGCACGTCGACCTTGGCCTCGGCGTCCGAAGACTTGAACTTGTACATCCCCTTCAGGATGCCTTCGCGGCAGTCTGCCGGCATCTTCGGCATCACGTAATTGCCGTTGTAGACACTGATGTAATAGAAGATGTCTTCGTTGTCAGCGTACATCCGACGCAGACCGTCCTGGACGATCATGGCCAGTTCATACGAGTAGGCCGGATCGTAGGAGACCAGATTCGGCACGGTCGTTGCGATCAGCTGCGAGTGACCATCTTCGTGCTGCAGACCTTCGCCGTTGAGCGTGGTGCGGCCCGAAGTTCCCCCGACCAGGAAGCCCTTGGTGCGGGAATCGCCGGCCAGCCAGATCAGATCGCCGACTCGCTGGAAGCCGAACATGCTGTAGTAGATGTAGAACGGAATCATCGTGTAGCCGAGATTGGCGTAAGAGGTTCCCGCCGCCACGAAGGACGACATCGCTCCGGCTTCGTTAATCCCTTCTTCGAGCAGCTGTCCGTCGGTCGCTTCCTTGTAGTACATGACCTGAGCGGCATCGACCGGCTCGTAGAGCTGACCTTTGCTCGAGTAGATCCCGCACTGACGGAACAGGCCTTCCATCCCGAAGGTCCGGGCTTCGTCCGGAATGATGGGGACAATTCGCTCGCCGATCTTCTTGTCTTTGAGCAACTGGCTGATGATCTGTCCGAAGACCATCGTGCTCGACGCTTCCTTGTCGCCGCTTCCTTCGAAGAACCTCGAGAAAGTATCCACCGACGGAACTTCGAGGGCGTCTTCAGTTGGCTTGCGAGCTGGCACGTAAGAGCCGAGATTCTCGCGACGTTCCTGCAGATACTTGTACTCGGCACTGTCTTCTTCGAAGCGGAAGAACGGAGTCTTCTTCACTTCCTCGTCGCTCAGCGGGATGCCGAAGCGGGTGCGGAAGTTGAGAAGTTCCTGCTCGTTGAGCTTCTTCTCGTTGTGGGTCGTATTGCGACCTTCGCCCGATTCGCCCAGTCCGTAACCCTTGATAGTCTTGGCCAGAATGACGGTCGGCGAACCTTCGTGCTCGACAGCAGCTTTGTAAGCGGCATGCACCTTGGTGGAGTCGTGGCCACCGCGACGCATCTTCTCAAGCTGCTCATCGGAGAGGTGATCAACCATATCGAGCAGCTCTTCGTCGACGCCGAAGAAGTGTTCGCGAATGTAGTTCCCCTTCTCGACGCTGTATTTCTGGTACTGACCATCGACGATTTCGCCCATCCGTTTGACGAGCTTGCCGTCGCGATCCTTCTCCAGAACCGGATCCCAGTCGCTGCCCCAGATGACCTTGATGCAGTTCCAGCCAGCTCCGCGGAAGGCTCCTTCGAGTTCTTGAATGATCTTGCCGTTGCCGCGAACCGGGCCGTCCAGTCGCTGCAGGTTGCAGTTGATCACGAACACAAGGTTGTCGAGCTTCTCGCGGGAGGCGAGCGTCAGGGCGCCCAGCGTTTCCGGTTCGTCGCATTCCCCGTCTCCCAAGAAGGCCCAGACGCGGCTCTTGCTGGTGTCAATCAATCCCCGGTGGTGGAGGTACTTCAGGAAGCGGGCGTGATAAATCGCGGTGATTGGCCCCAGACCCATCGAGACGGTCGGGAACTGCCAGAAGTTCGGCATCAGCCACGGGTGGGGATAAGAGGAGAGCCCCTGTCCGCGCGGAATCTCGCGGCGGAAGTGCTCCAGATGCGACTCATCAAGTCGACCTTCGACGAAAGCACGGGCATACATCCCGGGCGATGCGTGCCCCTGGAAGTAGACCATGTCGCCGAGATGATCTTCGCCGCGACCGTGGAAGAAGTGGTTCTGCCCCACTTCGTACAGTGTCGCCGAGGAGGCGAATGTCGAAATATGGCCGCCGAGGCCGGCGAACTTCTTGTTGGCGCCATGAACCATCGCCATGGCGTTCCAGCGGACGATGCTCTTGATCCGACGTTCGATCTCCAGATTGCCCGGATACGGCGGCTGATCCTCCAGAGAGATCGTATTGATGTACGGCGTCGTGGCGGAGAACGGAATCATCACGCCGCGCAGATAAGCCCGCTCACGCAGGTTGACCAGCAGCTGAGTCACGCGATCCGGGCCATACCGGCGAATCACGTCCTCCAGCGAATCGTACCATTCTTCGAGTTCGACGGGATCGATCCCGGCGACTACACCTTCTTTTACGTCTGTTGTCATAGGATTCAGTCGTCTGGACTTCGTGTATTGTTGGAGTCAGTGGATCACCCGCGCCGCAGACGCAGGGATAACGGGCTCAGGCCAGCTGAACGGCATGCTTGGGCAGACCAGCTGAACTGAATTGATCGGGTCAGCACAGCTGAACGGTCCACTTGGGATTGTAGTCTATCGTTTCTCCCTCAGGGAGCGAAATACGAGTCTTGGATCGCCGGATCGGCGGCTGCAGTCCGGGGGCTGACTCAGAAAAAGCCAGCAAATCCCGGAAAAGTCTGGCTGATCATAGCATTCCGCCGTCATTGGGGAACAGTCAGCGACGAACGAACCCGATTCACTGGACAGTTCTGCATTTCCACTCGTCGAGAGACTGGCAGAACGGGGAAGACAGGGAGGATTTCGGGAACATTCCGGCTGAGATTGCCGATTGCCCCGCGGATTGGCAACCTTCTGCAGCGCCGGCTTTAACGATTGGTCGAAAAAAAGAGAGAACGCCCGCTCCGAACCGACAAAGATTGTCCCGTTCGGCTCGCGGATTGATGATTCGTACATGTCCAGGGAAGGAGTCCGCTCAATGCGGCGACTCGTCAAATCGTCTCTGCTTTCTCTTCTGGCCGCCGGTTCGGTTGGGTTCGGTCCCACGGAATACCTGTCCCGAGCCTTTGCTGAAGTGAATTCGGTCAATCCGGTCAGCCAGGCCGAGTGCACGACGAATTCCATGCTGCCGGGACAGGTGCACTCCTCGATCATCATGGGATGCGACGAGATCTGCTCCAATCCCTTCCTGTTCTTCGATGCCGACTATCTGTTCTGGTCGCGTGATTCCGGCCTCGCCGTCAATCCGCTGATTGCCGGCCCCGAATCACTGACTGTCAACGGCATGGGCAGCAACTTCGAAGGGGGCGTCCGTCTGCGGGGGGCGATTGCCTTCGAACGCTTTGAACTCGGTGTTGCCTGGTCCCAGGTCGATAACTGGGGCGAACGGATCACCGGTCAGCTCATCAATGGCGTCGCCTTTGATACCGGCGGCTCCTTTGCCGGAGGCAATTCGATCAACAATGGGACCGCCTTCAGCTCGCTGTTCGCGGCTGCTGAGTTCGCCGCTGGTCCCGATGAAACTCTGGAAGACGAAGGACTCGCACCGGTTGTCGGTTTCCCGGATGCCGCTCCCACCTATGTCACGGAATATCGCAGCGACTTTCAGGACTTCGAACTCGTCGGGAAGTTTGCTCACGTTTACTCCCGGCTCAAATTCGGCATTGGTTATCGCCATGTCGGTCTCGATGAAATGGCCTACGCCTCTCTCAGCGGAACCTTCCGAGCGATTGACACCGGAGCCGGGGCGAACGGCGGACTGTCGCACGCGGCTCTGACCAACGTCAACGGCGGTAATCTGACGCTGATCTCTGGAGCAGCCGACGGCTTCGACGACGAAACCGCTCTGCTCGGACCGGCTGGCCCCGATGTCCTCCTGCTTCAGGAACAGACCGATACCGAGAACACGCTCAACGGGGTGCAGTTCTCGCTCGATTTCCTGCTCATGCAGTCGGAACGTTTTCTCCTTGATGGCGTCCTGAAAGCCGGGGCTTATCACAACAGTGCCAGCGGGACATTCACGGAAACTTATTCAGCCATCGCCAACGACAACTCGGTTTATGGACGTCTCCTGCGAGACGAAAGCAGCTCGACGGCATTCGTCGGCCAGATTGGCCTCGGCGGCATGTATCGCCTGACCGATCACGTGCGCCTGCGAGGCGGCTGGGACGTGATCTTCCTGTCGGGTGTCGCGCTGGCTCCCGAACAGTTTGCCCAGGTGAACGGCACTTACACGGTGAATAACGATGGAACCGTTGTGATCAACGGAGGCCATCTCGGACTTGAACTGGTTTACTGATTCCTGCAGATCAGTCGACCAGCGAAAAAGCCCTCTGCCGAAATTCGACAGAGGGCTTTTCTATTTCTCAGGGAAAGCATCGCGATCGGGAAGGACTCCCGTTGACCGCTTCAGCTCCCGCTTCAATTACACATTCTGGAGCAGATCCAGCAGACTGGAATCGCCGAAAGCCGAGAACTCGTCCGCCGACGAGGTCGGAGGAGTCTGGCTGCCCTGTGCCATCGCCGGAGCGACGAAGCCACCGACCAGGAAGTGCGACCAGTTGGCAGTTGAGCTGAACATGACCGTGCGGCGGGTGTTGAAGTTGTTCACTCCCGCAATGCCGACATTCCAGAAACCTGCTTCCGGACCATTGGTGCTGAATCCGACCAGGTCGTCACGCCCATCTCCGTTGATGTCATAGACATCCATGTGACGCAGGCCGCCAGACGCGAAGCTCCAGGTGGCCCACTTCGAGATGTTGAAGCCGCTGCTGGTCGCATTGGCGGCGTTAACCCACCAATGCTGTCCATTGAACAACCCGGCGATGTCGGTCTTGCCGTCGCCGTTGAAGTCACCGGAGACAATCTCATCGACAGAGCCGTTGATTGTCCAGGTTCCCCAGACACGGTTCACGAACTTCCCAGCCGGAGCGGAACGGCCCACCCACCAGTTGTACCGGTTGGCGATCGGCGTCCCGAACAGGCCGGCGATATCGGTCTTGCCATCGCCGGTGAAGTCGCCGACCTGAACGTCCATGAGACCGTTATCGACATTCCACGTCGTCCATTTCTGGGCGATGAAGTTCGTGCCGTTGGAGCGGTATGTCCACCAGCTGCCCAGACCGGTCATGATACCGAGGTCATCGATACCATTTCCGTCGAAGTCACCGACTGCGACTTCCCTGACATCGTTGTAGTCATACCAGGCACCGTACACGGTGGCCGCGAAGCCATTCCCGGTCGACTGTGCGACCCAGATGTTCGCCGTCCCCATGGCGGTTTCGAACAGTGCGGCCAGGTCGTCCCGGCCGTCGCCGTTGAAGTCGCCGACCTGGATGTCCTTAATGCCAGTCGTCCGCCAGCTGGTCCAGGTCTCGTAGGTGAAGTTGCCCCGACCATTGGACAGGCCAACTTGCCAGTCGCCGTTGTTCAACCAGGCAGCGACATCCTGGATGCCATCGCCGTTGAAGTCGCCCTGGACGAATTCACGAACCGAGCTGACCGGCCAGCGGGCCCAGTGCTCGGCGGTCCATTCGCCGGACACGTCGCTGCCAACCCAGATGTTGCCGTTGACGAACCCGGTGATGCCGGCCTTGGCTTGCGGAGCGGTCGTCGTTTCGAAATCGACCTTCACGTTCTTGCCGTTCACAACGACAGTCGCGTGGACGTAGGTCTCATCCGAATCGTGAGTTCCACTCCAGTAGCTCACGTTGTAGGTGCCGTTCGGAACCCGCAGCGAGAAGCCGCCCGAGGTGCTCAGGTCGCGTTCGAAAACCTGGTTCGTGGCAACATTGACCGCCCGGATGAACCCGGTGTTGATCTGCTCGCCCAGCGAGTAGAAGCCGTCGTCCGTTGCCGACCCGTTGTTCGCATCGCGATAGACGACACCGGTGATGAACGGTCCCGAGGCATTATCAACGCCGAGGAGTTCGGTCAGCATCAGCACATCATTGGTCTGTCCCTGGCCATTCGTGAAGGCTCCCTGTTCGACGCCAATGCCCGCTTCGCGGTAGCGGCTGTCGAGGATGTGACTACGGCTCACGGTGTTGCTCAGCAGTCGACGATGCAGATCGTTGAGCAGCTGGGTTCGCTGAGCATTCGTCAGCATTCCGCCACCGGTCAGGACGTAGTCGATGTTCTCGGCGATAATCGAGGCATCGAAACCTTCTTCGAACGCACGTTCGTCGAAGTTCTGATCGTTCTGATCGATGTGCGAGAAGAAGTCGTGAACAATCATGTTCGTCGAATGCTGCAGCGACGCATTGTTCAGGAACTGGTTCGGGGCCAGCGGCTGCAGCGATCCCGGCGGGATCTGCGACATCTGGTTGATGACCGTCTGCGACAGTCCCAGGCGACGGGCTTCCGCACCCGGATCGCGACGAGCCCGGTTGATCAGTTCCAGGATCAGCTGATCCATGGCACTCATCTCAATCGGTCCGTCGAATTCGTTCAGACGAATCGTGACCGTCGCGGTGTCGGTCAACATGCCGTTGCCGTCGTCCTGAACCTGAACCTGCAGCGTGAAGACCGGGTTCCGGCTGAAGTCGATCACAGCCGAGTCCGCCACGGTGATCACACCGGTGTTGGCATCGAGAGCGAAGCCGCCCAGAGAGTTTCCGCTCAGGATTGTGTAGGTCAGAGTCTGCGGCGGAGCTTCGGCATCGGCGGCCACCAGCGTTCCGACCACCGTGCCATCATCAGCGTGCTCATCAAGACTGAGGGTCACGTTGTTGAGGACCGGAGCCGTATTCGGGCGGAAGATGCCGACGGTGATCACAGCGGTGTCGAAGAGCGGGCCGGCACTGTCGTCGGTCACGCGAACGTTTACCGTCTGCGGGCTGTTGTTCTCTGTCAGGTTCGTGTTACTGGCAACGGTGATCTCCCCGGTGGTCGCGTTGATCGTGAACATGCCGGGCGTTGTCTGAGAGTCGATGGAGTACGTCAGGGTATCTTCATCGTCCACATCGACAGCGACCACAGTTCCCACTGAAGTTCCGTTGGCGGAGTTCTCCAGCACCTGGAAGGTCTGATCGTTGACCAGCGGCGGGTTGTCGAGGTTGTTCAGATTGACCGTGATAATCGCGGTGTCGAACAACGTCGGCTGTGAGGCATCGGCGGCCCGCACGGTCAGCTGGAACTGAGGATTGTCGTCCCAGTCCAGAGCCAGTCGATTGGCGACCGTGATCACACCCGTCTGCTGGTTGATGACGAAGGCTCCGTCGGTGTTGCCAGCGGTGATGGAATAGGCCACCTGTTGACCCTGGCTCACCGAAGCCGGCGTGATCGTGGTCACGACCGTACCGTTGGTCGAGAACTCGTTCAGGCTGACGGTCTTGTCCTGAATATTCGGCGGCTCGGGCTCGATGTCGTTCAGGTTGATGGTCACCGTCTCGGTATCCGAGAACGACGGGTTCCCGCTGTCGCTCACTCGAACGGTCAGCGTGAAGGTCGGGTTCGTTTCGAAGTCGAGCACGTTGTTGGTGGCGACGGTGATTTCCCCAGTCGCGGCATTGATGGCGAACGTGCCACCGATGTTGCCGCCGAGCAGAGCATAGGTGTAAGTCTGCCCGACATCGCTGTCGGTGATCGCCACGGTACCGACCGAAGTGCTCGTCGGAGCGTTCTCGTCGACCGTGAAGACCTGATTGGCCGTGATGTTGACCGGCTCGCTGATGTTGCGAACGTTTACAGTCACGAAGGCTTCATCGAACAGAGCGGTATTCGACGAGTCGGCCACGCGGACTCGCAGCATGTACGACGTTCGGGTCTCGAAATCGAGATTTCCAGTCGCGGCTACGGTGAGGGCCCCCGTGTTCTGGTTGAGTGCAAATGTGTTGCCCACGTTTCCGCCCACGATGGTGTAAACCAGCGGCTGGGTCGAATCCTGACCGCGAGTTGCGATCACGTTGCCAACGAGGTTGCCGTTAGGCGTGTTCTCGTTGACCTGGAACGTGTGATCGTTAACGGTCGGCGTTCCTTCGATGATGTTCGTCAGATTGATCTGCACGCTGGCATCAGCGAAGGAGTGAGACGGATCCGGGTTGCCCTGATCTTCCGCCCGCATTGTCAGGTTGAAGTTCGGGGTCTGTTCGAAGTCGAGGAACATCTGAGGATCGACGCCGGAGAGATCGGTTGTCCGATTTGCGCCGTTCAGCTTGTAGTTATTGCTGATGTTGTTCGAGACGAACAGATCACCGGTACTCGTATCGAGCCGGAAGATTCCCTGGAAGGTCAGCGTGTCGCCGAGCTGCAGGGCATCCGGAACGAGAGCCTGGAACTTGGCCCGGTTGCTCGACGTGATCAGAATCACGGCCTGGTTCCCGTCGGTGATCGAGTACACGATATCCGAAGTGAAGATGTCGACGTCCGAGGCGCTGGCCGTTCCGATATAGGTACCGGTCGGGCTGTTTTCCTGCAGACTGAAGCTCTTGCTCGGGAAAGTCGTTGCTTCATTCAGATCGTTGACGTTGATCGTCACGGTCGTACGGGTCGACTGCGAATTGATCCCGACATCGGTCACCGTCACGCCGAGTGTGAAGGTGGTGATCGCTTCGTAGTTGATTGCCGCGGCATTGTTGACGCGGATTTCGGCGGTCTTGGCCAGTCCGGTGACTGGATCAACCTGCGGCACGATTGTGAAGGCGTTATTCGGGTTCGTGGCCGGATCGATGGCGAACGTATAGAACTGATCGCGATCGTAGGTACCAGTCACGACGTTCGGAGCCGATTCAACATAGCCGGGGTCGGGGCGGACGATGCCGACGACGCGGTTGTTGATGTTGTTCGACGGCGTGCTCTCGTCGATCGAGAGTTCCAGTTCCGGCACGATCGGAGCGAATTCGCTGACGTCGCTCAGTCCCACATAGATGTAGGTGTCACGCGAACGCAGGTTCACGCGGCCATCCCAGGGGGGATCACTCAGGTCACGGAAGTCGGTGACACGGACCTGCAGCGGCAGATACCAGTCATCGGTTACGTCATCTTCGATGTAGCGATAGAAGTCGTAAAAGTAATACTGGTCGCTGGCCGGATCGCCGTTTCCGCCCGGATTCTCGTAGTTCAGGAACTTGCGGAGAGCAGCCTGAGCGACCGAGAGGTTCGGATCGATCTGCGGGTTGATGCTGATCTGTCCGGTGTTCGTGCTGATCACGAACAGGTCCGGATCGTTGATGTCGTAGCCGTTCTCGTTGACGTCGACCTTCGGGCTGTTGACGATCTCATACAGCTGGATCGGGTCGTTCTTCTGGGCGTTGTTCTGCTGCGTCCGGGGGCTGTTGTCTTCGTCCCAGACAATCAGATCGCCGACGAAGTCACCCTGCCGGATGTGCTCAGAGATATAGAACACGTTGACGCTGTCGTCGAAGTCAACCGGGATGAACGGGGCATCGTTGATGTCCCGCAGGTTGACTGTGATCGTGATCGTGTCGATTTCGTTGTTACCGGAGATCGCACGCGGCGTTACGGTGAGAGAGGACTGGTTTTCGTAGTTGAAGTCCCCACCGTCATCAGAGTCCGTGCCGGTGAACATGTCGCCGTCGACGTCGAACCAGTTGGCCAGGTTGTCGGTGTCATCGTAAGCGGCGTGGATGAAGTCTTCGGGGGCACTGCGACCGGTATAGAAACTGTACCCGCCTCCATCGAAGCCATAATCCGTATGATCGTTGACGATCAAAGCGGCTTCATCCGGGTCCAGCGCGAAGACGTCCCACAAGAATCGACCGGTGCCACCATCGAAGCCGACGACAGCCGCGTAGTCATCATCGTTCGTACGATCTCCTTCTTCGATCACGCGGAACGCCCGCGACGAGTCGCCATCATGCGTGGGGTTGTTACCGTTCGGCAGATCCCAGCGGATATTGTCGCCATCGTCATCCCGAGCGTTCAGGAACGTCAAGGGAACGGGATAGTTGCGATAGGTGCCCGGATTGTTTGGGTCTTCGAGAACCACGCCGGAGTAAATCGGATCGGCATCATAATACGCCAATTGACCGTTCTGCGGATACGTATTGGTGCCGAAATCGACATCCGGGTTATAGAGCGGATGGCGCCAGGCATCTTCTTCGATCGTGATCGAGAATCCGTTGCCCCCGTTGGTCGTAATCACCGGAGCGGCCAGCAGGGTGCGGCCTTCAAGGACTTCGCTGGCCGGGACGGTGTCCCGCTTGGTGCCGCGACGGCGGCTCAGCGGGCGGCGGGCCAGTTGTGGAACGGGCGAGCGGCGGGTGCCCCGCGATTTAGTCGCGGCGACAGATGTGGAGAACGATCGAACGTACCAGGAATTGAGCAGATTACGCCAGTTCGGTCGCATGGTGATTCAACTTTCCGAGGTTTGAGTCATCACGCCCCAGGGTCGGGAGCTATGATGGAGGGTACGAATTGCAGGAATATGGACCGCGCAAATCTGCGCAAGTCGGACGAAGTCGGGGTGATGATCGTCAGGGTCGCGGGTCGTGAAGGTGGCCGCAGGGGGACATCTGCCTGGTACCTGGAAGATCCGCAAGCGCGCCCGGCTCGATCATCGAACCGCACGTTCTTATTGGGGATGCGTTACGCCATAAACATGGAGTTCAATCCTGCGCCCCGAGGTGGGGACAGCGTCGCAGGAAATTCGCCAGCCGGTTGCGGCCCATGCAACGTTCTGGCCTGCTTATCCATGACTTCCGTGACGCAACTGAACCTATCCGGGGGGTACAGGTGTGTCAATAAGTTGGTTTCAAATCCTCACAAGGAACCTGCTTCACGAAGCGGCGTGCGGTTTCGGGATCCGTATCGACGGGCAGCCATCTGCACGTATACACCCTCTGCACAGCTGTGGAGACAGAATCTGACGCATTCTCACATGCTTAAACGTCCCGTCAAGCAGTAAATTTCCTAGAGTCGTTAGATTCGTCAGGTTCGACGTTCTTTAATCAAAAACGTACGTCCGCTTTTTTTTCGCCACCGATTTCGTCGCTGGCGACTTCCCGGGACGCCGAATCCGCTTCTTTGGAGAGCCGGAGTCCTTCTCCGACCCTTCAGGTCCGCGGGACTTGGACCCGGCTCGGGCCGGACCTTTTCCAGCGCCCTTCCCCGAGCCTGAAGTAGGACGCGGCTTCCGCGTCGAATCCTTCGGCGTATTCCGGTTTCTGGTCAAAATTTCCCGTAATTCGTCAAGTTCCCCATTTGAAAGCGGCCGATAGTCCCCCACCTTGAGCTTACCGAGCTTGATCGGACCGAACGCGACCCGCTGCAGCGACATCACTTTGTGCCCGATGCGGGCGAACAGACGTCGAACTTCGCGGTTGTGCCCTTCGCCGAGCGTCACCTCGAGAAACGTCGACTTCCCCTGCTTGCCCGCTCGTCGGACATTCAGGAATTTGAATTTTCCTTCGCGGAAAAACATCCCGTCCTTGAGCTGCTGAATGCGGTCGGGCGTCGGATTCCCGACCACCTGCACGCGATACGTGCGGTAGATGCGGTATCGAGGATGCGCCAGCTGATGCGCGAAGTCGCCATCGTTGGTCACAATGAGCAGGCCTTCGCTGTCTTCATCGAGCCGTCCCACGGGAAACAGACGGACCCGTTCCTTCTCAAACAGGTCGACCACCCGGAGTCGGCCGGCGGGATCGTGGTTGGTGCACAAAACGCCACGCGGCTTGTTCAGGACGAAATACTTCATCGGCTGTGGCTTGAGCCGTTCCCCGTCGTATTCGATCGTCTGCTTGTGGGGATCGACGTTCACGCCCGGGTTATTGACCGGTTCGCCATCGATCGTGACGCGGCCACTGCGAATGATGTCTTCACACTGGCGGCGTGATCCCAGGCCAGCCGAGGCCAGGAACTTCTGCAGCCGGAACTCATCCTGAGCTTCCACGGGCGGCTGAGCCGGGCCTTTGGACGGACGGCGATTCGGGACGGAGGTCCGCTTTGAACGGGAGGATGTGGCTTTACGCATGACAATTATTCCTGAGCAGAACCCGCGACGGCCGCTTCGGGCTCGGGAGCGGGAGTTGTGAGCGAGTGATCGGCGCTGTGGTCAAAGGACTTGCGGACGAAAGAAATCAGCACGGCGACGACGAGCATCAGCACCGCCCCTGACAGATACGGCATCAGCGGCATCCCCGAACCGAGCATCGCATAGCCGGCGATCGGTCCGCAGATTCTGGCCAGTGCCGACATACTCTGGCCCATCCCGAGAACGCCGCCCTGTTCGTTGTCGGCGGCTCCCAGCGAGAGCATCGCCTGCAGAGACGGTGTCACCGCGGCAAAACCGAGCACGCTGACTGGCAGAACCGCCATGAGCAGCGTGAATGAGCCGCCGTTGGCGACCCAGCCAATCAGCAGCAGACCAACGGCCAGACAGACCGAGCCGAGAATTCCGGTCAGATGTTCTCCGAGACGCGGAATCAGTCGGCGAATCAGGCCCCCCTGGAACAGGGTCAGCAGCAGTCCGATGTAAGCGAAAACATAGAAGTTCTGGCGATCGCTGAGGCCGATCAGTTTGGTCATGAACGGGAGCGTCGTTTCAAACTGGGCGAACGCGAACGTCGCCACGAAAATCGTCGATAACAGCAGCAGAATCGTCGGGCGGGCGATCGCGATCCGCAGATCGTTCAGATTGAGCCAGTGCGCTCCGGCTGGCCGGGAACCCTCGTGCAGCGATTCCGGCAGCTTAAAAATGGCGATCACCAGTGCCATGCCAGAGATCGCCGAGGCGACAAAACCGGGATACGGACTGGGAGCCGCCGCAGGATCGCTGCTCACGAACATCGCGCCAATCAGCGGGCCAAAGGTGAATCCGACCCCGAACGCGGCTCCAATCAACGCCATTCCCTTGCCGCGATCGGCTTTCGAGGTGCTGTCGGAGATGAATGCCTGAGCGGTCGAAATCGTGGCTCCGGAAATTCCGGCTCCGATTCGCGAAAGAAACAGCCATGTCAGCGGGGCCAGTCCGAGGAACATCTCGTTGGCATCAAATGTCGAAATCCAGCCGAACACGCCATAGAAGAACGTCGAGCCGACCAGGCCGACAAGCAGCACCGGACGACGGCCAATGCGGTCCGACAGGCGACCCCACAACGGCGCGAACAGGAACTGCATGGCTGAAAAACAGGCCATGAGCATGCCGAGCGTGAGTTCATCGGCCTGATAATAGTCGCCGTAACGTGGCAGCAGCGGGAGCACGATGGCGAACCCGAGCAGGTCGATCGCCACGATGGCGAAGATAATCAGCTGTGCAAATTTTTGAGACGCCATGACGTTCCGCGAAAGGTGAGTTGATCTGTGGGCGCAGTCGGGAGCGCTGCTCGCAGCCGCGATGAACGAAATCCGCAGTGCTCAGGGACTGCATGAGTTCTGAAAGCGATGCGGACGCGCAACCCTCCCGGTTGCGTGACTCCGGCTGGATCGATCGGGACCCCCGGGTCCATCGAAGCAGGAAACTCTACGAGTTCCCGGACGTGCGTTTGTTTGACCGGTATTCAATCGGATCCGGGTTCGTCTGGCGATCCTGGGGAGATGCCGGGTCCGAATCCACAGAAAGCCGCACGGCGAGATTCGCGCGTGCGGCTCTGCAGTCATTCATTGTCAACTGACAGACTAAATAAGCAAGTCGATCAGCCGATAATTTCTGGATCTTTTTCCGGTGTGGCCGGATTCGTGGGGTCGAACCACTCGTCTTTGAAGACGATCCGCTTCTGGTACTTCATCGCCAGGTTGGCCGTGAGGGCCATAATGGCGTCGGCCATGGCAACCGTACCGTTGCACTTCAGGCCTCCTTCGCTCGGTGGAGCGAAGATGTTGTTGCGAATGCAGTAGCAGAAGTGTTCCATTTCCTCGGTGTAACCGCGGCTGACTTTCTGCGTTGCGGCGGCGGCCACGGCGGCATTCGCCGACGGAGCGAGCGATTCGCTGGCGTCGAGCACCGGCTGGCCGTCGTTGCCGTTCAACACGTACAGACGCTGTTCGGTTCCCCCGCCGCCGGTTGTCGGCGAAGCTTCTTTGAACAGCAGGGCTTCCTGCTCCATATTGATGTACATCGTGCCCCGGCTGCCGAAGACCGACTCGCCATATGGCTCGAAACGGTTCGTGTTGATCGACGAGTAGGTCACGATGACCTTGTCGTTCTGATCTTCCTTGTAGTTGGGGCCGGGGAATTCGAAGGTCACGTAGACATGATCGTCGATTTCCCGCTCATCCTGCTGCTTGTCGAGCGAACCAACACCCTTGACGCCGTAGAAGTTACGTCCGCCGTAGCCCTGGACCGCGATCGGATGCACTTTGCCGAGGAAGATCGAGCAGGCATCGAGCTGGTGGGAACCGAGTTCCGCCATCAGGCCGCCGCCGGTCTTGTTGTACAGACGCCAGTTGACCAGATGCTCCATGTCGTCGTAGCCGAATTCGCTGACGCGACCCTCGAGCTCGGCCCGGTCGACCGGGTTGATCTTGTTCTGCCAGCTGTCGCGGCCCGGGAAGCTGTTGTTCCGGTGCCACTGAGCGCGGATGAACTTGATATCGCCCAGCAGCCCCTGCTGTACGATGTAGTTGGCGTTGGCGTACATCACGCTGTAGTGACGCTGGTGACCGACTGCCAGGAGCTTCTTGTTGTCCTCGGCCGCCTTGATCATGTCCTTGCACTGCGCGATGTTGTGAGCCATCAGCTTTTCGCAGAGAACATGCTTGCCGGCGTTGAGGGCGTCGATCGCAACCGGTGCGTGCTGGTTGAGCGGCACGGCGATGACCACGGCTTCAATGTCCGGATCCTGCAGCAGAGCCTTATGGTCGTTGTAGACCTTGATCGTCTTCTTGCAGTTCGGACCGAGCTTCTTGACAAGCCCCTGCCGCACGTCGTTGCCGTCTCCGTCGAAAGCCCGCTTGCGGTTCGTGGGACGCAGGTCGGCGATGGCGACAATGTCCATGTATTCCGGCGGATGCTCGTTCAGCAGAATGCTGCCTTCGTCACCGGTGCCGATGAATCCGACTTTGACCGGATTTCCGTCGAGCTTCGAGTAGCCGAAATAGGTGGCACCCGCTGCGGTCCCGGCTGCAACTGAGCCGATCAGGAAATCACGACGCGTCGATCCGACAGCCGTGTGGAAGTTATCCGTGCCGATGACTTTCTCTTCGGGTGTGAAGTACATCTCTTCGACCTCTTACGCAAAAAGGGAGGTCCCTCGCTTCAGCATCTCGACAGCGTGGGAAAAGCCTCTGAATCAACAAATGGAATTTGGATCTGACGGGCGACCGCCGAAGCGGCCGGAGTCGTCAGGAATGGTCGTCCGCAGGTTTCTTCTGAAACAGGCCGGAGAAAACGGCGTCAATTCCGAACCAGCGACCGGAAGGGAGAAACACAAATGCAGCCAGAATAAGGACTTCAATGAAAACTTTATTCACAATGACGGCGTGTTCCGTTCCCGGAGGCTCCGGATAGCCAGGGAACGGGGGCATGGCCAGGTAGAACTGCATAAGCAGGAATGCTCCGGCCAGTGCGGCCAGTCGCGTCAGGAACCCGGCCATCAGCATGGCTCCGATGATTGTCAGAGCCCACATGGTCTGACGATCGATGTTTCGCTGCTGAGACGATTCACTCGGAATCGGGCCGCGAGCGAGTTGTTCAGTAGAAAGCAGCCGTTCGGCCTGCCATTTCATATCCGATTCGAGCTGGCGGATCGGACTGACCAGTTCGGCTCGCATCTGCTGGATTTCTTTCCAGTCATATTCGAGATGATCGAATTCGAAATCAGTCTTCGCGTTGGCGAGCTTCTGCTCGTACCGATTCAGGCGATTCTTGTAGATATCGAGCTTGCCGAGTCGTTCGCCATCGATCGTGCCGGCCTGGTTCTTATCGACAATACCGGCCAGTTCCGGATCGCCCTTGAGACTCGCCAGAGCCTGTTCTTTATAGGACAACCGCGACTGACGCTCGTAGAGTCGCTGGACCTGGGTCACGAATTCCTTGACGACCGGATCCTGAATGTCCTCCACGGAATCGACGCCCTCGGTGAAGTTCACCTGAGCGAGCAACGCCTGCTTTTCCCGAGGCGTCATGTGCAGTTCGCCATCGAGAATGAGTCGCTTCTGTTCCGGATCGAACGTCAGAATCCGCCCGAGGCTGCCTTCGAGTGCGACTCCGGGAGGCAACTGAGCCAGTTCAACCCGGTAGTCTTTGGCACCCGAAACCATCTCGTCGAGCCGGCGTTTCTGGCTGTCGGAGAGGTTGTAGTGGTTCTTGAAACTCTCGGCCCACGTCGTCCACCGGTTGGAAACGGTGGCGTAGTCGAGATCCCGCAGGTCGTTCGGATCGCCCGTCAGACTGCGGAAATAGCCGCGAAACGGCCCCTGAGCAGCCTTCAGATACGGCTCGGCCGTCCACGGAGAGGCCGTCTTCTGGGTGTCGAACTTCCAGAGTCCTTCGTAGAGCAGTTGCCAGCCAATAGCCAGGCGCACGACAACCAGCGCCACAATCGCGACAACGCTGATCTTTCGGATATCGTAATCAGACACAATCAGTTCCTTTGCAGCCGTTCGGGGAGGCTGCCCGACAAGAATTACGCGGATCGGCGTCCAGCCGTTGAACGAAAAAGCGTATCCCGCGCAGCGAAGCCGGAATCCGTCGCTGGACACGCCCGAGGTTCATCATCAGCGGGGGACCAAATCAACGGCGTCACTGCGCGCAAATGTACGTTCGTAAGAAGATACGGTCGACGGTGCCGGGAGACACTCGCTGCAGTGCGACCTACTGCCACTATATCTGTGCAGGGAGGGACAATCAAACAAATAACCATGCATTTGCCTGATCGTCGGCGAGGGTACACCAGATCTCCCAGTTTTTCCAGCGGACCGGAAAATACGCTCCAAAATCGAGGATTTCCGACCGTCCTTCAGGCACTCATTGCCCAGGCACCGGCAATGATCGCCAGAACGACGATCATCAACAGTGAAGCTGTCGAAGAGCAACCCGAGGTGGTGGATTGCATTCGCTCTGGATGTTCCTTGCGAAGCGTCTGTTCCAGACCATCGATGAAGTCTTTCGACTCTTTGAGTCCGACGCCGGTGGCTTCGCGGTAATGCTTGATCGCCTGCAGTTTCTGCCCCGTGTAGAGGGCATCGACGATTCTCTGACGGTCTGCCGGGGTGAGATCTTCTGACATTCGTCGCGTTCTCCTGGGATGGACTACTCGTTGATCGCCTTCTTCACCACATCAGTCCAAAGTTCGTAACCGGTCTCGTTCAGATGGAGGCCGTCTTTCGCGAAGACATCGTCGCGGGGCTCGCCCTGCTCGTTGAGTAGCACGGTAGCGGTGTCGACATACACCAGATCGTCGTGTCGTTCGGCCATCTTCTGGACCTTCAGGTTGACCGAATTCATATCGTCCCACATGTCCCAGCGTTTCAGACTCGGCTTGATCGGCAGGTAATACACCGTGGCCCCGGGGACAGTCTGGCGGATGTTCTTCATCAACGTGCGGAAATCGGCGATGACCTCTTTCGTAGTCTTGCCATGAGCGATGTCATTGTCGCCGCAATAGAAGACGATCGTCCTGGGCTCGTACTTCTTGATAACGCGGTCGAAAAAGTGCAGCACATCGCTGGTCTGCGAGCCGCCGAAGCCGCGGTTGATGACGTTTTGCTCGGGAAACCATTTCTCGGTGTCCCACATCCGAATCGAAGAGGACCCGACGAACACGATTCCTCCTGGCCCCGGCTGGTGTTCAGTGTCCGCCTTTTCGAACGCCTGGATTGATGACTCAAACCGATTTTCGTTCGAGGGCTCATCGGCGGCGAAGGCAGGAAGGGCAAGCAGCGAGAATGCGATGAGGCAGAAGAGCGAACGGCGATTCATAGTCGGATCCCTTAAGGTGAACAGAAGCGAAGTTGTCTACATGTTGCAGGGATTACGCAGATTTCGCAACTCGCACGCCCGAGATCGCATCGAATGAATTCGTAGCGGCGGCATCCGGCGGCCGAAGGGACGTGGCTATGGCATGCAACGCGACTTGCTCATTGATAGCACAGCAGCAAAAAGAGGGGCGTCAGCGAGCGTTTCCGACCTCTCTCTGCCAGTCACCCGCATTCAGCGGCAGGATGCTGCCGCCAGGAGGGCGCTGGAGTGGAGTCTACAGCAGTTGTTGGACGAGCCAGAGTTGGACGGCGTCGTAGTAGTAAACCGACAGCCATGTGATCAGCAACAGGAGGCCAGCGGCAATTTCGTTGCGGCCGATGTGGTCGGCTCGGCTGTGGTGGCGGACGAACTCAAGCAGCCGTCCGGTCGGGCAGCCGTACTTGCAATAGGCCATCGGAATAAAGGCCGAAACGACCAGGCTGCCGACAGCGATGATGATCGGAACCCAGGCCGACTGTCGGAAAAGGTAGGCATCGAACGGCTCCAGATAAGCCAGGTCGAGCGGGAATTCGAGAACATAAAAGGAGATTCCCACGCCAATCAACAGCCAGGGAATCCATTTCAGTCCTTCGGCTACCGGTTGAGAAACACGGATCTTCCAGGGTACGTAGCGACTCAACAACTGTTGAGCAGCTCCGTGCGGGCAGATCTGGCTGCAGTAGGGTTGCCGGCGGGTTGTCGCCGGGGTCAGAAAGGCGATCGCCACCAGCGTGACCAGCCCGGGGGCCATCTGCCAGGCCACACCCTGGGCGGCATAGCCGGCAAATAGACTCAATGCCAGCAGCGAGCCATTCAGGAATCCGACATATACAATCGCGGCGATCTTCAGGCCCAGCCAGACTTTCGTGTTCCCTTTCCAGCCGGAACGAAATGTGACGAGAAGCCCAATCGCCAGCGCGATCCAGAGGCCAATATCGGTGGCGGAGACACGAATCTCAGGAGCCGACTTCGTTTGATTCTCTGACCAGCGGAAGCGGTGCTGGATCGACTTGGCGATACCCATGCTGGACAGCGTCGCCCCGGAGACGCCCTCCATATACTCATCGTAGAGGTCGACTGTCGTCAAGTTGTCCCAGTCCCGGCCCTTCCAGAAGTTCATGAAGTAGGCATCTTCCACGACCCATTTGATATGTCGCTTTGTGTCCCAGCTGTGACGAACCCCGATCCCGAGTACTTTGCGGGTCGGTTCTTCAAGTGGTGGAGGCTCTGGGGAATCGTACGGTAGAGTGAGCGACTTGGGATTCGGCTCGGTCGTCGGGGCTCCCATCACGATCAGCACATCGGTCGGGCCGGCGTAGCCGATGATGTCTTCAGATTGCGGCGTCGTTCGCAGTGCATAGCCGACGTCCTCCCCTGCTTCATTGAAGACGAGCAGGCCGGCTCGTGAGCTGTCATCGATCGCCAGCGATCGGGCTTCGGGCAGGATTGTCCGCACTTCTTCCAGTTCGATCGGGCGATTCCCCTGGATGCGTTGACTCACGGCGTGTTGTCGCATCAACAGCACGATGCAGACAAGAACGGCGATACGGTAGCCTTGCAGAAGCGACGGGCGCCAGCGGCCGGTCGACCGAGATTTCTTTCGCACCGGCGTGGTATCGAGAGGAGTGAGCGAATCCTCGGTCATAGTCGCGGAGTCGGGGCGAGGGGGCGACTTTCACAGTCTGGGGCATCTCGCTGGCCCTGTGGCCAGACACGGCTGGCGGGAACGGGAAGCTACCTCCTCGTGCACCTGGAAACACGAAGCGTAGGGCTGCTTCGGTTAAGATCTGACCCGGTTAGCACGGTCCCACCGCACTCAGAGGTAGCTTCTCATCCCCGCCACATCGCTGCGAAAGACAGGGAGCAGGATGCAGTGTCACAACCGGGCCACGGGTCGTCAAGTATCGCGCCGCCGAACTTCGCTGAATCCTCCTGATCCAGATGTGTTCCGTCCGAATTTCCGTAAAAACAAGCGGTTTCGGGACAGTTGGTCAATGAAACGGGTGGTCAAAACGTAGCGGCGACATCCTTGCCGCTGCCGGGACGCGGTCAATTCAGTCGTGCCTGGACTCGGTCAGCTCCGATGAAAACTGGCCGTTTCCCTTCGACCGGTGTCAGTCGTGCGCATTCGGCGGCAGGGATGCCGCCGCTACGACCGTGGGAATCCCGCAGCTGTCGGTCGCGGCGGATCTGATCTTGACCGAAAACCCCGATTCTCGCAGACTTTGCCGCGATTGATCCGACCGATCTGAGATGGCCAGGGAGGGCCGACATGAAACGGGCGATTGCGATATCTACGATTGTTCTTTACCTCGGCGCACTGGTGGGCGGGATCGCTTCCCACACGCTGCAGGTGGGGAATGTCGCTCATCCGGCGATGTATTACGTCGTCTGGGATATGTTCTGTGGCTGGTCCGGCTACGAGACCCGCAATCATTTGATCGCCCAGGGGGCCAGCGGACAGTATTACTCGCTCACGCCGGTTCCGTGGGGAGATTATCAGCCTTACGGGCCCGCCCAGCGGATCGACTACGACAGCTTCGCGATGCACGGCGGCTCCATCGCCCGAAATATCCTCCGCAATACCGAGCACGAGCCGATTCAGCAGATCTATCTGATCGAAGAGAACTGGTCGAAGCGGTACAACATCCCGGACTACCTGTGGCGGTTTGAGGAGCCGAAGGAAAAGCATTCCTACTATCACACTCGCGTGACATACAACTCCGATTGCGAAGTGCTCAACGCCAGACTCTCCTGGCACGCCTCGATTCGTGCTCATCAACTGAATACGAACTCACGACTGGCCCAGCTGCGGAAGAACTCGCGAACCGTGTTCGCGGTGACTGAGCCGAAATTGCTTCCGCCGCAGCAGGCCGCGCCGATGTCAGCCGCCGGCAGCAATACCATTCAGCCGGTCTCGTTTCAGACGACAAACTGATTCCGCGACCTCAGAGAGATTCTTCCCCGGGATGCCGCACACATCCGGAAATTGAACATCACCCGTCGCAGGCGTCGTCCTGCTCCATATAGTCAAGGATGATCATGGCCACCGATACCGTGCAGACCACCAGCTGGACCCAGGCGTTCAATGAGTTCTTCTTCGCCCGGCAGGTTCCCTATGGAATGGCCCTGATGCGGATCTCGCTGACCGCGGTGATGCTGTTTGTGATGGGCAGCCGCTGGACGCGAGTCCGGGAACTGTTTTCGGCGGATGGAGCGGCGGCTCCTCTGGCCGACAACTTCGGTTTTTTCAACTTTCTGCCGCTGATGTCCGGCCCGGTCGCAGTGACCTGCTACACGTTTATGCTGCTGGCCATGGTGTTGCTCATCGTCGGTTGGAAAACCCGTCTGGCCGCGACCAGTGTGTTCATCCTCTTTACCTATTTCACGCTGCAGGACTCACTGAGCACAATCACGAAGTATTCGGTCATTGCCTCTCATGGATTCATGCTGCTGGCGATTTCTCAGTGTGGAGCCGTCTGGTCCGTTGATCGGTGGCTCGAACTGAAGCGGCAAGGCGTGAAAGCTCCCCTCCGACTCCTCGGAACGGGACGAGCCGTTGAGATGTGGCCGCAACGGCTGGTTCAGATCTTTATTGGTTTCGTCTACTTCGGAGCCGCCATCACCAAGTTGCAGACGTCGACTTTCTTCACGGGCGATCAGCTGCGGTTCTGGCTGCTCTCCAATGTGAATCATTACAACCCGGTCGGGGAGCTGTTTTCGGCCTATCCGGCTCTGCTGATCCCCGGCGGATACGTCACTATTATCTGGGAAATCGCCTTCCTCTTCGCGGTCTGGCAGAAGCGGATGCGAATTCCGATGCTCCTCCTCGGAGCGATGTTTCATGGGATGACGACGCTGCTGCTCGGACTGTTCATCTTTCCGCTGGTCTGCATCAGCATTTACCTCGCCTTCACCACGCCGAATGACATCCAGAACCTGCGGGCCTTTGGGGCCGGACTTTCACGGCGATATCCTGCTCTGCAGACTCTGTTGCGGATTCCGCATCGAGCCACGGTGGCCATTGGTGAGGGCTGTCTGCGACTTGGAACCCGCGGACTGGTTCCAGTTTGCCTGGCGGTGATCGCGGCTGGTCTTTATTTCGAGCACTCAGCCGATCGCTTTGGCACCCGGCGAGCCGAGGGGCGTTATCAGCTGCAGCCCCTCTCCCATGAACAGGCCATGACGATGCTGCGGACCCATGACCAGATTCGCGAGGAGGACAAGCTGCTGTCCCTCGACATCGGCAATTGGATGATCGGCGGTCGTGTGACGGAATTTGGAACCACATTCGAAGCCGGTGACTTCCTGATGGTCCAGGCGAATATGATTCCCCCCTTCGACGATCTCTACCTGAAGTGCGACCTGCACAACAGCCGCGGCGGCGTGATGCAGCAGATTGAGGGAGCTCTGACCCGCGAGAACTTCCGCTACACATTCGGCTACCATCTGCCGACGGATCTGGCGGCTGGCGAGTATCAGTTCGTGCTGAACTGTAACAACGTCGAAATCGCCCGCCGCACGATTACCGTGAAGAACGACGAAGACACCTCGGTCGCCGCCCGTTAAGGCCGCAGACGTCGTCGCTCTCTTTCGGGGAAAGCAGGCAGGGGCTCGCGGTGCGATTGTTGAACCGCGCAGCAAAAAGGACGTTCCCCGAATTCGGGAAACGTCCTGAAAGTGAAGGCGCAGGGACTTGAACCCTGGACCTACGGATTAAAAGTCCGTTGCTCTACCAACTGAGCTACGCCTTCGTGTGTCGGCACCCTCACCCATCCGGCTGCAGGTGCCTGAGCCAGCGATACGATAGCAGAATCGATCCGAAGAACAAGTAAGAATGTCGGACCCCACGGATTCCGCTGCTTCCACCGCGGTCTGACACGCCCTTGTCCGCGCAGGTTCCCCGGAATCGTTAATTGCACCCCGGCTGGGTGAACTTGGGGTGATTGTAGGCTATAATTCGCCAACGGATCTGATCTGCAACTCCAGACGAAGACAGGCTGACAATGATGGAACGACGACTCGCCCCGTGGCTTACCTCCCTCCTGCTCCTCGTCATCATCGTGGGTTGCTCGGGCGAACGAGAACCGGCGGAAGTCCCCCAGAACGCCCGAGATGCGGAAATTTCCTCAGATCCTGGCCCAGTTCCTGAAGGGCAGACAGAACCGCTGCTGAATCAGCCGATGAACGAATTACCAACCGAAGAACAGCCACCCATTCCCCAGGAACCTGAGCGAGAACCGGGACAGAACGCTCCCGTACCCCTTCAGTAATGACGTGCGTGATGCAGACCGAAACTCCGGCTCATCGAGATTCCCCGGAATCGATCGATCGCAGCCATCTCCTCCAGTCCGCCAGATGGAGGTGGTGGTGGTATGTCTCGCCGCAATTGTGGTTGAGACGAATCGTCACGCTCAATGATACGCCCCATTCGATCGCACTCGGAACGGCGATCGGCGTCTTCGTCGCAATGACGCCCACGGTCGGGATTCAGATGGTGATCGTTCTGGCACTGGCCGCGATCTTCAAGCCGCTGTTTCAATTCAACCGCGTTGCCGGCCTGATCGCGGTTTACATCTCCAATCCGGTCACGACCCTTCCCATTTACTGGTTCAACTACTGGGTCGGAACGTTCTTTGTCGCCGGCACGGTGACTCGCCAGGATTTGAAAGAGGCTCTGAAGTACGACGGCTGGGCCGACTGGTGGCAATCGCTGGTTCGACTCACCTGGGAGTTTGGCTGGCCCCTGATAATCGGATCCCTCGTCGTAGGCATCGTCAGCGCCGTGGCGAGTTACCCGATCATCAAATGGCTGGTGCACGTGCTGAAACGGAAGCATCGCCTGATTCACATCCGCCGCCGCCGGCGTCAGGGAATGCGGGGGGTGCAGTCGTTCTCTTCCGACGACTACCACCTGTAGTCTTGCTGCTCCGCTTATGCCTTTTTCGCTCCAGGTTGTCCCTGTTCCACGACGAACGACGCTGCGGTTTCGACGGGAGACCCGTGCATGTCGACGACCGGAGTGATGCGAAAGTTCGATGTCCACTTTTCCGGCGTGACTTCGCAGGAGACGTAGCCGCGGTTGGTGTTGTGCCAGTGGACAAAGTCATTCTGCGCCACCGCTCGTTCGAACTCGGCGATCGGGTTGCCGCCATTGCCGCCTGAGTTCATGGACGTGCCGACAAACTCGGTCCCGACGAGCGGCGACTTCGACGACTGTGCATCAAGTTTCAAATCGTTCACCCAGTTGGTGTGAATGTCGCCGGTCAGCACGATCGGGTTGGGGATGTTGCGGCTGTGCATGAAGTTGAGCAGCTTGCGACGGCTGTATTCATAACCGGGCCACTGATCCATGCTGTAGCGGGCTTCTTCGGGGGTGCCGCGATTGAGCGGTGCCATCATCACCTGCTGAGCGAGAACGTTCCACGTCGCCGTCGATTGCAGCAGGTTCGACATCAGCCACTTTTCCTGGTCCCGCCCGAGCATGGTCGTTTGAGGATCGAAGACCTTCCCGGTGAGTGGCTTCTGATGGTCACCGTTGGGCTGGTCGGTTCGATACTGCCGGGTATCGAGCACCTGAAAATTCGCGAGCCGGCCGTACGGACAACTCCGGTAGAGTTTCATGTCGGGCCCCTGCGGGAACGAACTTCGTCGCAGCGGCATGAATTCGTAGTACGCCTGATAGGCATTCAGCCGGCGTAACAGGAACTCTTCGGGCGAGACGCCATCTTCTTCCGAGACGATGCCGGCGCAGTTGTTGTCGAATTCATGATCGTCCCAGGTGACCAGCCAGGGGAACAGGCGATGCGTTTCCTGCAGGTCCTGATCGAGCCGATACTGCGTATAGCGATTTCGGTAATCATTGAGACTGTTGATCTCGCCGCCGTGATGTTTGCGGACGCGGTTGTCGATTCCCGCGTACTCATAGATGTAATCTCCGAGATGCACGATCAGGTCGAGATCTTCCTGCTGCATATGCGGGTAGCTGTTGAAGTAACCGGTCTCATAGTGCTGGCAGGAGGTGAAGACAAACCGCAGCCGGTCGGGCATCGTTTCCGGTTCGGGAGTCGTTCGCGTGCGGCCGATCGGGCTGGTCTCGTTGCCGGCATGAAAGCGGTAGAAATACCAGCGATGCGGTTTCAGGCCCTCAACTTCGACATGCACCGAGTACCCGAGTTGAGGGGTGGCGAGTGCCGTTCCGGTCTGAACAATCGACTTGAAGCCTTCGTCCTCGGCCACTTCCCATTTTGTTTCGATCGGGGTCGATGAGAGAACGTCGTTATTGAATGGCTCGGGCACAAGTCTTGTCCAGAGCACGACGCCGTCACTGTCGGGGTCCCCGGATGCGACGCCGAGCGTGAATGGGTTCGACTTGAACGTCGGATGGCGGTCGATCTGATCGTCCGCCCGCAGCGCCATTGTCGGAATGGCCGAGACGGCGGCGATGTAACGCAGAAACTCACGACGATCGACGCCATAGCGACGGCTGGTACTGGCGGGGTGAATCGACATCGGAGTCTCCTGGCGGGATCGGTTGCGGGATTGTGCGGGTGCGGGAAGCAGGTTCCATTAAGATAGGCTGATGCGTTCCTGGACTGCAACCATCAGCGCAAACGAAAACGGCCTGGCGGAAGCAGGTTCCGGCAGGCCGTTTGAATTCAACGCTCGCACAGATTACTCAAAGCGAACGGGAGGCACGAGCGGCGGTCCCAGAGCCGTCTCCCCTTCCTTTTTCTCCGGCATTTCGAATGGAGGATCGAAGGTCGGAGCTTTGTCGTCATTCTTGTCCGACTTGGGCATTGGCTTCGGGGCTTCCTGCGGGAAGCTCTCCGGCACGTCCTTCTTCTTTACAGCCGGCTCTTTCGGCTCGACTTTCTCTGCTCCCTCTTTCACCGGAGAGTCGTTGTACTTTTTGGACTCTGGTTTGGATTTCGGCTTTGATTGCTGATGAGTGTCCGGATCCGGCAGTTCGATCGGGGCTTCTTCTTCGACGGGGAACTGACGGTGGGAGCCATCGGGAATGTCGTCGATGGGCGGAAGATCCTGTTCGTAGTAGGCTCGCTTCGACCGGGCTGAGTAGTGGCTCGACACGGGGTATTCGGGAATCGCACAAGCGGCTGGAACCGCACAAACCGGTGCGACGCAGGCTGGGGCGACACAAGCCGGTGCCACGCAGTCTGGAACCACGCAGGTCGGAGCAACACATTGAGGCACGGCACAGGCCGGGGCGACGCACATTGGTGCTTCGCAGGCGGGAGCGGCACAAACGGGAGCCGCACAAACCGGAGCGGCACAGACTGGCGCGACGCAGGCGGGAGCGACGCATACAGGAGCGACACAGGCGGGCGCTTCGCACGACGGTGCACAGAAATGGTCGACACAGCAGCGAGCGTGGCGGCGACCGTGGAATCGTGGAGGCGCCATGTAGTCGTCGGGGCACCAGGTGGCCCTGGTCATGATGTTCCGCCGCTGCGGAATGATCCGCTGGGGCCTCGCGTAGTTGCACTGATCCCAACAGGGATCGCAACAGGCATCGAGACAGGGATCACAGGGCGTGCAGACGATCGGCCAGCAGATGTCGTAAGTGCACGGCTCGAACGTCATGCAGGTCCCCTGAAAGGGACCGAGACAGCAGCCGCTCAACCCAAGAATCAGAATGGCTAACGTCGATCGACAGATCACGGAGCAGATGGGATTTTTCATGATCTCACACAGAAGACTGGAGTCAGGAGGAGGGGCCGGCCCGTACGGCAGGGATGCCGCATTGCCCGGTGAAGTGAGGAGGGAGCGCAAATGGACTGCACCGTTCTCTTTCATCGGCATCGCTTTGGGGGGACTTGAGAAACTTTTCCGGTTTTTCCGATTTCGCGGTCCACGGAGGATAAGCGGCGGAAAACAGGTGGTTTCGGGGACGATTCATTTCAGGATTCAGCTCCCTCGTTTCTCCGGTCGATATCAAGAAGCAGCGTCGTTCAGGGAAGAGCGGCGATTGCCCCATAAGAATGCCCGCGATCTGCAGATCGGTCGGCTTGTTCAGCTTGCCCAGTTTCTGGCGGTTGACAGAGAGAACCGTAATGGATGATGACGGACCACCAGGCGTCCCGGAATGGGTCGTGACTTACGGCGACATGATGTCGCTGCTGCTCACCTTCTTCATCATGCTTGTTTCGCTCAGCGAAGTGAAAGCCGACAAGAAATACCGCGCCATTCTCGAGGCCGCCCGACAGCATCTCGGCTACGCCGGCGGCCCCCCTGCTCCTCCGGGAAAACAGTTCCCGATGAACTCGCTGGTCGAATCGCTGGAGGAAATGAAGCTCGGCTCTCAGGCCGATACCGAGAAGGGGACGGGCGGAGTTCGACAGAAAGGCCCGCGTGGCCGCGATATCCGTGTGATGCGACTCAAGGACGGCGACAGTCATCTGGCCGGACAGGCGATCATCTTCTCTCCCGGCGACACACAACTGACCGCCGAGATGGAATCTGAATTGAGGTCCATTGCCCGCGAAGTGGCCGGGAAGCCGCAGAAGCTGGAGATTCGCAGTTTCACCTCCGCTGTCGTGGCGGGCGAGCTGCAGTCTCCCGACGAGCGAATGGAACTGGCCTTCGCTCGAGCCGAACTGGTCCGAAATCGACTGCTCGACATGAAAATCCAGCGGGACCACATGCGGATCGCAGTCTATTTTCACACACCGGAAAGCAGTGCCGAGCAGAACCTGACGCTGTCGGAAGATCGGGTCGAAGTGGCGATCCTGAATGCCTTCGCTTCCGAATATGTAGGGCACGAAGAAGACTACCGCTGATCATTGCGAGCCGGTTCGTAGTCGATTCGTTTTCTCAAACGCCCCGCGTTGTCGGGCGCATCGTCGCTCCTGCGCGAACATGCGGTTGAGCGAACGGCGCTGGACGTCAGACTGGTTTCCCGGAACAGGGTTTGATCCAATGCGGACATGTCTGAATCGGATTCCAATCACAGTCAGGCCGACGTCGAGTCGCCCTTTGAAATGGAGGTCCAGTTTCTGCCCGGCGTGGGACCGTATCGGGCGGGACTGCTGGCCAATCTCGGCGTGCGGACCGTTCAAGATCTGCTCTGGCTCGTGCCGCGCGATGTCCTCGACCTGTCGCATCTGTCGCAGGTTAACGATCTGACAGAGGATCGAATCCATACACTGCGTGGTCGAATCATCGATTCCGATTCGAAGTCGATTTCCCGCGGCCGCATCATGACCGGAGCGCTGCTGCGGACAGAAGACGGGCTCGTTCGCGGCGTCTGGTTCAATCAGCCGTGGATGTTGCGGCAACTGCAGGAGGACCGGTTCGTCCTCTGGTCGGGAAAGCCGAAGTTCCGCGACAACCGCTGGGAGATCAGTCATCCGCGACTGCAGTGGCTCGACGAAGATGATGAGCAGGCCAAAGGGGAAGTTCTCACCAAATACCGACTGACCGAAGGAATCACGCTCGAGACGCTGCGTCGCTACATTCATTCGGCTCTGGAACTCGTTCAGGGAAAAGTTGCCGATCATCTGCCGCAACGATTTCGCGATAAGTATTCCCTGCCCGGCCTGGAGCAGGCGCTCTGGCAGTTGCATCGCCCCGACTCGGTGGAATCCTTTCAGGCGGCCCGGAGACGTCTCGTTTTCGATGAGCAACTTGACTTTCAGGTCGGGATGGCGTTGCGACGTCGCATCCGCCGGACCCGGGAGAAGTCGCCCCGAGTTTCGCTGACGCCCCGAATCGATGCCCGGATTCGGCGTCTGTTTCCATTCGAGCTGACGTCAGGTCAGGAGGAAGCCATTGCCGATATCATCGCCGATATCGCACACGAACAGCCGATGCACCGTCTTCTTCAGGCCGATGTCGGAGCCGGGAAAACAGTCATTGCCATTTACGCCATGCTCGCCACAATCGCGGCGGGGTACCAGGCGGTCCTCATGGCGCCGACGGAACTGCTGATCCAGCAGCATTGGCAGACGATCAACGAAGCGTTGCTGCACAGTCGGGTGAAGCGCTGTCTGCTCACCGGAAATCTCACTGCCTCGGTGCGAAGGGAGCGACTGGCACAGATCGCCTCCGGGGAGATGCAGCTGATCTTCGGAACGCAGGCGGTGATTCAGAATGACGTGCGATATCACCAGCTCGGACTGGCGGTGATCGACGAGCAGCACAAGTTCGGCGTCATTCAACGGGGGCAGTTTCGAGCAGCCGAGATGGTGCCTCATGTACTCGTGATGACCGCGACTCCTATTCCCCGCAGTCTCTGTCTGACACAATACGGCGATCTCGATCTGTCGGTGATTTCAGAATTGCCCCCCGGCCGCCAGCCGGTGGTCACCTCACTGGTGCTCAATCCCAAGGTGGCGAAAAAAGCCTGGCAGTTTGTCGCGGAAAAAATCCGCGAAGGCCGACAGGTGTATGTCGTCTGCCCGTATATCGATTCCCCCGAAGCCGACGCTCCTGCCGGAGCATTACAGATCCACGAGGTGTTGCAGTCGGGCGAGTTGCGGGACTTCCGCGTTGGGCTGATGCACGGACAGATGGACCGAGGCGAGCAGCAGGAGATCATGGCGAACTTCCGGGAGCGCGAGCTCGATGTGCTGGTCGCCACCACAGTCGTCGAAGTGGGTGTCGACGTGCCGAACGCCTCGCTGATGGTGATCTTCGATGCTCAGCAGTTTGGCCTGTCTCAGCTGCACCAGCTGCGGGGACGGATCGGCCGCGGAGCTTTCCGGGGATATTGCTTCCTGTTCTCGAAGTCCGACAACGAAGACTCTCTGGAACGCCTGCGAGCGGTCGAACGATCGGCGAATGGCTTTGAGATCGCCGAAGCCGACTTCGAACTCCGCGGACCTGGAAACGTACTCGGCACCGAACAACATGGCAACCAGCCATTCCGCCTGACCGATTTCGCGCGCGACGAGCAGATTCTGACCGAGACCAGCGGAGCGGCAACTCGAATGGTCGAGTCGGGAACCATTGATGAGCCGGACTTCGCACCCCTGAAGTTACGAGTCATCGACCGCTTCGGTGTTCAGCTGGGACTGACTCGAACCGGTTAGTCGAGTTCAACCGGTCCCGCCGCAGATTTCAGTGTCTCACCCGTGAGGCGATAGACGGTCCATTCGCTCATCGGGACGGCTCCCATCGATTTGTAGAAGTCGATCGAAGGTTCGTTCCAGTCGAGGACGGACCATTCCATCCGTCCGCAATTCCGCTCGACCGCCACGCCCGCAACGCGCTTGAACAGCGCCTTTCCGATGCCCCGCTTCCGATGGACGGGCTGGACATACAGGTCTTCCAGATAGATCCCGGGGCGACCGAGGAACGTTGAGTAATTGTAGAAGAACAACGCGAATCCGACCGCCTGGCCATCCAGCTCCGCCAGCAGGCACTCAGCGACCGGCCGAGGTCCGAACAGGGTTTCTCGAATCAGTTCCGGGGTGGCGACGACCTCTTGCGAAAGCTTCTCGTAGTCGGCGAGCTCCTGGATGAGGCTCAGAATACTCTCGGCATCTTCAGGACGGGCGGGGCGGATTTCGGCGGGCATGGCAGCGGTCGTTTCAGAAATTCGCGAGCCTGTTTCGGGGTGTGACTCACTCGTGTTAAGACAGGTCGACTTTTCCGATTAAAGTCATTCTTCCGGTTTGACCGATGATAACGATTGGACGACGGAGCAAAAACGGGGAAAGAAGTCATGCAACGAATCTGGATCACTGCGGCTGCACTCCTGTGCGGCCTGGCGTGCTGCATGACCGGCTGTGCGATTGTCGAAGTTGGGGTCTCGAATCCCGTCCCCAATCTCTCCCGCATCGCTGTCGCACCCTTCGTGAATCTTTCTCCGGAACGCGATGTCGACGGCCGTCGCTTTGCTGAGGCCTACTATACGGAACTGCAGAAGATCCCCGGCTTTCAGGTCATTCCTGTCGGCGTGGTCGAAACCGCGATCGTCGAACATCAGCTGAATCTGGACTCTCCGGCCGACATGCTGCGGCTTACCGAGGTTCTCGATGCCGACGGCATCTGCTTCGGAGCGATCACCGAATTTACGCCCTACTATCCCCCTCGGCTCGGACTGCAGGTTTCCTGGTATACGCCGGGAATGCCCGACTTCCAGCCCGGCGTCGCGATCGATCCGGAGCTCCGGCGAAAAATGAAGTCCGCTCGCGAAGAAGCCGCCGGGAAATCGTGGTGGAATCGCTGCGTCGATGTCTGGCCCTCGACCGCGGCTGTGGAATCGTGCAAGGATCCGTTCCTGATTCGTGCTCAGAACGCCGAGCCAAACGGAGCGACGAAGGATATTGATCCGCTGCAGACCGAATGGGATAAGGCTCTGGCCGACGCCCTGCAGCTGAATTACGAGAAGAATCCGCGACTCTCGGTGCCTGTGCAGATCGGGATGGCTTCTCCTGCCGGTCAGCCGGAAGAGAACGCCACGGAGCTGACGGCGGGACAGATAACGCCGCAAATGCTCAACGACATGCAGATTTACGCCGAGCCACAGGCCTACGAGCCTCTGCCGTACATGTCTTACACACGCGTGTTCGACGGGGCGGACTCGGATTTTACGGCCAGTCTGCGCAACTATCTGGAGTTGAGCGGGGACCAGCGCAGCGGCGGCTGGACGGGACATCTGCATCGCAGCGAAGATTTTATTCGCTTCTGCATGCATCGGATGATTCTTGAGATGCTCCAGTTACATGGCGGCGAATCGCGCAAGCGGTACGTCCTGGCGACGCGCCGATACGAGTGAGCGATGTGGAACGCAACTCGCATCTCGCCGTAATGTGCCCGTCCTGCAGCACTTGTGGAATGACCGTAAGCGATGTTTCGCGGCGTCAGTCTCTCTGGCGCGGTTCTTGCATTCTGGGAATTCGAGGCGCATTCCCACGGATTTCATGAGCGGAAATCCAATCAAAATCAGCAATTTTCGAATCAGACAACGGGAAACTCTGACTGTGACGGTTCGGCCAATTGCTCTGCAGAGAAGAACATGTGAGGTCGATAATGGCTAGGGACAGAAACGGCAGTCGGTGCAATGCGAAGGGAGTCGCGGCCATGGGGGAAGAGATTAACGTGCTGGCGCTAGTGAAAGAGGACCAGCGATACATCTTCCTCTACGACGAAGTCAGTGTCGACGAATTGCTGCAGACACTCGGTCGATACGCGGCTGATCCGGACTTGAACTTCTCGTGGTACGACGCAGCAGTCATGAGTCAGCGGGTTCGCGCACTGCGACGCGGCGCCGCCAAAACGAGTTGCGATGACCACAATCATTACCGCAAATCGGCTTGAACGGAACGTGAACCTTGGAAGCGGCTTTCGACGGATTTCTGCGCTATCTGCATGTCGAACGCAATGCTTCTGAGCTGACCCGCAAAGCCTATGCGGAAGACTTTGCCTCGTTCCTCGATTACTGCCACGATCAGGGAGAGGTGCCGCGACCGGACGGAGTTGATATTGCGTTTCTGCGTGGCTATTTGACTTACCTGCACGACTGCGGCTACCAGCGAACGACGATCGCCCGTCGGCTGGCATGCCTTCGCAGTCTGTTTCGGTACTGTTGCCGGGAAGGTCTCACATCAGCCAACCCGGCCAAAGCTCTGCGAACGCCCCGCGTCGGTCGTAAGCTGCCCCACTATCTGACCACGCGGGAAGTCACGGCTCTTCTTGAAGCTCCGCCGGCCAATACGCAACTGGGCATTCGCGACCGCGCGATTCTCGAAACGCTCTACACGGCTGGCCTGCGTGTGGCCGAACTCGTCGCGCTCAACCTCGAAGACTGGGATCGCGACGCCAGTATTCTGCGGGTCCGCGGTAAGGGCAAGAAGGAACGCATCGCCCCGGTCGGCAGTTTCGCCGAGAAGGCGCTGCTTCGCTGGATCGAGGTTCGTGAACTGACGCCGAAGTCAAAAGCCGACGACGAGAAAGCGATCTTTCTGAATCGCTTCGGCCAGCGGATCACCACCCGCAGCATCGGGCGGGCCCTGGAAAAGTACATCGCTCTGGCGGGACTCTCCGACAAAACGACGCCCCACACGATGCGACACAGCTTCGCCACACACCTGCTCGACGGCGGAGCCGACCTCCGCAGTGTCCAGGAACTGCTCGGCCACAAGAGTCTGACAACCACCCAGATCTACACCCACGTCAGCGTCGCCCGCCTCCGCGACACCTACGAACAGTCTCACCCTCACGCCAAAAAGCCCGCGTGATCGGCCCGGTAGCGGTTGCAGGATGCCACCGCTACGAATGTGAACGAGCTACGTCGACAGGCTCAGAAGGAACGGGCCGGGGTGCCATGCTTGCATCGCGAAGCAGGGCAAGCATGCCGCTGGGCCAAATACGTCTACGGCTCGGAAAGTGGGATCGCGAGCTGTGCCGGAGTTACAGGACTCATTTCAACCACAGAGCCCCGAAGACCAATTCTTAGTCAAACGCGAGTCACCGCAGTGGACTCTCTGTGTCCTCCGTGCCTCTGTGGTGAAAAAGTCTTATCGGAATTGATTACTGTTGAGCCGGCTGTCGGACGACGACCCCGTGTTCGGCGAGATAATCCTTCGCTTCGGCGATCGTGTATTCGCCGTAGTGGAAGATGCTCGCGGCCAGAGCCGCATCGGCTTTGCCCTCGGTGAGAACTTCCCGCATGTGCTCGGGCGAGCCGCAGCCTCCGCTGGCAACGACCGGAATGCTGACCGCTTCGGCGACGGCGGAGGTGATCTCGATATCGAAGCCATCTTTGGTGCCGTCGGCGTCCATTGATGTCAGGACGATCTCGCCTGCTCCGAGTTCTTCAACACGTCGCGCCCATTCGACCGCTTCGAGTCCGGTCGGCTTGCGGCCGCCGTTGATGTGCACGTCCCAGAATTCTTCGCCGTCTTTCATGATGCGCTTGGGGTCGATGTTCACGACAATGCACTGGCTGCCGAATCGCAGAGCCGCCTGACGCACGAACTCGGGATCTTTCACGGCAGCCGAGTTGATCGAAACCTTGTCGCACCCCGATTTCAGCAGCGTGCGAATATCTTCGAGCGTGCGAATTCCCCCGCCGACCGTCAGCGGCATGAAGATGACATCTGCCGTCCGCTGCACGATATCGAGAATGATATCGCGCTCTTCGTGACTGGCGGTGATGTCGAGAAAAACGAGTTCATCGGCTCCCTCGGCTTCATACCGCGAAGCAATCTCCACCGGATCACCGGCGTCGCGAAGGTTCAGGAAGTTGACCCCTTTGACGACGCGACCAGCGTGAACGTCGAGGCAGGGAATGATGCGTTTGGCCAGCATGGCAATGTTCCATAGTGAATCCGGGGGTGCCATGCCCAGGCAAGCGTGGGCATGCAGACGGAGACAACATCCATTTCTGAGCCGGCGATGTCAACCCGCCAGCCATCCCCGACCGCGTCGATCGGTTTCTACTCGGGTTCGATCACCGGAAAATCTTCGATCTTGATCACGTACAGATGATGGTTCCTGTCCGGAAGCAGGTGGTCGATCGTGAACGTATCCTCGGAGTTCACGCATCGCTTCTCATGGATCGAGTATCGCCGCACGACTTGTTTCGGGCCGGCGTTCACCAGGTCGACCCGCTTGATTTTGAGGTCGAGCGAGACCTGCTCGTTCCCGGCCGCACGAGTCTGACATTCAATCCTGGTGCCGAGTAGCTCGAATTGTCGGGGGGCATCAGGCTCCGTCACGATGACTGTCGGCACGACCGAATCGAGTGCTGCCGAGTCCCCGACCACCACCTGATGAGCCATCTCGAGCAGAGCCTTCGGCTTGCCGGTCTGATCGACCTTGTACTGGGTGACGGTGATCAGGATTCCGTCGCCGGCTGGCGCTTCGTCGTCCGCGCGAGCAGCGGCGGCGAGCAACACGATTCCGCAGAGAACAAAAAGGGAGGCGGCGTGCTTCATGCAATTCAGTTCCGTTCTCTGGAGTTCCGCGAGGGGCCGGTCTGGAGCGTGTCGTCTGTATCGCTTCTGGGATCGATGGTCAGTGCGGTCTCGTCATCCCCAGTGATCCCGGACACCACGGCGGGCGGATAGAGTTGAGGTTCCGCCTGCGCAACTGCTGGACGTTGTTGGATCTTTGCGGGGGAAGGTTCCCGGGACGACGCGGTGGCCAGAAACATCACGACAGCGAAGACCATCATCCCAACAATTGGGATTCCGGTCGAGAGGATCTTTCCCAGTACATAGTCTTCGAGATGCTCGTGCATGCCGTTCCTTCCCGTGGCCGCGAAGAGGGCGATGACATCGATGTTCTGAGACTCAATTGTCCGGAATCGAGACGGAACCGCAATGGGATTCCCCCCGGAAACGAAACATGCCCACGCAAGCGTGGGCATGGCACCGCCGACTCAAACTCGACTCATTTCCAACGCTTCAGAAAGAGCTTCGCGAAGGTTGGAGAGGAGTTCTTCTCGGGTTTCGCCCTGGGAATTGACGCCGGGGACCTCCTCAATCCAGCCGATCCAGAAGTTTCCGTCTCGTCGGATAATCGCCGTGTATTTTGGGGGAACCATTCAGGAATCTTCCAGTAAGACATTCGTTCGGACAGGCAGGAAATGTATCACAGTTGGCTGAGAGGGATGAAGTAGAAACTGCCGTGAGCTGAGAGTCGACGTTCCCCTCTGAAACGAAACATGCCCACGCAAGCGTGGGCATGGCACCCCGGAGGGTGGATTCGGATTCAGAGCAGCACTGCTGGGCAAGCCAGCGGTGGCACCCGTTTGGAGTTCCTTAGGAGATCGTTCCGCCGTACTGAGCGGTGTGGCCGAGGATCTCTTCGATTCGCAGCAACTGATTGTACTTGGCGATGCGGTCGGTGCGGCTGGCCGAGCCGGTTTTGATCTGACCGGTGCCGAGAGCGACGGCCAGGTCGGCGATCGTCGTGTCTTCGGTTTCGCCCGAACGGTGGCTCATCACGGCCGTGTACTTGTTGCGGTAAGCCAGGTTCACCGCTTCGATAGTTTCGGTCAGCGTGCCGATCTGGTTCACTTTGACCAGGATGCTGTTGGCGATGCCACCATCGATACCGCGCTGGAGACGCTTCGAGTTGGTCACGAACAGGTCGTCGCCGACGAGCTGGCAGCGATCGCCGACGGCGTCGGTCAGCATCTTCCAGCCGTCCCAGTCGTCTTCGCCGCAGCCGTCTTCGATCGAGCAGATCGGGTACTTGTCGACCCAGCTGGCGAGCAATTCCACGAAGCCAGCCGAATCGTAGCTGGTGCCTTCGAGGTTGTACTTCTTGCCGTCGAAGAATTCCGAAGAGGCACAGTCGAGAGCGATTTTGACCTGATCGCCGGGCTTGTAGCCTGCTTTTTCGATGGCGGTTAGAATGACTTCGATCGCTTCCTGGCTGTTCGGCAGATCCGGAGCGAAGCCCCCTTCGTCGCCCACAGCGGTGCTCATTCCCTTGTCGGAAAGGACCTTCTTCAGGTTGTGGAAGATCTCGGCTCCACAGCGAAGACCATCGGTGAAGGAGGAAAAACCGAGCGGCATCACCATGAATTCCTGGATGCCGATGCCGTTGTTGGCGTGCTCACCACCGTTGATGATGTTCATCATCGGGGCGGGCAGAACGGTTGCAGCCGGTCCGCCGACGTATCGGAACAGCGGCAGATCGCAGGAGCGGGCGGCGGCGTGAGCGGCAGCCATCGAGCAGGCCAGGATGGCGTTGGCGCCCAGGCGGGATTTGTTTTCGGTGCCGTCGCAGTCGATCATCGCACGGTCGATGGCGACCTGATCGGTGACGTCCATATCGTAGAGCAGGTCGGCGATTTCGCCGTTCACGTTCTGCACAGCCTTGAGAACGCTCTTGCCAACGTAGACCGATTTGTCGCCGTCGCGGAGTTCGCAGGCTTCGTGCGTTCCGGTGCTCGCGCCGCTCGGGACGGCTGCGCGGCCGATGGTGCCGTCTTCCAGTTCGATGTCGACTTCGACGGTCGGATTACCACGGCTGTCGAGAATCTGTCGTGCGAACACGCCTGAAATTGCCAAACCCATTTTGAAATCCTCTCTGTAAGCTATGCGATTGAAGCCGCCCGAACGCGGCTTCTCGGTTGAATTCGTGCCTTGTGAGCGTGGTTTTTACCACGCGGCCCGCGAAACATCCACGGTCGCCCGAAGTGAATTCACGAATTCACTTCGAATGCAGATATCCACTAGTTTTGATCATTTCCCGAGCGAGAGCGGACCGAGCGGACGATCAGCCAGGCGGCGACGGCGGCGACGCCGAGAGCCGGGGCGACGTGCATCGGCTCGGTGAAGTAGTGTGTCAGGCCGGTCGAAGTTTCCGGATTTCCATGCCCCGGGTGAGCCAGAACAGGTTGAACAGCTCCGGTCAGGCCAGCAAAGAACGACGCCACAACGGCAGACACAGAGCGGTAACGCATGGTTTTCCTCAACTTCTTTCAGTGGTTTCTTTGAGCCGCCGGAATGCAAATTTCTGCCGGAGCGGCTGTCTTGATCGCACAACGGGGCGGGCCAGCGGAGGCCATCCTCGCGGGGTTCGGGCGCGAAATTCAGTTCGCCCGATACAGTCCATTCTCAAGAATATACCGCTCCACGGGCCGCGGTGTAAGGAATCGGATTGAGAGATTCTGCTGAACCCGCTCCCGGAGAGCCGTCGCCGAGATGCCAATTCCGGGCATTTCGACCAGCTGAACTCGCTCCCGAAGGGGCTCGGGCAGGCCGTCGAGCATCGCCTGGAGTTCGCCTTCCGGGGTATTTCCACGGTTCACGGCGACGATGGTGGCCAGTTCGGCAATGCGTTCCGGCTGCCGCCAGGTCGGGAAATCGCGGAGCGAATCGGCTCCAATCAGGAAGAACAATTCGGCGTCCGGGAACTCCGATTTCATCTCGGCAAGCGTGTCGACGGTGTAGCAGACCTCGGCTTTTTTGAGCTCCCGCGGGTCGACCACAAACTCCGGAATTCCGGCGGCGGCGAGTTCGAGCATCGCCTGTCGCTGCTTGGCCGACGTCGGCTGGTCGTCCTGTTTGTGCGGCGAACAGTGATTCGGCACGAACCGAACCTGGTCGAGCTGACAGGCTTCGCGGCAGGTTTCGGCGAGGATCAGGTGAGCGAAATGAACGGGATCAAAGGTCCCGCCAAGGATTCCCATACGCATGCGGACGGACTTTCGGCAATCGATTCAAACAGGGTTTCACGTGAAACTGTGATCGATTTCGCCGTCAGGTCAAGCGGTGGCGGCGAGTCCGGAAAAGAAAAACGGCGCGGCAAGTCCCCTCAATGCTCCCAGCATTTCCTGCCGCGCCGATAGCGCACATCCGGGGAATGCCCCCCGAACGTTCGTGTTTTCAGATTGTCTGTCCCCGTGAGGACGTACCAAAAGATAGGTCGCATTCCGGGTGGGTCAAATTGGATTTGGGAGAAATGTGAAGGGCCGAGAGACGTGTGCTGCAAGCAACGAACATGGGTGCCACTGCTGGCTTGTCCACACCGCAGGGTGCGGCGTAGGATCGTTGCGGAAGTACACAAAGCTCGCCGGAGAGGCCGAATGCCAGAACTCAGCGATAAGACATGGGCAAAGATCGACGCACTCTGTTTGCGCGGAAATGAGTTGATGGACCAGGGTAAGTTCTCCACGGCACTCGATCGCTACTCAGCGGCATTGAAACTAATCCCGCCCCCTGCAACGAATTGGGAAGCTGGTGTGTTCCTCTACAGTTCGATGGGAGATGCATACTTCAACTCCGAGGAATTCGCCCATGCTGCGGAATGCCTGGAGCTTGCCGTTCAGTGTCCGGGAGGAGTCGGGAATCCGTTTGTCCATTTGAGATTGGGGCAATGTCGATTGGAGCTGGGGAAATCGGATGCAGCTGCGGATGAACTGATGCGTGCGTTCATGGGAGCAGGTCAGGAGATTTTCGACGACGAGGATCCCAAGTACTTCAAGTTTCTGAAGACGAGGGCAGAGATCTGAGCACCGTGCCTCGACTCTGCCGCCTCGAATAGAACTCGCCTCATTGATCGAACAGCACTGCTGGGCAAGCCAGCAGTGGCACCCTCTGGTCGGTGTGGGAAAGTCAAACTCCTTCCCGAAAACCGATTGACCGCCAACTCGCAAGTTCCTAGAATCCGCCAACGCCTCGGGGCGTAGCTCAGCTTGGCTAGAGCGCCTGCTTTGGGAGCAGGAGGTCGCACGTTCAAATCGTGTCGCCCCGACTATCTTTCGAAACAAGCCCATCGTCGTTTTTGGCGGTGGGCTTTTTGCTTGGAATCGCACGCTTCTTGCCTGCTTCACCCAGTTCAATCAACGTCCTGTTTCCAGGGGGAAGCGTCTGGTATTTGGGTAAGGGGTTGGTCGGCACGGCGTTGACGTGGTTCAAACGGACCTTACCTGCTGAGATCGCACGCTCTATTTGCTAGAATCTGACACAACCTGGATTAGAGAACAAGACTCTTGTGTTTAACGGCAATAGCCTGGGAGACAACATGGCAGATTCTCATGAGCCTGCGCAGGAAAGCGAATGGCCACGGAAGGTTGTTCGTTTTACTGGCCCCATTTTTTTAATTCTCGGGGGCATCGCCCTTCTCGGTAGCTGGGCAATTACTGATCCCACCGTTGAGAAGATCAACATGGTGACGGGAGCCATGGTCTTCTTTGGCTTGTGTGCAATCACGCTCTGGGTTGGACTGAAACGAGAAATCAGCCGGTTACACTCACAGGTTGATTTACTCTCTAAAGAGCGGGACGAATGCGGTAGTGATTCTCCTGCGCGTTGAGTGCTTGTGTCGCTCAGATGGCGAAAATGCGACGATTACGCTGCCAGAATCAGCCTCACGACATCGTCCTCCCGGAGACTCACCCAGAACGGTTCCCTCAATCGCGGGCATTAAGAATCGGGCCTCGAGCGCCCTCGCCAGAAGTTCGCTCATCCCGAACGCCGTGCTTTGCGAAGAGTCTGGCTCGGATGGTTGACCACTCTTCCGTGCTCACTGAGCCGGCTTCAATCTCGCGGCGCCTCTGCCCGATTTCTTCGATCCATTCGTTCGTCAACGGAGGCGGCTGGTCCTCGGGCGTCGAGGACGCGAGCGCCTCGATCAGTCGAAGCTGATCTTCGACGGACAGCTGCGAAGCATCGGTCAGCACAGAATCGAAATCGGGCATCTCATCCTCTCAGTCAATTCGACCCAAGGGGTTTGCGAGCCGGGGGAGGCACCGCACGTTGTCGAACTTTATGCTACTTGCTCATCGGTGAGTCGCCAAGAAGTTTTCCGCGATTCGGATCCGCTGTCCCGGTCCCGCGTCGTCCGGTTCGCCGGTCCTCACTGCGTTCCGGCGGGGTTCGATTCCTGCTTCGTTTCATCCTCTTTGGCTGCCTCGTCTTCGGCGGCGGTGGTGCCGACGTCCTTGTGGCGTTCGAAGATGTGGAGTTGCTGGCGGCGGATTTTCGGGAAGTGGTCGAGGGGATCGAAATCCGGGTCTTCGGCCTTCTCGAAGACCTCATCGAAAGCCGAGGTGATCGCGCTGAAGCAGGCCATGAAAATGGCCAGGCCGGCGATCATGTAGATCATCACTATCGCCTTGCCGGCGGTCGTTGCCGGAGAGATGTCGCCGTAGCCGACCGTGGTTCCGGTCACTTCCAGAAACCAGAGCGTCGTGAACAGATTGCGGAACTCTTCCTGCTCGGGGCCTTCCACTTCGTAGAGGGCGAACATCGTCAGCAGGATGATCATTGCGGCTGTGAACAGGAGCGGTCGAAGGTTGAAGTAGGCCCGGTAGAAGCCGAGCGTCATCACCTGCAGTCCCCGGTTGTACCGGAAGAACTTGAGCATCCGCAGCACGCGGAGGGTGCGGATTTGGCGCAGGTACGGATCAACGGCCGGGATGAATCCGATCCAGAAGGGGAGAATGGAGACGAGATCAATGATGCCGAACGTGGTCAGAGGATAGTACCCGCGGCCGGAATTTCGCATCCAGCGGAGCACGTACTCGACGGTGAAGATCAAGGCGACGCAGCGTTCGGACCAGAGGAAAAACGGGTGACTGTCGAGGCTGTCGTCGAGGGGATAGAGGTGGCACTCGAGGGCGAGCATGAAGACGCTGTAGAGCACGAGCGGCTGGGCGATCCGGTCGAGGAAATCGATGGCGGGGCGCAGTGTTCCTCGAAGCGGATTGGACATGTCTCTTCCTTGTTCGGGGGCCAGTGATCACGAGGGCACGAAAAAACCCGGGTGAAAACACCCGGGTTCCTTCATCGCCTCTTTTGATTATAGAGGAGTGGTTTTGTGGCACCACCCCCTCATTCTGAGATCACGCGGCTCGCGACTGCACCGACTGCAGCGACTCGACGATGCGGTCGAAATCGTTCTGGTTGGCGAAGTGCAGAACGACCTGTCCCGATTCAGCCGTCTTGAGTTTCAGTTCGACCTTCACGCCGAGCGTGTCGCGGAGTTGATCCTGGATCGACTGCAGATGGTTGTTGAGCTCGGGCTTGGCGGGCTTGTCTTCCGGCGGCGTCATTGGAATCGTGTCGGCCTTGCCGCTCAGTTCCTTCACCGCGGCTTCGGTCTTACGAACCGACAGCTGCTCCTTGACGACGCGGTCGGCCAATTCGAGCTGCTGAGCTTCTTCCTTCAGGCTGAGCAGAGCCCGGGCATGGCCGGCGGTCAGCTTCTGGTCCTGAAGAGCGTTCTTGATCGGCACCGGCAGGTCGAGCAGGCGGATCGTGTTGGCAACCGCCGGGCGGCTCATGCTCAACTGCCTGGCCAGCTCTTCGACGGAGCTGTCGTAGTGATCGATGTAGTCACGGAAGGCCTGGGCCTTTTCGAGATCGCCGAGATCTTTCCGCTTCAGGTTCTCTTCGAAGGAGAACTCGCAGGCGGTCTTGTCGATGACGTCGACCACGCGGCAGGGGATGATCGTCAGTCCGGCCTGACGAGCGGCCAGCCAGCGGCGTTCCCCGGCGATCAATTCGTAGTGGTCGCCATACTCGCGAACCAGAACCGGCTGGAGGACCCCGTGCCTGCTGATACTCTCGGCGAGTTCATCGATGCCGGCCTTCTCGAAGTTCTTTCGCGGCTGGTTCGGGTTCCGCTGAATGCGGTCCATGGCCAGCTCGACGAGAACGTCGCCTTCGGCACGTTCGGTGGTTTCACCGCCCGAGTTGGTCGATTCGGAGTACGGCTCATGAGCTGGTCCTCCCCCTCCGAGGAGAGCATCGAGACCACGGCCGAGTCGACGCTTCGGGACGACCTGCGGAGTTTCCTCACTCAAGTGGTCCTGAGCCCCGTCGTGCTGCTGTTCGAGGGACGGCTGAGCGTCCTGATTCTGATTGTCGTGTGCGTTATGTTCGTGATCCATCACTGAAACCTGCCGCAAGAAACGGATTGGAATGACTGGCGAGCGACTCGAAAGTCGGAGTGGCGGAAATCTAAACCGCCTCCCCAAACCGGGCAAGAGCAGTCCGCCGATTGTCATGTTGACAATCGGTCGCGTGTTTCACGTGGAACAAGTCCTCAGAGAAGCATGACAGCGCCACGTCGGTTTCACGTGAAACCGCCAGCCTCTGGCTACAGAAAAAGGCCATCGTCAGAGAACTGACGATGGCCTTCGGTTCGCCCAGGATCAGGCGACTTGTTACTGCGAATCCGCCTCGTCGGACAGGAAGCGGATCTCCCCGCTGCGGACGTCGTACATCGCCGGTACGACGATCACCTGACCGGCATCGAGCCGTTTGCGGATCGCTTCACTGCGGTTGATGATCTCGTCGACAGTTCGTCGGGCGTTGTCGGCGGCGACGGTGTCGACGAACTCTTCAAACTCTTCGCCGGTTTTCGTGACCGCCCGGGCACACTCGCCACGGTCGACCGCGTGCTCGACTTCTTCGACGATCGAGTTCAGATGGGCGCATCCGGTCACTTCGCAGATGTCCTTGTTCTCACCGATCATCTGCACCGAAGACGTCACCGCTCCGCACCGTGTGTGGCCCAGAACCACCACGAGTTTCACGTTCGCCACACAGACGGCGTACTCGAGACTGGCCAGCGACTTTGTCCCGATAATGTTGCCGGCAACCCGGGTGCTGAAGACATCTCCGATTCCCAGGTCAAAGACGAGCTCGACGGGCACCCGTGAATCGATGCAGCTGAGCACGGCGGCCAGAGGACTTTGTCCGCCCGCAGTCGCATCAACCTGCCGACTGAAGTCGCGCGTCAACTGGGTGCCGGTTCGGAAGCGGCGGTTCCCGTCCTTGAGGATGTCGAGCACCTGCTCGGGGGTGACACGATCCTGCAATTCGCGACTGGAGTAATCGGCAAATCGGATTTCGTCCCGCAGCTGATACTTCCTGCGGAAGCCTCGCGTACTCACCGTGACGCCTCGGGAAGGACCGACGTCATTTTTGAAGTCGCGAATCAGGCTCAGGATGTCCGGGTCAATGTAATCCGTGCTGCGGGCATCGACGAGGATATGCGACCCCGGCTGCGCTTCGTTGAACAACTTGTCGAGCGAGGCCCTGTTGAGGAAGCTGACCTGGTTGGCCAGTTCGATGTGCATGACCTGGCCGTCGAGATGCGTCTCCAGAGTTCGCCGGATCGGACGCCGCAGATTGCTGTTGAGGATGAACAGCAGAGCCACGCAGAGACCAATAATGATTCCGATCAGCAGGTCAGTGAAGACAATCGCCAGCAGCGTGATAATGAATGGCGCGAACTGGTAGCGGCCTTCATTCCACATCTCGCGAAACAGCTTCGGACTGGCCAGCTTGAAACCGGTGACCAGCAGGATGGCGGCCAGAGAGGCGAGCGGAATCATGTTGAGGTAAACCGGGAACAGCACGATCGAAGTCGTGAGGAAGATACCGTGAATGATCGCCGCGAGTTTGGTCTTGCCCCCCGCGTCGACGTTCACCGAACTCCGCACGATGACGGACGTCATCGGCAGACCGCCGATCATGCCGGCGACCATGTTGCCGACCCCCTGAGCCACGAGTTCGCGGCTGGCGGGTGAATCGCGTTTCTCTTTATCGAGCTTATCGACGGCTTCCAGATTGAGCAGTGTTTCGAGCGACGCCACGATCGCAATCGTGACGGCGGCCAGGTAGATCGCCGGATTCAGCCATTGAGAGAAGTCCGGCATCGTGAGGAAGGTCACCACCTGACTGACCGAATCGGCCACGGGGATCTGCACGAGGTGGTTGCCCCGGACGGCGAACTGCTCGCCTAGTCGTGGCAGGAACATCTGGGCGATCACCCCGAGGATGACCACGACCAGAGCGGCTGGAATCTTGGATTTCTTGAGGACCTTGAAGTTCTCCCAGAACAGCAGCAGGATGACCGAGAGGATCCCGATCATTGCGGCTCCGAAATGAATCTCCCCTTCGAAGAGGGTCAGCAGTTCAGAGAACGTGTTGTGGTTGTCCGGCTGCTTGAAGGACATTTCTCCTTCCGGGTCGGTGTCGTGGCCAAGCACGTGGGGAATCTGCTTGAGGATCAGGATCACCCCGATCGCCGCCAGCAGACCCTTGATCACACTCGAGGGGAAGAAGGCCGAGAGCGCTCCAGCTCGGAGGATGCCGAGCACCACCTGGATGACGCCGGCGAACACGACGGCCAGCAGGAAGGCATCGAAGGAACCGAGCGTGGCGATCTGAGCGGAGACGATGGCGGTCAGTCCGGCCGCCGGTCCACTGACACTGGTGTGGGAGCCGCTCAAGGCCCCGACCACCAGCCCGCCGACGCAGCCGGCGAGGAGTCCCGAGAACAAAGGAGCCCCGGAGGCCAGGGCGATTCCCAGGCAGAGCGGAAGGGCGACAAGAAAGACCACGAGACCCGAAGTGAAGTCACGCAGGAAGTAGGACGGCTGGTAGCCGGCAAGCGATGGTTGACTCATTGTGGAAAGCATTCAAAAGATCTGGGGGAGTATTCGTACGAGAGTCGGATCAATCCGCGCATCGTCGAGGTGCTTGGCAACTCTCGATCGACCCTTGCAGCAGACCGGGAACTCGAGGTCGGACCCTGCGAGTTCCCTCCGAACAGATTTGCGACCAGCCCGCTGGATTCGGATCCTGTGGATCGACAGACGGAGTTTGTTTCCTCCGCTCTGGATCTCAGCGATTGATGGTCACGCAGCGCAGCGTCAGCTCCTAACAGCGAATGGGAGCGAGCAGGTTGTTTGCGAGTCGGTGGCCAGAACGGGGCGCGGCGGCCTGTCCGCGAGTGGCGGCTGCGCGACCTCCGTGTGGGCCGGAATAAGGGGTGTGAAGCGTAGCATGATGCCGACTACGGCCAAAGCGATGCACGCGAGATTCCGAAATGAACTCGCGGATATCTTCGGAAAGCGATTCGACTTCAGCCAGCCGGGATGCCGCCGTCGCCACAGCGGCGGAGGTTCCGAACGTCAGGGCGAAGGCCAGGAAGACGTATGCGACTTGTCGTAACAGATGCACGCCGTACCAGAATCTTCTCTTTTCGCTTTGCATTGAAGAGAGCCTTTCGGCGGCTGGACACTGTTACTGACCCGATCTACGGACTCTCCCCATGCGGGGAGGTCCGGATCACTTTGTCAGGATATAGAATCGGGCTCGTCCGGGTCAACAACTCTTCGTTGCTCCCGGCCGAGTTAACCGAGTCTTCACCGGGGCTACATCGGCTGATGCGACTGCAGCTTCCGGGCGGCTTCGGTATCCAGATACAGCGTCGTGTCGCCATGAGTCTGCAGGATCGAAGCGGGGACATCCGGGGTTACCGGCCCTTCCACCGAACCCTGCACGGCGACCGATTTTCGTTCATCGGGCACGCTGCAGATGATCGTCTTCGACTTGAGGATCTGCTGGATCGACATGCTGATCGCCTGGGACGGGACGTCGTCGAAGGTCGGGAACCAGCCTTCTCCGAGCTGCTGCTTCCGGCAGGCATCGTCCAGGTTCACGATCAGATAGGGCGTTTGCGTATCGAAGTCGGCTGGCGGATCGTTGAACGCCAGGTGGCCGTTCTCGCCAATTCCGCAGAAGGTGACGTCGATCGGAGCTTCCTGCAGCAGCTTGCCGACCCGCTCACATTCGGCCGGGGCGTCCCCTTCGCCGTCGAGATAGTGGAAGGCCTTCAAGGGAACCTTGTCGACGAATCGTTCCTTGAGATAACCCCGGAACGAAGCCGGGTGCGACATCGGCAGGCCGAGGTATTCATCCAAGTGGAACCCGGTGACCTTGGACCAGTCGATATCCGGCTCCTGGACAAGAGCTTCGAGAACGGTGAACTGGGACGCTCCGGTCGCGACGATGATTCGAGCTTCGCCACGTTCGGCGATCGCTTCTCGGATTTTGGCGGCACCGGCCTGGGCGGCGGCCTGTCCCATTTCCTGGACCGTTTCGTGAATCTTCACCTGCATGATGTCTTCCTCTGAGGGGCTGGGTGCGAGCCGGGATGGCGGGGCACGTTCAATGGTTCTCCGCACGCGTTGCAGGAGCAGGCCGAGACCTGGCAGGTTCACGGCGCACATGCGACTGCACGAGAAGCATGAATATGCTGAGGGAGGCATCGCGGGCGATCAGCGATTGCCCACCGGCTGCAGCGGACACTTATTAACCACGAATGTTTCTACCCGATCCTGCTCCTCAAATTCCACCGTCACGGTCCGTCGGGCTCCGAATCCGCCCGCAGTGGTGACCGTGCCGAGGCCGTAACGAGGGTGCCGAACCGAGGAACCAATCGGGAAATTGAACGGCAGCGAGGCGGCGTCCTTGTTCCCGGCAAGGAGCGAAGCTCCGGTCGTGAGGCGGGGACCTTCGGTGTTGCGATTCAACATCTCGCGGATCGTGGCGATGTCCGATTCCGAGATGTCGTTGATCAGCGAAGACGGCTTGTAGGCGGTGTCGGGTAACTCTTCGATCAGCGTGGTGCCGTCGGTCTGGACCAGATCAATCTCCGACAGAAAGTCGCTCGGGATCGTCGGCATCGAGCGGCCGTGCAGGTCGCGATAACTCGAAGCCGTGAGGAACAGCCGCTCCATCGCCCGGGTCATCCCGACGAACAGCAGCCGACGTTCTTCTTCGTACTCCCGCGGATTGCCTTCCCGCAGAGCCCGCTCGTGAGGCAGCATGTTCTGCTCGACGCCGACGATATACACGACCGGGAACTCGAGTCCCTTGGCCGCATGCAGGGTCATCAACGTGACCTTGCCGGTGTCGGCGACTTCCTCAAGAGCATCGAGATCAGAAACCAGGCTCGTCGTTTCCAGGAACCCTTCGAGCGTGGTGTCGGCATCGAAGATGGTGTCGTGATTCCGAGCTGCGGCTATGAGTTCCTCGACGTTGGCGAGTCGCTGCAGATCCTGTTCGTTCTGGCTCGATGACCAGGGCCGCGTGTAACCGGTCTTGTCGACGATGTCTTCAATGAGCTGCGCGACGGACCCGGAGTCAGCGACGGAGAAGCCCTGCATCATCCGCGCGAAAGCCTTCAGCGAAGCGGCGGCTCGCTTCGGCATTTTCGGAACTTCGTCAGCCCGAAGAGCGGCGTCGATGTAGCTGATTCCTTTGTCGTCGGCGAAGCTGGTCAGGCGATGCTGGCTCGTCTTGCCGATCCCCCGCAGCGGCGTGTTGACCACTCGCATGAAGGCGGTGCGGTTCGCCGGGTTGTTGACCAGATCGAGATAGCCGATCAGATCGCGAACTTCGGCTCGCTGATAGAAGGCCACCCCGGCGGCCACCTGATACGGCACATGATGCCGGCTGAGTGCCAGTTCGAGTTGCCGGGAGATCGAGTTGACCCGGTAGAAGATCGCGAAGTCGGACCACTTCCGTTCGCCGCTGTCGACCATCTGCCGGATGTGCCGGGCGAGTGAATCGGCTTCGCTGGGACTGTCGGGAAACCGCAGCAGTTCGACCGGTTCGCCGTCTGGATTCTCGGTCGTCAGCTCCTTGGCCTTCCGCAATCGGTTGTGAGCGATCAGGCTGTCGGCGGCTCCGAGGATCAGCTTCGTGCTGCGAAAGTTCTGTTCGAGCTTGTAGACTTTGGCGTCGCTGTAGTCCTTTTCGAATCGCAGAATGTTGTCGATCTTCGCTCCCCGCCAGCCATAGATCGACTGGTCGGGATCCCCGGTGACCGACAGGTTTCGTGAGTTCTGCGACAGCGCCCGGACGATCCGGTACTGAGCCTCGTTGGTGTCCTGGTACTCATCGACGAGCACGTACTGATACCGGTCGTCGTAGGCGGATCGGATTTCGTCGTTCTGCTCGAACAGATGCACGACATGCAAAAGCAGGTCATCGAAGTCGACGGCGTTCGACTGCAGCAGGAATTTCTGATAGGCCGGGTAGACCTTCGCGACCACGGCGGTGAAGTGATCGGCGACCGATTCTTCGAACTGCTGGACGAAATCGTGGGCGGTGATGAGCTCGTTCTTGGCGTTGCTGATCATCGCCAGAATCTTGCCGGGCGGATAATGAGCCGCGTCGAAATCGAGATCGGCGAGGACCTGGCGGATCGCCTGCTTCTGATCGGCCGAATCCAGGATCGTAAAGTTCGGCTGCAACCCGGCGACATTTGCCCGCTGCCGGAGGACGTGAGCACAGAAGCGGTGGAAGGTGCTGACCCAGAGATTGCCACTGTTAGTCAGCGTCTTGAGCCGCTCCGACATTTCGCTGGCGGCTTTGTTGGTGAACGTGATCGCCAGAATGTTCCAGGGCTTCACCCCCCGTTCCATTAGCCGGGCGACCCGATGCGTGACGACGCGCGTCTTCCCCGAACCCGGTCCGGCCAGCACGAGCATCGGACCAGTAAAGTGCTCCACGGCCTGCTGCTGAGGAGGGGTCAGATTGTGAAGCAGCGGAGAACCGTCCATGAGAACAGCCGGGACATCCTTGAAAGACGAGAATAGGGCGTGAGTGTGCAAGTCTGCCATTGTACCCCCGACCCGCCAGCCGGACAATTGAGCGGTACTCAAGGACCAGATTCCCTCCCGTCACCTTCAGTCAGTGGCACAGACATTCCTGTCTGTGGACGACCGCCATGGGGTGGCCGTGATAGCTCTGCTATCAGGGCGGCGAAGCCGTGGGAGGATGCCGTTTGGCGAGGGGAAGAATTCAGCCCTGCTTCGTCTTCTCCTCGGAAAAGCCCCTCAGCAATAAGTCGTCCAATCCCGTTCTCCGACGGCTGCGCCGCCCCGAAAGAATCTTTCGGGGCCACCCCGGTTGGTGCCCCTGAGGCTCGCACGAAGGGTGGCCCGTCCGCCTCAGCGGGCGGGCGCGGCAGCGACAAGAGGCCGCACCATCCGCGTTTTGAATCTGGAATCGTCCGGCCATCGAAGAGACCTCGCACATGGCGCGGCCTCTTGTGACTTCGTCACCCGCCCGTGACGGACGACCATTTCTTTCCCGTCACCTTCAGTCAGTGGCACAGACATTCCTGTCTGTGGACGACCGCCATGGGGTGGCCGTGATAGCTCCGCTATCAGGGCGGCGAAGCCGTGGGAGGATGCCGTTTGACGAGAGGAGAAAAGTCAGAGTTGCTTCGCGTTTCCGCTGAATTCAGTCTCTGGCCCATAAGCCGTCCAATCCCGTTCTCCGACGGCTGCGCCGCCCCGAAAGAATCTTTCGGGGCCACCCCTGTTGGGGCCCCCGGAACAAGGCACGTCAATTGACGCACAGACAAGAATGTCTGTGCCACCGTGCCCAAGGTTCGGGGGCACAGTGTCTCGCTGTCCTGTCTTGAACCCGCCATTACGAGACGGACTCATCCCCCGAAGTAGTTCGATCTTCAGATGTCGCCGATGTCTTTCGGCGGCGCCACCAGACGAGGCCGGCCATGCAGGCGATGGGGGTGCAGAAGGCGATCAGCAGTTGACCCCAGGCGGAGAAGAGGACGATCTTGTGCACCAGGCTGGCGTGGTCGACATCGGTGACCGGGATCTGGCCACTGTATTTGGCGACGTGATGCAGGAAGCTCGTCGCGAGATTCTCGGTCGGAATTTCCTTGTGGCAGGCGGTGCAGGTTCCCGCCCGACTCATGACCGCCCGCTCGCGATCGTTGAGCGGACGTGACAGCTGGAAGTGATGGCCGACCGTCATCAGCTGCTCCCCCTCTTCACTCACGATCCGCGACCAGTCGGTATTCATGTTCTCGATCGCGTTCATCTGCGGCTGCGTTCGCTTCGGCAGGATCTCGCGATCGATCGTTTCCAGATCGACGAAGATGTCTTCGTCCCATCCGCGCGGGCCGCCGATGCCGTAGCCGAGCGCTTTCGGATCGGTGTGACACGACTCGCACGTCCGGGCGTTTTTCGTCATCGTATGCGGTTGCGTCGGCGACATGTCGAGGGCGAGCTGCCCGTCGGCTCCGCCGCCTTCGGTGTCGGCATCGGTCTTGAAAATGTGGTTCACCAGAATCGGCTCGCCATCCTCGCCGATGATCGTGACCGACGGCTGGCACCCTGGAGCGAGCGGCGTGATCCGCCCTTCCCCGTTCACGCCGAGCATCGGATTTTCCCAGCGAAGATACGACCGCTGTTCGGTGATCTTCCCGGGGATCATCAGATCGTAATCCGACTCGCCACGGTCGGCTTCGTGCCCCGGTTCCATATGCTTGCGGCCGGCGGCGACCCAGTCGAAGTTCTCGTTGATCCCCTGTTCCGCGAGTGCCTTTCGCATCGCCTGAATCTCGGGATCCTCCTCAGTCCCCTCCTGCTGCTCGGGGCATTCGTCTTTCCGCGAGTAGTCAACCTTCACGTGGCAGCCGTAGCATTGCGGAGCCCAGGAAGCATGGCAGCTGTAGCATTCCATGCGATCCATATGCGAAGCGACCGTCGACATCGAGACCACGCCGCGCTCGCTGATTTCGTTGTCTTCCATCAGCTTCTTCAGCGGCTTCATGCGGAAGTCTTTTCCGTTCGCCGTGTGCACGATGATGTGGTCCCCATCGCGAACAACATTGCCGTACGGATTCCCCCGGGCGGTCAGCAGGTACCCATCCTTCGGCTCGTAGATGGTCCCCTGCAGCGTGTGCTCGTTCAACGTCTGGGTGAGGCCGCGAGCCGGACCGTCCGCCGGCTTCTCCTCATATTCGTCCATGTAGCCCAGCGGCAGATCCCAGGGATACGCGTTCGGCGTGCCGTGGCAATCGGCACATTCAATCTGCACGGCGGCAAGATTCGCTCCGGCCAGGAACCCGTCGCTGTGCACATCGATGGAAGTGTGGCAATCCTGACAGGTCATCCCTTTGATGTAGTGAATGTCCTGCTCCATCGCGACGTAATGTTTGGTGTGCAGCTTCGGCTGCGGGCTCCCGTCTTCAGCGAAGGGAGATTCATAAGGAGTCTCCATCAACCCCTGAAAGGAGACGCCAATTCGTTTGCCGCGATCGTGGCAGGTCGTGCAGGTCTCGACTGGAATCCCGGAGTAGGTCTTCTCGTGAACGGTCACCTTCGCTTCGCGAGTTCCCTGAATCGAATGGACGAGGCAGTGCCCCGGCTCCTCGCGGGTGATCGTCTTGTCGTCACCTTCATAGAACCCTTCGTTGCTGTAGGGGACATGGCATGACGAGCAGCCCATGCCGCGGAAGTCGCCGCGTTTCTGGCGTCCTTTCACCGCGTGATGACACCGCTGGCATTCCTGACGAATGTAGGTGAAGGCGGCGAGCGTCGGATCTTTCTTCACCTCGGCTGGATCGGTCGGAGCTTCGGGAAGCGGTTCGTGACGATCGACCCAGACGTTCGGCTCCATATTTTTGAGCCGCTGCATGTAGGCGCGATACTCCGGCGTGCCGAGACGATCGAGCGGATCTTCCGGATTCTCGACCGCGTAGTTGGCCCACTTGTGTTCGTACCCGGTCAGCGAACCGAACGCCCAGCAGACCCCCTGGATCTTGCCGGCTTCGGTCATCATCAGACTCTTCCACTGCACCTCGCAATGCTTGGGATGGCACTGCCCGCAGGTGTTGTCGTTGATCCACGGACTGCCGGGATCGGGGTAGAAGGCCGCCGTCTGATGAGCCGCCTCTTTCTCGGTCGCCTGCGGATCGCCGCCATGACAGACCACGCACCCGGCCGGATCGCCGAGCTCTTCGCCCTTGACCATGATCCGCTCAAGCATCTCGGAACCGGGCTCGCGAATCAGCTCGATCTCGGCATGACATTTCATGCACCCGGACGCAGCCGCGCCGGGATAATGATCGATCAGTTTTTCTCCCGCTCCGACATCAGAGCAGCAGAGAGTCAACACCAGCGCAATGCCGGTCAGCAGATGAGAAGACATGATGAGCCCGACTCGAATGAGTGGAAAAAGAGGAGGTCGTAAGACGTCATCCTCTTGAGCTCAGGAGCAGAATTCAAGGGCAATCAAAAATCGGGATCGTTCGAGAGGCGCGGTCGACCTGCGATTTTTCGAGCGAATCACGACGTCGATCGCAGAAAGCCTTCGTCCGTGGGGGAGGCGATGATCGTCGCTTCGGGGGACGTTCTGCTCGGCGACGCTTCCGCCGGACTCTGCCCGTCACCGATGTTGGTCTGCCACCAGGTTTTCGCCGAGGACCGTGTCCAGCTTCCAGCGGACTGGCAACTTGCCAGCTCCTGTTCAAGCACGGCTGCGGATTCCGGGCGGTCTGCTTTCTGTTTCTCGAGGCAGCTGAGGATCAGTCGTTCCAGGTCCTCGTCGATGGTCCGGCCGAGTCGTGCGGACGGTTTTTCTGGCGTTGTCTTCACATGGTCGTTGCAGACGTCGACGATGCTTCGTCCCTCGAAAACGGTCGTGCCGGTGAGCAGGAAGTACCCGACCGCTCCGACCGCATACAGGTCGCTGCGAGCGTCGAGCGGTTCGTGGCGGATCGCTTCGGGGGACAGATAAAGAGGTGTCCCGGTCAGCGAGCCGGCCAGCGTCGTGTTCTGATCCGCATCACGCGGCTTGACGAGACCGAAGTCGAGCAGCTTCACGAAATCGTGCAGGCCGCCGTATTGCGTCAGCATGATATTGGCCGGCTTCACGTCGCGATGAATCATCCCGAGTTGATGAGCTTCGGAAAGCGAATCGCAGAGCTGACGCAGAATGTAGATCACCCGACCTTCCGCCTGCGGGCCGTGCTTCTGGATCAGGCTGTCGAGCGAGAACCCGTTGAGGTACTCCATCACATAATAGAAGACACCTTCGGCAGTATGGCCGTAATCGTAGATGGCGATCGTATTGGGATGCGTCAACTGGCTGGTCAGCTGGACCTCTCGTTCGAAGCGGACCAAGGCCTGTTCGTCGGTTCGTTCGGCGTGCAGCAGTTTGAGCGCGGTCGGGCGATGCAGCATCTGATGATGGGCCCGATAGACGACCCCCATCCCCCCTTCCCCGAGCTTCTCGTCGAGGGAATACTGTCCGAGTTGCCGGGATTCAATCGCGGCCTGGCGAACCTTCAGATCGAGATGAGACGCATAGTAGGTTAAACCGCAGAGCCCGAGTGTGGTCACGATCAGCAGGCCAGTCAGAACTCCAAACGCCGTCCGGATTGAGTTGAGGGGACCAAAAGCCTCGGCGGCATCGAACTCGGTCGCCATGCCAATCTGATAATCGGGGAGCCATGTCCACGCGCCGACGACCGGCACGCCCCGGTAGTCCCGATAGCCATTGACATCAACGCCGGCGTCCCCTTCGATTGCGCGGGCGACCATCTGAGTCAGCGGTTGTTCCGAACGCCGCTTCGCCGGCCGTTTCCCTGTCATCAGGTTCACACCGGGATCGCGAATCTGGATATTGAGAAGCGATCGAACATGCTCTTCGTCCGGCAGCATCCCGTTCTCTTTCAGCTGCTCGTCGAACCGACTGTTGGTGATCATCACTCCTTCGCGGTTGAAGGCATACGTCTCGCCCGACTGTCCCGCGTGGGCCACCGAAAGGATTGAAGTGAACTCCTCTTCCGGCCGGATTCGCAAGCCGAGAGCAGCGATCGGCTCGCCATCGTCATTACGAACCGGGGCGACAAGATACATGACTGGAACCCCAACGCGAGCGGTGCCGTCGATATCGGGGTGAATCAGCTTGCTCTTGAAGGGAGGGATCAGAATCGTTTCCCCCGCAAAGACCGGAACGAGCTTGTCTTCGAACAGGCTGGCGATCGAGGCGTCGCCAATTCCAATGTCGAGGTCGCTGGCGAGAATCAACGAGTCGGGATTGATGAGCACGAAACCGCTGACGCGATGGGCCTCCATCCAGGGCGTGATGTGTTCGCGCAGTTGGCCCAGCGCTTCAGACGTCAGCAGATCGGCGGTCCGCCGGGAGGCGTCGGCTTGTTCCGCGATGGCGGCCAGTTCGATGGCCGGCTGCCGGACGCGATCATCTTCGCCGAGTGCCATTGTTTCCGATCGCTGATCGGTCAGCCACAACTCGAGGCCCGCGACGTCGGCATTCAACAGCGACTGAAGCTGCGAGGCCAGATTGGCTTTGACGGAGGTCTCGACCGATCGCATCGTCCACCAGCCGACGGCTGCAACCACGATTGTGGTCAGGGCCGGTCCGAGCCAGAGATGTTTCCGCACCCGCAGACTCGCCGTCAACGCCGAGCCCGCCACCGACTTGAGCCGCGAGACGTGGGTCCTCGAAGTCGATGCAATTCGGCTCATAAGCTCGTCGTCTCAGAAATTCAGAATCAAAAGGGCACCCCAGTCATTGTGCCGGATTCCCTCGCCGTCACAAGCACGCGAACCCGTTTTGAGGAAGATGAACGGGATCTTAACGGATCGAAACGGCGGCGTCGGCGGCCAGGTGGAGGTGGAGCTTGGATCAACTGGCGTGGGCTCAACTCGGGTGTCACTGGCATCCTGCCAGTGCTTTCGTTCCACTCGGCCGTCACCGGGGTGGGCGCCACTGGTGTCTCGCCCGTGCCTCCGTTCCATTCAGCCATGACGATCGAGAGTTGCCACCCTTAATCCCGAGTGCGGTTGCGAGAGTCTCTGACAAAGAAGTCGGACGGCAGACGACTCAGTTCCGGAAGTGAGGTGTCGTTTAGCTCTCCATTCGAACGAAACCAGCGAGCGCTCGACCACTTCCAGAGATGTGGATCTTCAACGAGCCCCATAGATGAACGTGTTCGGGCATGAAGACAAAAGCGATCAGCCGGCAGGAATTCTGGCGGCATGATTGCGTCACACTTTCCGCCAGCCACGATTGCCAGCGAGAATTCCTGAGGAGCGGTAGACGTTGATAGGTGGAGAACGTCAACTCATGCAGATCGCCCGGTTCGTGGTAATGCTTGATCCGTTTGCGGTGAGACGACGACATCAGTTGTCTTTCGGTGAAAACGGGGATCGACGAGGCATGGCTGGTCTGATTATTCGTCCAACGTTATCCGAGGCACTGGCGAGACGCCAGTGGCACCCCTTTCGGGATCTCGCTGATGCCTCGAAGCTATCGATGTCTCTCAGCGATCGGTCGAATTCGTCTCTGTGTCGTTGTCGTTCGACGAGCAGTCGACATCGTTCTGAAGGAAGCAGCCTCGCATTCGCCAGCCGATCCAGGCGAGGAAGAGAACGGCCAGTCCGCCCCAGACCCAGGGCCCGATGGAGCCGACGATGTTCTGCACCATCTTATAGTTGCTGCCGAGTGAATAGCCGAGCAGAGCCAGCAGGGTACTCCAGGCGGTGATGCCGAGCGCGCTGTAAATGGTGAAGACCCAGAGGTTCATCCGCCCGGCTCCGGCGGGAATGGAGATGTAGGATCGGATGCCGGGAACCATCCGGCAGAGAAACACGGCGACGGGGCCATGACGTTGCATCCAGTCGGCGGCTCGGTCGACATCCTTCCCCGAGACGGCCAGCCACTTGCCTTTGTGGTCGGCCCAGCGATGCAGCCGATCCTGCCCCAGCTTTCGGCCCAGGTAATAAAGCGGAAACTGTCCGAGCACCGAACCGAGCGAGCCGGCCACAATCACCAGCACCAGCGAGAGATTCCCCCGCCCGGCCGTGTATCCGGCGAGCGGCATGATCAACTCACTCGGAATCGGCGGAAAGACGTTTTCCAGAAACATCAGCGCCGCAATGCCCCAACTGCCCAGCGTGCTGATGATCGACGTGATCCATTCATCCATCGCTTCATCGTAATTCGGACGCGAGGACCCGCAACGGGGATGCCGGGGAGATTCTTGCGACCCGGGATCGACGTGAAGAACTCACGCCGTGTGCCACTGGCGTCTCGCCAGTGGAAGAGTTCGTGATCGGGCATCGAAGAACCGTCAGCTGTTTGTTCGAGCCGGTCGAACCGGAGCCGTTCTTATGATGGAACTGGTAGGTCTCAAGAGGACACTGCACTGGCGAGACGCCAGTGGCACCCCTTCGGGAACTCAATCATGGCTCAAAGCTAGCGAACCCGAGGTCCTCAGATCCAGCGATTTGTCACTGCCATGCTCACGAAGAATACCGCGACATAGGACAGGCACGCTTGAAGGATCATAAAGGACAGCGTCGCAAGCCGGATCTCATTCAGGATCCAGATTAAAAGACCAGACCATATTAGCTGATACGCAAACAGCAGGTACACAATGTTAAGTCGTGAATCGACGTCGTCGGGTATGGAGTTCACCGAGAACGCTCCACCGTAAACTAAGAGTGCGAGCGTGCATAACGATGGGGAGAATACAAGAGCTTTCGTCAGTGGATTCGAAGCCGTCGGCGATTCGTTGATGGACCACAGCCCGATTCCGATGAACAGACTTGGCCATGAAATCAATGCGGCGAAGGTGAACGTGGTTGTGATGGTCTCGACGAGCAGATAAAGAAACATTCTCAAGCCTCGCCTGGTTGTTCAACCGCTGGTCTGGTTAGTATTAATTTATGTATTAATACTTGTCGGCCTTGGCATTGTAGCCCGATTGATGTTCGTACGGAATTACGAACTAGCTTTCCCACTTGGAATCCGCTTGCGTGTGCCACTGGCGTCTCGCCAGTGGATGCAACCTTCGATTCGGAGTGTGATGATTCCGGCTGGCTTCTGTTCGAGGCGATCGAATGAGTTGCTTTGCAATGCCGAGCATTGAATAAAACAGCGGCACTGGCGGGACGCCAGTGGCACCCCGCGGCAATGCGGGATTGGCACCGCGCATGAAAAAACCTCACGGAGACAATGTGTCTGACCGTGAGGTTTTTTAAGTGGCGGGGGCCGGATTTGAACCGACGACCTCGAGGTTATGAGCCTCGCGAGCTACCAGGCTGCTCCACCCCGCGTTATAGCGCTGCAGGACTGTTTTGCGTCTCGAATAAACAGACGCTGAGCCTGTCATGCGGGGCAAGTGCCCCGTGCGTCCTCACTATATCGGTCCGCAGCCGGGGCGTGAAGCAGGGGAAACCCGTTTTTTCAAAGAATTCCCGGAAAACTCATCGCTCCGCCCGGTTTGGGGGAGGCTTCGGCAGGATCGTTGTCAGCGTCGTGGCGGCGGCGGGAGTTTGCCGCCGTCGCTGAGAATTTGCTGGAAACCTGTATGTGAGTGCGTAAAGTGGGGTAAATACGTGGCGTGTGCGTGCGGCGGGCGAGTGTGCCGGCTGTAACGGTGATGCCGGATCTCCCTGAATTCCTGTTTGGATCGACGGGGAACGGTGGTGGCTGGGTCAAGTGGAATGATCGGTCAAAACGATACTTTCGATATCTGTCGTTGCCTCTGCCCGGACCCGGTCCGCAGAATGGAACGTGCAGTCAAACAGTTGCTGCGGGCTGCACTGTATGAACAACACGCGTCTGACTCACACCGTAGATTCTGTCTTCTAAGTATGAGCGGTGCGGACTGGGACCATTGACTGGTCCTGGCATCGTGCCCTGGGGGTCGTCGGGATGTACCGACTGTGGATGACTTTATGTGTTCTGATTCCGCTGTTCTTCGCGGTGTCTGAAAGTGGTCTGTTACGCGCCCAGAGTGATGGGGAAAGCGGACAGGGCAGTCAGGCTCCGCCAGCCGATTCGCCATTGGCGATCGAGCCACAGACGAATCTGGAATTGCTGGAAACCGCTGTGCTGATGGCCGATTTCGGACGGCCGGAACTGGCGAAGTCGTATCTGAAGCAGATTCTCGACGCCAACCTGTCGGACGACGAGCTGCTGGCTCTCCGCGATGAAGTCGGCTCGGTCGAAATCGTGCGGATGGCTCGTACCGAGACTCTGCAGCCGGAATCTCAACAACTGCTCGATCAGATTGCAGCCGCGTCCGGTCGTCAGGCCATGAACCCGGAGCGGATCGACAAGATTCTGCAGGACCTGGCCGGTTCGCCTCGCGAACGGGAAATCGCCATTTCTGAGCTGCAGGGACTGGGACTGCGGGCGATGCCGCGGCTCATTCAGCATCTGGCCGATCCGAACACCACGCAGACCCGCGATCAGATTGTGTACCTGTTCTCCCGGATGGGCCGCGAAATCATCCCGGCTCTGTTTGCCGCCCTGAATACCGAGAATCCGCTGTTGAAGTCTGCGATTCTCGGAAGTCTGGGAGTGATCGGCGATGAAGAAGACATCAAGCGTCTCTGGTATTACGCCTACAGCGATGCTGAACAGCCCGCCGTGCGTCAGGCTGCCCGCGTCGCAATTTCACGGATTCTGTACGGCACCCCGGACAAGTCCGCGATGCTGTCGAGTTTCGGCGTGAAGCAGGATCTGATCCGCGCGGCGGAGGCATATCTTGCCCAGAAGCCGAACTGGAACGTCAATGAGGACGGAACGGTCGATTTCTGGATCTGGGATCAACAGTCCCGCACGGTCGTTCCGATCTCGGTTTCGCCACGAGCCGCGAATCTTCGCCGAGCCGTGGTGACGAGCCGGCAGGCTCTGTCGTTCTCGCCGGAAGACCTTCACGCTCAAGCCCTGTATCTGACCGCACTTTTAGCGGAAGAAGGCTATCGCGTTGGACCCGAGGAAGCCCTGCCGACCGGCGGTGGTACGCCGTTCAACCTGGCGTTGACGTCGGGTGTCCCCGTGCTTGAGCGGAGCTACGAAATAGCCATGGCAACGGGCCAGCCGCGAGCCGCCGAGACGGTGCTGCGAGCGCTGTCGCTGGTTGGCGAACGGAATCTGCTGAATTCTTCGATCGAAAATCCTTCTCCACTGATTGCCGCTCTGAATGCACCACATTCCGGCGTGCAGTTCGCGGCCGCCGTCGCGATTCTGGAACTGAATCCGAAGCAGCCATTCCGACAGGCGTCCCGCGTCGTCGAGATTCTGGCCCGCGGACTGAGCGACGATGGAGTCGGCAAAGTGCTGATGATCGATCCGAATGTCGACCGTGGTCGCACACTGGCCGCCGCCACCCGGATGCCTCAGGACAGCGTTCGCACGGGGAAAGAGGGCTTCATCGAAGCCAGTACCCGCAGTGATATCAAGCTGATCATGACCCACATCAACTGCATCGACTGGGAACTGTCGCAGACGCTGGCCAACTTCCGGGCCGATGCCCGCACGGCTGCGTTGCCGATCGTGATTTACGGTCCGACCTTCATGGAAGATGACCTGGCTCTGACGATTCAGCGGACATCGAACACGCATTATGTGATCTACACGCCGAAGTCGACGGAGCTGGATCGTCAGCTCGAACCGTTCCTCGTCTCGCAGAGCGAAACGCCACTTTCACCCGTGCTGCGACGTCGGCGGGCAGCAGCGGCTGCCGACTGGCTGGCGACAATTGCCCGACGCAACCAGACGCATCTGTTCGACCTGACCCCGGCGGCTTCGTCACTGAGTCAGGCTCTCAACTCGCCCGAACTGGCCGTCAACTGCCTGACGGCTCTGGGGGCCATTCCGACTCGCGATGCCCAGGACATTATTGTCAACGTGGTGTTGAGCCGGATGGAGGATCTTTCCAGCCGAATCTATGCGACGCGGGTTCTGTCGCGCCACATGCAGGAATACGGCGTTCTGCTCGATGATCGCGACATTGCCGATCTGAAGGATGCCTGGGAAGGCGAGCCTGATCCGGAAATGCAGACCGCTCTGGCCGTGCTGGTCGGATCGCTGCAGCCGAACGCTCCGAAAGTGAGCGAGCGACTCGAACGGCATGTCGTTCCGCCGGCTCCTGCTCAGAATTAGAGCATTTTCACGCTTCTCCTGCAGTCGCATGGGCGCCACTCGCGGGCGGCGCTCGACACACGGGTTCTGTCGGGTAGAGTATAGACCTTTCCCCGATCGCTTCGGTCGGGGCCGTCTTCGGTCTCTCTATCGATGGATTCCCGTGAAGCGAAAGCCCAAGTCTCGTCCTGCCAAGCCCGCCAAAGCCGCCAAGCCTTCGAAGGCCGCTAAGGCGGCTAAGCCTGTCAAGCCTGCCTCTTCAGCTCCTCCGGTCATCGACCAGTTGCTTGAGTTGAAGAACCCGCACAGCGTTCGGGCTGTTCTTTCCGTTCGTCCCAAGGACGTGACCGAGCTCCGTTTCTACGCAGAGCCCAAGGGATTGTGGAACAAGATCGCCGAGATGGCTGATGAGGCGAACATCCCGATTCGCACGCTCCCGCCGCCCGCCGATAAAAAGGGTCGGGCTCCGGTGAAGCAGGAACGAACCGGTCACGCGGTCGCCTTCGTCAAGCCTCGACAGCCGGTCTCGCTGCAGTCGCTGCTGAAGATGCCGGACGCCGATGAATCGCAGTCCGCCCCACTCTGGCTGGCTCTCGATTCCCTGCAGGATCCGCACAATGTCGGAGCGATTTTCCGTTCGGCCGCGTTCTTCGGAGTCCGCGGGATTCTGATGACCCGCAGTCAGTCCGCCCCCATCAACGCTACGGTGCACGACATCGCAGCCGGCGGTGTGGAGCATGTCCCCTTCGCGATTGAAGCCAATCTCAACCGCGCGCTCAAACTGGCCAAGGACGCCGGACTGTGGATTCTCGGGACGTCGGAACATGCCGAGGGATCAGTTTGGGAGGTCGATCGACGTCGCCCCTGGCTGACTGTTGTGGGGAACGAACAGAAAGGGTTGCGCCGGCTTACGCTCGAGAAGTGCGACCACTTGTGCACAATTCCGGGGCCGGGCGATGTCGGGTCTCTCAACGTGTCGGTGGCGACCGGAATTGTCCTGGCTGCGCTGCAGCAGCCTTTCTGAACGGCGTCCTGACAGGCGGATTGATGTGTACGACACGGCTGCTCGATATCGGGAAGCGACCACAGCCGCGCTGATCGGTCTTTCAGTGAATCTGGTGCTGGGCATCATCAAGCTCATCGCCGGACTGGTGGCTCGATCGACGGCGCTGATCGCCGATGCCGTGAATTCGCTGGGGGACGCCCTGTCGTCGCTGGCCGTAGTTTACGGGCTGAGGATTTCGCAGCTTCCGGCGGATGACGAACATCCATACGGACACGCGCGAGCTGAGGGGATTGCCGCGACGACAGTCGCGGTGGTCATCATCGTCTCGGCGGCGATTGTCGGCTGGGAAGCTCTGACGCGACTGGGCCAGCTGGCTCCGGCCGTCCCGTGGTGGGCGATTGCCATTGCCGCGACGAACGTGGTGCTCAAAGAGGGTTTGTTCCAGTTCAAGGTCCGTGTCGGCCGCCGAACGAGATCGGCGTCCATCATCGCCAACGCCTGGGACCACCGCAGCGACGCCCTTTGTTCTCTGGCCGTGCTGGTCGGATTCGTGGTTGTCCGTGTCGGGGGGCCTTCTTTGGGCTGGGCCGACCAGGTGGCAGCGATTATCGTCTCGCTGGGAGTCATCTGGTCGGGGATTCGGCTGTTTCGCAGTAGTGCCAACGAGTTGATGGATACCCAGGCGGAATCGGAGCTTCTCGACCAGATTCGTGAACGGGCGATGAGCATTACGGGTGTGGAAGGGGTTGAAACGCTGCTTGTCCGCAAGGTGGGGCTGGAATTCTTCGTTGATGTTCATATCGAGGTCAATCCGTCGATTACGGTCGATTACGGACATCGGATCGGGCATCACGTGAAAGATCGGTTGCTGACGGACTTTCAGGAATTGCGGGACGTGCTGGTCCATCTGGAGCCGCATCGGGCTCCCGATCCGGGCGAGCATGCGTAATCACTTATTGATTTTGCCTATCCCCGTTCCTATCTTTACAGTGGCCATCCTGGCAGGGAATGCCATGTTGAGACCCTCCTGCAGGTGACCCCGCCGCTCGCTCGCGGTGGATGATGTCCCTCCAATTTCTTACCTCTCGCCTCCAGCGATCAGGAGCAGCAATGGATTTGAATCTCACGACACGTCGGCGCACCGTTTCGCGCCTGCTTCTACTTTTCGGGATGCTGCTCTGCATCACCGCGATGCCTCAACCGGCGGCGGCCAAGGAATATCCCGCCTGGGAGGAAGTGACCAAGGGAGCGACACGGCTCAGCGGCCTGTTTCCCCTCTACTACAACGAAGAGGAGCAACAGCTCTTCATCGAAATCAGCAAGGCTCAGTACGACACCGAATTCATTCTGCCAATTTCGATTGCTCGCGGTGCCGGTCTGATGTACCTCGGCGGCGACACGCTCAACTTTGGCGATCAGTGGCTTGTGACTTTCCGCCGCAGTGCTGACCGCGTTCATCTCATTCGCCGCAACGTCCGCTTCAAAGCCAATCCCGGCTCGCCGCAAGCCGATGCCGTTGAAACCTCTTACACCGACAGCGTCATTAAGGCGCTGCCGATCAAGAGTGAGAAAAGCAACGGCCAGAGCGTGCTGATTGATGCAGCCGATCTGTTCATGTTCGATCTGGCTGGCATCGGCGTGAATCCCGATCGCAGCCGGAGCACCTGGTTCAAGGTGACCGCGTTCCCTGAGAATATCCAGATTCAGGTCGCCGCCGTCTTCGCTTCGAGTCACAGCTACACCACGGTCTATGGAGCTGACTCAGCTGTGCCCGATCCCCGTGGAACCCAGATCGTTCTCGACTACGGACTTTCGAAACTGCCGAGTTCGAGCTACAAGCCCCGGCTGGCAGATGACCGCATCGGCTACTTCCTGAGCACGATCAACGATTTTACCAAGGACGTTGATGAGTCTCCCAAGGTGAAACTGATTAACCGCTGGCATCTGGAGAAGGAAAACGCCTCGGCTGAGATGTCTCCGCCGAAGGAGCCGATCATCTTCTGGATCGAAAAGTCGGTTCCCCGGTCTTACCGCCCGTATGTTCGCGAAGGGATTCTGGAGTGGAACAAGGCCTTTGAGAAGATTGGCTTCATCGACGCCATTCAGTGTCGCGATCAGCAGGACAGCGACAACTTTGCCCCGGAAGACATTCGCTACAACACGTTCCGCTGGATCACGACTTCGGCCAGCTTTGCGATGGGGCCGAGCCGGGTGAATCCGAAGACCGGCCAGATTCTCGATGCCGATATCGTTTTCGATGAAAGCATGGTGCGTTATCACCGGACCGATTACGTTCGCAACGTCGGCATTCCCCAGGGACTCGACCTGCTCGCCAAAGGAGAACGCCAGTTGTTCCTGAAGATGTTCGCCGCGGAAGTGCCGGAGATTGAAGGACGCCAGAAGGAATACGACGAACTGCTCAAGCAGTATCACAAGCTGATTGAAGAACACCCTGAGCACGCCTACAGCCAGCAGTTTCCGCGTCAACCGGCGTGGATGAATGCCAAAGGCGGATGCAATTGCTGTATGATGGGCCCGGGGATTCAGCGTCAACTCGGGTTGATGTCGACGGTTATGGCCGTGCACGGAGCCGCTCCCGGTGGCAAGGTGCCCGAACAGTTCATTGGGCAGGCGATCAAAGAGGTCGTGATGCACGAGATCGGCCACACGCTCGGTCTGCGTCACAACTTCGAAGCCAGCACGATGCTGTCGCTCGAGGAGATCAATAAGCCGGAAGTGACCAACAAGCAGGGCATGATTGCTTCAGTGATGGACTACGCTCCGGCGAACTTCTCGCTCGATCCGAAGACGCAGGGCGATTACTTCACCACGACGATCGGCCCGTATGACTACCTGGCGATCGAGTACGGCTACAAGCCGATCTCAGGCGACGAAAAGGAAGAGCTCGCCAAGATCGCCGCCAAGATGTCCGAACAGGGGCTGAAGTACTCGACCGACGAGGATATGGCCCATAACCCCGACCCCCGCATCAATCTGTTCGACCTGGGTGATCCGGTTGACTATTCGGCACAGCGGATCGCCTTCATGAAGAAGTCGATCGAAGGCATGGTCGATCGCGTGGTCGAAGAGGGCGAGAGCTACAAGCGGGCTCGCGAAACCTTCACTCTGCTGCTCGGCGAAATAGCTCAGGCGACTCAGCTGGCCGCTCAGTACATTGGCGGCGAGTACACGTCTCGCGATCACAAAGGTGATCCGAACGCCCGCCCGCCGATGGAGCCGATTCCGCTGGAAAAACAGCAGCAGGCCCTCGATCTGTTGAGCAAGGAAATTTTCTCGGACAAGGCCTTCAACTTCTCGCCGGAACTGTTGCGGGTTCTGTCGCCGGAACGTCTGTCTGACGACTACTCGTCCAACGGCGATTTCGTCTATCCGATTTACGATCGCGTGCTGAGCATTCAGCGGATGGCCCTGTCGACAATGCTCGCCAACAACACGCTGCGGAATGTCCAGCAGATCGAAATGCACGCAAAGGCCGACCAGAAGGTGCTCACGCTGCCGATCATCTTCGAGACGCTCACTGGTTCGATCTGGACCGAAGTCCCGGCTGAGGTCGACCCGAACAAACCGGTCCAGATCTCGACGATTCGCCGCAATCTGCAGCGCGAATACGTGCGACAGCTGTCGGGTATCGTGCTGAATCAGACGCCTGTTCCGGCGGATGCCCGCGCTCTGGCCCGATTGCATCTGCAGGATCTGTTCGATCGCCTCGACAAGCTGGAAGAAGCCAACGCGAAGCTCGACGCTTACGCCAGAGCCCACACCCGCGAACTCCGCGACCAGATCGAGAAAGTTCTGAACGCCGAACTGGCCAGCAACCGTCCGTAATCGGTCGGTCAACGTGAGTAGAACAGAAGCCGGGGATGAGCAATCACCCCGGCTTCTGCCATTGCTGATGGGGAAGCTCCCGCCTGCCGATCGTGGAATGCTTCGGACGACGGGACTTTTCTCAACGGAAGTGGAGTGCACCACAGAGACACAGAGGACACAGAGAGCCAGTGTTGGGGGCACGTCCGAGAGCGGCGGGACGTAGTCATTCAGGAATGCTTCAGCCTCTTGGATTCAGAATCAATCGTGACTTACACGCGGGAATCTCTGTGCCTCTGTGGTGAAACTCAAAGTCATCGGCACAGTGACAGTCGGCATGGCAAGTCAACTCAAGTAAAGCGGGAGTCATGCCTGCGGAAGTTCGTCGTCATGATCGGAAACCTGGATCACCGTTGAACTCTCACGATAAGGCTGGTTGAGAATTGATCAGTGGCTCGGGCTTGATCTCTTCCAGAAAAAGTCTGCTGCAACCGATAAGCGTGAATTCGCCTCGACGATGTTTCACGACCCAAAGCGGACTTCTGTAATAGCGTAAGAAAAGCACGAGAAGCTGCACGATTCCCACACATTGCATGAACACGACAAGATTGAAGTTCCAGCAGAGGCCTGTTCCGAACCATGTCAACAGGACGAACAAGGTGCCGAGAAGGACTCGTTTGCGGGTTTCAAAGAGTTCGAACTTTTCGCGATCCATCCCGAATGTCAGTGTCAACGTTCGGTTCGAGGCGAGGGCGATCGCTGTCGCTGGCAGAAGGCTTATCGCTCCCATCATCATTGCCGGGATAGGCTGCATCAAAGCCAAGTTGACGACCATCGCTACGGTGCTCAGCAAGAACGCGAAGTTCAGCCAAGGGTGCCAATTGATTCGAACGGTGTGCATCTCTCCGCGTTCAACCGGAACTCCAAGCCGGATGCAAAGCGGCGGCAGTACGGCTCCGTCCTGGACGATCAGCCGCTTGCCTGCAACTCGGTAACCCGAGGTACGGGGATATACAACATGATGCATGCGGCCGATCTCACGCCAGCACGGTCTGTTTCGCTGGCAGCTTTCACCATCGCGACTAATAACCAAACGCGATTCGATGTATGACGTCCTGACACGTTATCAATGGACTAGAATGGTGTCCAGATGTTTCTGGCAAGCGCCCGCCTGCCGTTCGTGGCCGCTGCAGTGGTCGTACGAAGGCGTTCAGGAATACTTCAGCTTCTGGAATTCAGAAGCATACGTGACTTCAACGTGGGAACCTCTGTGTCCTCTGTGCCTCTGTGGTGAAACTCAGATTCGTTCCAAACAGACGCAGCCTTGATAACAACTCAGCGCACGGCAGGCGGGAGCCTGCCCGACACGGTGTTTACTTCTTCGGAGGCACTTCTCCGCCGAGCCGCATCGGAACCTGAATCGATTTGCCGTCGCGGAGGATTGTCAGCGTGATCGTGTCGCCCGGGTTGCGGCTTTCGATGTCGCCGAGGAAGTCGTCGACGGTTGAGATCTTTTCGTCATCGACATGGGTAATCGTGTCGGCGGCTGTGCGGTCGGTGCGTTCGACGACGAAGGGACCGCGGCGCTCGCGGAGGGTTTGTGGGCCACGGATGCCGGCCAGTTCGGCCGGACCGCCGGGGACGAGTTGGGCGACGAGCAGGCCGTCTTCGGTCTCATAGACGCGGGAGATGCCGATCTCCGGTCGGATAACCCGGCCGTGGCGAATCAGCTGAGGAATGACCCGTTTGGCCAGATTTACCGGAATGGCGAAGCCAACGCCCGAGCTCTGGCCGGTGGCCGAGTAAATCGCGGTGTTGATGCCGATCATGCGGCCGTGAGAATCGAGCAGCGGGCCGCCCGAGTTGCCCGGGTTCACGGCTGCGTCGATCTGGATGATCGATTTGATGGTCCGGTCGCGATGGATTTTCAGAGAGCGATTGAGCGACGAAATGATTCCGGTCGTTAGCGTTCGTTCGAGGCCGAACGGGTTGCCAATGGCGTAGACGTTCATGCCAACCTTGAGTTTGGCCGAGTCGCCCATGCGGACGGGGATCAGCGATTCCGCAGGGGCTTCAATGCGGATGATCGCCAGGTCGTTGACCGGATCGGAACCGACGTAGGTCGCGTCATACGTTTCGCCGTCATAGAGCGTGACGACGACTTCGCGGACGTCTTCGATCACGTGGAAGTTCGTGAGGATGTGGCCGGCCTGATCAATGACCAGACCCGAGCCGGTTCCTTCTTCGGGAACGGCCTGCAGGAAGAAGTTGTCGACGCGCACGCTCCGGGTCGTGATGTTGACCACGCTGCGGTTGACGTCTTCATAAACGCGGACACTCACCTGCTCTTCAGGGGTGAGGGCGTCGGAATCGTAGAAGGAGGAGCCGAAGCTGTTTTCCGGCCCGGGATTGTGCGAGCTTCCCTGCCATTGAAGGGTCGGCGGCAAGCCGTCGGGCGACTGCCCGGGAGGTTTCACCGGAATCGTAGGCGCCGGCTGCGTTGGGGTGCGGGGCGCAGGGAGGCCCGGGCCGTTCAATGTCGGCGGTTCCTGCGCGTGCATCAACGTCGGTTCGGTCAGTCGCACAAACGTTGCGGAAACGACGCCGCCAATCACAGCGGAAACCAGACAAACCATCCAGATTCTCATTGCTCTACCCTCAAACTTCCAATACTCCGTCATCCGGAAAAAATGAAGATCCTGATTGTAATTCGCGGCTGGATTCGCGGGGAGGGCAATTCTTTCAGGCGTTTTCTCACGGCAGGGCCCGTCTTTGTCGGAGGCGATGCTGACGTGAGAACGAACAGACTGGCCGAGCCAGCGGCCCGCGACGGTGAAGCGAGGATGCTTCCGGCCGCCGAAGAGAGTAAACTTTCCGGGACGGTGGATTCGATCCGCCGAATCGATGATGACGTTCCGTCCGCACCGACACCAAACGACCTGAGCGACTATGGCTGAAAAACGCGACTTCGATGACTTTCTCGAGAAGTTTCACAAGCACCGTCAGCTGATGGTGGAAGAACTGCACAAGGTGATCATCGGCCAGGACGATGTCATCGAGCAGATCATGGCCGCCATCTTCACCGGCGGGCATTGTCTGCTGGTTGGCGTGCCGGGACTGGCCAAGACGCTGGTCGTGAGCACGATCGCCAAGATTCTCGACGTCGAGTTCAAGCGGGTGCAGTTCACGCCGGACCTGATGCCGTCCGACATTACCGGCACGATGGTACTGGAGGAATCGGAAGGGGGCCGCCGCGATTTCCGGTTCGTGCAGGGGCCGGTCTTCACGAACATTCTGCTGGCGGACGAAATCAACCGAACCCCGCCGAAAACGCAGGCCGCGCTGCTGCAGGCCATGCAGGAGCACGAAGTGACGGCTGGGCAGACAACGCACGATCTGCCCGATCCGTTCTTTGTGATCGCGACGCAGAACCCGATCGAACAGGAAGGGACGTATCCGCTGCCGGAAGCCCAGCTCGACCGTTTCATGTTCAACGTGAAGGTCGACTATCCGAGTGTCGAGGAAGAGGAGAAGATTCTCGAGGCGACCACTGGCGGAGAACGGCCCGAAGTCCGCAAGATCCTTTCGGCCAAGTCCATCCTGTATCTGCAGAAGCAGATCAACACGATCGAAGCGAGCCCGCTGACGATCAGCTACGTGACGCGAATCGTGCGGGCGACCCGTCCCGGTGACGGTTCGGCTCCCAAATTCGTGAAGGAACTGATCGACTGGGGAGCCGGTCCGCGAGCTGGTCAGTACCTCATCATCGGAGCCAAGGCGATGGCCGCGATGAACGGACGTCCCGCAATCAGCCCGGCTGATATCCGAAAAGTGGCCATTCCTGTGCTCCGCCACCGGATTTCGGCGAATTTTCAGGCCCAGGCGGAGGGTTATACCACCGACGACCTCGTGAAGCGGCTGCTGGAAGAGATCCCCGAGCCCAATGTTCCGAAGTACGTTTGATCACGGCAGAAACGACGATCGACGGAGTCTCGGGAACGCCCGGAGGTTTCGGGAATCTCATTGCAAATTCCCATGGAAATCGTCAGGATAAACAGACTCTTCTCTAATCCAGTGCACTGTTCGGTTTCGCACTCGATATCTAATTTTCCGGGCAACCGACGAGACGAAACTCCGGGGCCGTTGGACGTTTCATGGCGAGAAAAACCACCCAGGAATCGAGTTCCGCCAAAACGGCGAAGCGAATCAGCGATTCCGATCTGACGACGCTGAAACAGCTCGGCCGCTATCAGGTGCAGAAGAAGTTGGGTCAGGGGGGCATGGGCACAGTTTATCTGGCCCTCGATCCCACGCTCAATCGGCTTGTTGCGCTAAAGATTCTCCCCGCAGAAAAAGCGGAGAACAAGATCCTCGTGAAGCGGTTCAAAGCCGAAGGTCAGGCGGCCGCTCAGCTGACGCACGATAATATCGTCCGCGTCTACGAATCGGGAGAAGCCGATGGGCTGCATTACATCGCCATGGAGTACGTCGAAGGGACCGACGTTCAACGGCTGATCAAGAAGCGGAACCGGATACCGATCCGTCGGTCGACGGAGATCATCACCCAGGTAGCGCGGGCTCTGGATCACGCCGCACAGGCCTCGATCGTGCACCGCGATATCAAGCCCTCCAACCTGTTGATCACGCAGGCGGGCGTTGTGAAGTTGACCGATCTCGGTCTGGCTCGCATTGTCGATGACACCGAGGAAACTTCGATCACGCGGGCGGGGACCACGGTCGGAACGGTCGATTACATGTCGCCCGAACAGGCCCGAAGCAGTAAAGCGGCCGACATTCGCAGCGACCTGTATTCACTCGGCTGCACCTGGTATCACATGCTGACCGGCTCGCCGCCGTATCCGGAAGGCTCGGTCACCAACAAGCTCCACGCCCACGCTGTGGCTCAAATTCCCGATCCCCGCGATCTGAATGAATCGGTGCCCGAGGCGATTGTCGGCGTGATCACCCGCATGATGGCCAAGAATCCAGAAGACCGCTATCAGTCGGTCGCTGAGTTGCTGGAAGACCTGGAAGCGGTCAAAACGACCAAGCGAGAGATCAAAGCAGAAGACCTGGCGGCTCTTGCGGGAGCCGACGATGTTATCGAAGAAGATGCGGACGATCGTGAAGACGCCGAGAGCCCGGTGATTCCTCCGCGACGCGGGCCGGCCGTCCGTGAAGTGGAAAGCAGCGACGAATCGGACGAGGCGGCTCCGACAAAGAAACGCCGACGAAAAGCGGACAAAGCCAGTTCCAGCAGTTCTTCCGGGGCGCGGAACGGCTCATCGAAATCGACTTCCTCGGGCGTCGATTCCCTCCCTCCACGCGAGAAACGCAAACTGGAGGATGTCGAAGGGCAGTCGGCCAGTCAGCTTGGAGTGATCGCGAAGTACATCGGGCTGGCCTGTGCCTTGATTGCTGTGGTCAGCGGAGCCTGGTATGGCGTCGCCGCCGTCAGCAGTTCGTTCAGTCAGTCCGGGGCCGACGACAAAGACAATGTCGATCTGACCCGCACTATCGAAGAGGTGCAGGCCGAGCGTGCCAGTGAAGCCGCCGAGTCGAACGGGAACGGCGGTGAGGGAAGCACGACTTCCCCGGAGAATGCACCGCGGAAGTTAACGGCAACCCCAGCCGTCGCGGCCGCAGAGGAAGAGCTCAGCGCCGAACAGATCGCCAGCCTGCCGAAGCTGCAGATAGTCGATTCCTCGGTGAAGGAAGACGACACACATTTTCATACGATCAGCGATGCGCTCGGTAAGATCAGCGATAAAGATGTGGTGATCGAGTTGGCGACCACCGGCACCTTCGTCTGGGAGCAGCCGGTTTCGGTCGAGAATCGAAATGTGATCTTTCGCGCAGCCGACGGTACGTCGGGACGGATTATTCTCAATTCGGCGGGAGCGATGACCGATGGTCTGATCCGCGCGAAGAATGCCCACGTGATGGTCCACGGGCTGCATTTCGGCCTGCCGGCCTACGATCTTCCCGGAGCGAGTGAACTCCGGCTGTTTCATCTGCAGAGTTCGGATCTGAGGGTTCGGGATTCCTCATTTACAATCGAGGAGTCTCGAGCAGCCCCGGTCATTCTCTGCAGCTATGTCGGCCAGAAGAAAGCGAATCAACTCGAGTGGAAGCGTTCGCTCGTACGGGGCGAGCTCTGGCAGCCGTTCCTGTGTCTCGCCGAGCAGCTCCAGGTCTCGATTGACGACAGTCTGTTCCTGATCGGCGGTGCTCCCCTGCTCGATCTGCGTTTGCCGCCCGGGACCTCAAGTGGCGACGCGGGCGCTAATACGGCTGATGGTCAGTATGCCCGCGAAGTTTCGATGAACGACACAATTGTCGTCTGCCAGAATACACCCCTGGTGATGATGAATACCCGTGGTCGCAACAATCCTCCACCGACGCAGTTTCGACTGAATCGATCGCATTTCGTCGCCACTTCTCCGGCCGGTCAGCGGCCTCTGGTCTCGATCGCGAACTGGCCTGAGAATGTCCTTGGTGGCAGCACGAGCGGATCTCTGTCTCGCGTCAACTGGATCAGCGAGAACAGCTCTTTCTCAGGCTGGGCGAGCCGTCTGAATGCCACGACGAATCGCACCCGGGCGGTCTTCAAAATTGACAATGAAGAATCGTGGCAGAAGTTCTGGGGGAATTCCGGGCTGTTCGGAGACTGGAACAACCGTCCGGTTCGTCTGGAAGCCGGGACGAGTCTGGCTCATCATACCGGAAACGATTTGAAAAAACTCGGCGTCACTGCCGCTGTTCATCCGCACGAGCAGACGCTCGAACGACTGGCTCGGCTCTCCGTGCCAGAACTCCCCCGAAAAACCTGGCGTGCCGAAGCCGCGGCGATGGAGTCCCGGCCGCGGCCCGTCGCGGATCCGTTCAACGATTCCGTGAAACGGATGACGGTCAACCTCAGCGATCCGCGGGTCGATCTCGGCAAGTTCCTTGCCTCCGAGACGCTGCCCGACCCTGTCGTCGTCGAAGCCGTCGGGTTCGGAAATCGATCCAGTTCGCCCATCCAGATCGCCAATCGCACAATCAAGATTGTGTTCAAGTCTGAAGCTGGCAAGTATCCACTCACGTTGAGGCCGGAGGGCACGCGCGATTCCGGTGAGGCACCGTGGATTCGGGTACAGGGGGGCCATCTCGCCATCGAAGACGGAATTTTCCGCGTCGATCCCGAGGGCAATCAGCCTCTTCCTACTGCATGGCTGGCAGCCGAAGGAGCCGATGTCGTTCTTCGCAAGTGCTACGTGACGGCTCCAGCCACGGCCGATCGACGACTCCAATCATTGATTCAAGCCGGAACTGCCGGCGCAGCCGGGAGCGATCGCAGCACATTGTTGCTCGACCGAACATTCCTGAGTTACGGCGGAGACCTGATCGCGACGAACCTGCGACGGTACACGCCGTTTGTTCGTAACTCCGTGCTCGCCTCGCAGAATCACCTGCTGGCAATGAGTTACTCCGGCAGTGCGAACGAAACCGTGCCCGGATACTTCGAGCTGACCAGTTCAACGCTCTCTGCCCGCGACGGAGCCCTTCACTTCGATGTTCCGGCCAGCGGCGATCACAAACGACCGCTCGTTTCCGGGCGAGTCCAGGAATGCGCCTTTGTCCCGGCTGCGAATCCGGGGCGATCCAAGGCGGAGGCACCCTCAGTCCTCTCTGCGTCGTTCGATTTGAAAGAGCTGCCCAGCCGCGTCTGGTGGTGGGGAGATCGCAATGGATTCTCTCCTGAAATCAACCAGCAAATTCTCGGGCAGCCTCTTGCGCAAAGCTGGTCGCGTTACTGGGGTGACGGCCATGTCGAGCGTCCGCTGTTTGGTCCGAACGGTGTGATGCTGATTGCCGGCACGATCGACGCGAAAGAGCTGAAGCCGTCGTCCTTTTCTCTGTTCAAAGACTGTCAGGCCACGAAATGGGGGCCGGGCGATACGAAGATCGGTGCCGACTGCGACCAGCTCGATGTGCCGGAATATGATCCTGAGAAGCCGCAGACGCCGCCGAAGGGAAAACCACCGGCGAACGATCGCTCCCGTCCCCCGACGATCTGACCTGCCGTTTCACGGCTCGGGCCATTGCGGCCTGTCCCTTCAATCGATTCTCTGTTTTACGAATAGCGACATGTCCACCGCAAAGATTTTTGTCGAGGGTTCATGGCAGCCTTCCGCTGGAACCCGAACGTTTCAGGCTGACGATCCTCGCACCGGCGAAGCTGTTGGTGACACGTTTCCGGTGAGCAACTGGGACGATCTAGATAAGGCTCTTACCGCTGCGGCCGCCTGCGATCGTACGACCCGTGACTGGAGCGGGGACCGATTCGCCGCCCTGCTCGATGCCTACGCGGAAGAACTTGAAGCTCGTCGCGAAGAGATCGTGAACCTGGCCAGCCAGGAAACTGCTCTGCCCGTTTCTCCCCGGCTCAACGATGGCGAGTTTCCCCGGACCGTTAATCAGTTGAAGACCGCGGCTGGTGAATCGCGAGACGGAAGCTGGTCCACGCCGATTATCGATGCTGACAACAACATTCGGTCGATGTACCGGTCGATCGGTCCCGTCTTCGTGATCGGCCCCAACAACTTTCCGCTCGCCTTCAACGGGATCTCAGGAGGGGACTTTGCGGCTGCGGTTGCCGCCGGCAATCCGGTGATCGCCAAAGCTCACCCTGCTCATCCGGGAACCTCGCGTCTTCTGGCAGAGTGTCTCGAGAAGGCACTGGGAAAGACGGGCTTTCCAGCGGGCTTCGTTCAGATGATCTATGAGGTCGCTCCCGAAGACGGGCTGAAAATGATTCGCGATCCTCGGCTCGCCGCCGTCGGGTTTACCGGTTCTCAGAAAGCGGGTGTCGCCATCAAAGAAGCGGCCGATGCTCTGGGCAAGCCGGTCTATGTGGAGATGTCGAGCATCAACCCGGTTTTTGTTCTGCCGGGCTATCTGGAAGATTCCGGCGACAACCTCGTCAACGAGTTCTCGACCAGCTGTTTGATGGGAAGCGGTCAGTTCTGCACCAATCCCGGCCTCGTGGTCCTGCCTCCCGGTGAGGAGACGCCGCGCTGGATCGAAGCGGTTCGTGGGCGTTTCGCCGAAGCAGCCTGTAATCCTTTGCTGGCCGCAGGTGTCAAATCGTCACTGCTCAACTCGATTGAGCGGCTAGTCAACGCGGGCGCCCAACTGCTCTCTGGGGGAAAGCCGGCCGATTCCGAGGGCTTCGTTGTTCAGAACACGTTGCTGCAGGTTGACGCCGCCACATTTCTGCAGAACTCCGAAACGTTCCAGCAGGAAGCGTTCGGGAACTCGAGCCTGCTGGTGACCACGACCGATGCGGAGCAGATGGCCGCCATTGCCGACGCGCTCGAAGGTCAGTTGACCGGAGTCGTTTATACGACCGAAGAACCGCGGGATGAGGCGCTCTATCGAGACCTGGAGCCCGTGTTGCGTCGGAAGGTCGGGCGGCTGCTTAACAACAAAATGCCCACCGGAGTCGCGGTTTCCCCGGCGATGAATCATGGGGGACCATTTCCGGCGACAGGGCATCCCGGTTTCACCGCGGTTGGACTTCCTGCGTCGATCCGCCGTTTCGCCATGTTAGAATGTTACGACAACGTCCCGGAACACCGGCTGCCTGCAGCTCTGAGAACTTCCTGACCCGCTTCGGGCATCCCTTCACCATCGGAGTGCGTTCCATGTTCAGCGTTCAGAATCGAAAACTTTCTTTTCCTGTCGCGGCCTGCTGGCTCGCCGCATTCTTCATGCTTACGACGTTTGTCCCCACGGCCCAGGCACAGAAATCCCGCAGCAACCGGGCCCCCAACGTGAATTTGCTCGATCAGAAGGCGGAAGCCGCTCAGGAGCAGTTCTTGAACTCTCAGGCAGAGCTGGCCCGGGAGTACGAAGAGATTGGAGAAATCGAGAAGGCTCAATCCGTTCTCCGGACGATGCTGAAACTCTCGCCCGATCTGACTCAGATTCGCGACAAAATCGAAGCGCTGGAAGAGTCACGGATCGCCGGGAACGAAGTCACAATGGAGATCGACCCCAGTCGGGGTTGGATGCCGACTAATGTCGCGGTGCAGAAGGATAAGGTGATTCGCTTCGAGTCGACCGGCGAGTTTCGCATGCTGATCAACCAGACTGTATCCCCCTCCGGCTTCCAGACCGAAGACGTGAAAACCGATCTGGCACCGGGTGTCCCGCTGGGGGCACTGATGGGCCTCATCGTCGATGGCAAGGGAAAGTCGGCGGATCCGTTCGCCGTTGGTCAGAAGAGTGAAGTCAAAGCCTCCCAGGATGGCCAGCTGTTCGTGCGTGTGAACGTTCCGCCCGGAAGTAAGTGCACGGGGAAGATTCGCCTGCAGATCACCGGGGACATCATCACCCGGGAGAATGCTTCGAGTGGTCGGTAGCCTGGCAGCAGCGTGTTGACATTTCCCAGATTGCCGACGATTGTGTAGAACACCGCCATTGTCAGCGGTTTCCGGTGGGCTGCGTGGCCCACTGCGAATCTCCCGATCGCTGATTCAACAGGCGTGTGAGCACAAAAATGTCAGGGATGCAGAATCTTGTCCGTCAGGAGCTGGTAAGTTCCGCTCGGACGTTCGTCGTCAAGATTGGGACGAATGTCCTGGCCGACGAACACAACGGCCTCGATCCGGCTAGGGTCGCCGCGATCGCCGAACAGGTCGATGCCCTCCGCTCCGGCGGCAAGCGAGTGGTTCTCGTCTCATCAGGCTCGATTGGAGCCGGCATGCAGTTGCTGGGGCTGAAAGAGCGTCCCCGCGACCTGCCGCATCTTCAGGCCGCAGCCGCGACCGGACAGGCCCATTTGATCGGGATTTATGATCAGGCCTTTCGGAAGCACGGGTACCACGCCGCCCAACTGCTGCTGACCGCCGACGACTTCCGAAACCGCTCCCGCTATCTGAACGTCCGCAACACACTGCATACACTCTTTGAGTATGGCTGCGTGCCGATCATCAACGAGAATGACACCGTGAGCGTGAATGAGATCGCTCCAGAGTTCCCTGCCCTGCCGAATCCGGAAGAGAGTTCCGTGCCGATCCGTCAGGCGGCGAGCTCGCCGGGAACAAAATTCAGCGACAACGATCAACTGGCGGCGATGGTAACGAACCTGCTCGACGCCCCGCTGCTGATTATCCTTTCGGTGATCGATGGACTTTACGACGGCGATCCCCACCAGCCGGACAGCAAGGTGATCTCGCTCGTCGAACAATGGGACGATGGGCTCTTCGACTGCGTCGGTTCCTCGCGCAGTGCCGGCGGAACGGGCGGGATGAAATCGAAGCTGAACGCGATCCGCAATGCCGTTTCCGTCGGGGAGAATGTGATTCTCGCCAACGGATCGGACAACAACGTCCTTGCGAAGATCCTGCACGGCGAAGACGTCGGCACGGCCTTCCTGGCTCGCGGCAAGTTCATGCCGGCCTGGAAACGGTGGATCGGTTTCACGATCACCCCGCGTGGCAGCTACATCGTTGATAACGGCGCCGAGCAGGCGATTATTAAATCGGGCAAGTCTCTGTTACCGATCGGCATCAAGGAGATTCGCGGCAGTTTTGAGATGGGGGAAGTCGTTTCGATCCGCACGCCCAACGGCCAGGAATTTGCCCGCGGCCTCAGCAACTACAACTCCGACCAGGCCCGCCAGCTGATGGGCTGCCGCACCGACGAAATCCTCGCCCGCTCGGGCCACATTCCGTTCCTCGAAGCGGTCCATCGCGATAATCTTGTCTTGACGCTGTAGTCCAGTGTGGTGGCGTGATTCCCGGGTGACCCGGCCGATAAGACGGCCGGGGCGCGCCTTTGTGATTGAACAAAAAACGCCGCCTCGATCGCTCGGGCGGCGTTTGTCGTTTCGGTTGTTCAGCGGTCGATCTACTCCTGCAGTTCGACATCCCAGTAGGCGTCGCTGATGAACTTCGACCAGCTGCTCGCCCGATGTTTGGGCATGCTGAACAGATGGGTCCAGCGAGGCCGGACCGCCTTCTTCAGCAGGAGCATGTTGGCCTGTTGCGGCGTGCGTCCTCCCTTGCGGGTATTGCACTTGATACAAGCCAGGACGCAGTTTTCCCAACTCGATCCGCCGCCCTGCGAACGAGGATTGACGTGGTCGATCGTCAGGTCCGAACTCTGTGGCTTGCAGCCGCAGTACTGGCACTGATATTCGTCGCGACGGAACAGGTTTCTCCGGCTGAACGTGACCGTCTGCCGGGGAACTTTGGAGTAGGTCTGCAGCACGACCACCTCGGGGACGAGGATGGACTGTTCCACCGTCTGAACGACAGCGTCGCCCGACTGAGGTCGCAAACGCGACCAGTCTTCCCAGTTGTAGGTCTGATAGTCGTCGGGATCGACCGCCTTGACGGTGCCGTTCCACAACATGATCAGACATCGAGCCGCAGAAGCGACTCGAACTGGTTGCCACGACTTATTGAGGACCAGCGTGGGCCGGTCGAGAACCGCAGTCGCCATGTCTCCTCCTGTACTCGAGGTCGGGAGCCTTATTCTTAGGAGCCTGAATGACTACGTCAACCAGGGCTCATGCATTCAGGCTGCTGTTTTTGATGAAGAATTGAAGAAGGCCATTCGGGGTTCAACAGACTCGGAGCCTGTTATTACAGATTCTCCGTGTCCTCGGGGCGAGGGAAGTCCTTCTACGTGATTGCAATAATCGCCAAGCTCACTTTCAGGATTCCTCGTGGGATGGTGAGAGTCTCAGGAGTTCGCAGCTCCGGTGAGAGTGGCTGGAATATGTCGTTCGATGATGGCAATCGCTTCATCGGTACCGTCATTCCCCAGACACGTTGCTCGAATTCGCGTTCGATATTCTTCGATGTGTTCCAGGAAATTCGTCAGATCTTTGAGCTGGAATGTTTCCAGCGTCACGAAGTCGCCGCAGCCTTTCTGTTTCAGGAAATGGGCATTGATCCGCTGCTCATGGTGCCATTTTTCCGGCAGCCCCAGGACGGGCTTGCCGAGGAACATACATTCGCCCAGCAACTGATTCCCGGAAGCACTCACGATCGCGCGGCAGGCAATCAAATCTTCCACGAATCGTTCGGCATGAATCTCGTGAAACGTCAGTTTGCCGATTGGCTCTCGGACGCCAAGCCCATAAACCTTGATGGGAACGGGCGACTTCTGCAGTTCGGAAAGAGCGGCTTCTTTAGTCTGCTTCCGCAGGTAGGACAGCAAAAAGGGTTCTTCCCCGTCCGCTGGCTGTGGTTCGCTCCCGGTCAGCAAGCCAGCCGCTTCCGCTCCTTCGCGAAGTTCGGGGCGAATCATCGGGCCGAGGGACGTGGCCCGCTCTTTCCAGCTTTTTCGTAATGGAATCGGGAAGAACGAGGAAACGATCGTGGCCTGCTGCCGCGTGTAATGCATTGGCACGGCCAGTCCGATGAACCAGGCGAAGAACCGGAGGGAACGAGGCAGGCTCGACAGATCGCAGGCGACCAGGAAATGCTGGTGCGTCATGCTCAGAAACGGCTTTCCACACCGAGCCGCTGCTCGCGGGAGAGCCGGTTCAAAATCGGTCAGCAATACGTCAGGATCGTGCTCGCGGATTTCGTCGGTCATCAGCTTCATGACCGAAGGGAGTTGCGTGGCCTGAAAGCGGAAGCCTTCCCGGATCGTCTTGAACAGGCGGATCTTGCCGTTCACGTAATGAAACTTAAGCCCCGGAATCTCGAAGAGCCGGACATCCTCGGCTGCACCGTAGATCGGTTCGAGAAATCGATAAGCGTCCCCGGGAGCAAAGAGCGTGATCTGATGACGATCCCGCATCCGCTCGACCAGAGAGCGAACTCGCGTCGCATGACCCCGGCCCTCGCCGGACATGCTCATGAAGATTTTTGCCATTGGCATCCTCGCCGCGAACTGGATGAAATCCAGAGTTCTGGCAGCGGAGCACGGGTCAGATTCAACAAGAATCGAACCGACGTTCCGCAGAGCAAAACAGATTCCCGTCTTATCGAGTTCCTCTGTCCGCGATGGAACATGAGCGTTACCGGCTCATATCCGCCCTCCCAGCCTTCGAATCTGCCGGAGAAGCCAGACGGTCTCTCCAGGAAGAAGCGAAGGAATTCATCATACTACTCTGCTTTCTTCATCCCCAGAAAAATGTAGTGGGGAGCCCTCACGAGCGGGAGAAATGGCACTTTGCCGCGTCGCTGCTCCAGCTTGATTGGGGTGAAGTACTTGTGCAGATACGGCAGATGGTCGCCGTTGAGGAACACATTATCATTCGCAAACCATGTCGTCCAGAACGTTCGGGTCGACCAGGGATGGCGGACCATTCCGTCCGCCGGGTATTTCCGGGAGACGAAAAAGTCGACCACACCAATCACGCCGCCCGGTTTCAGGATCCGGAATGCGTTGTCGATCGCCGCGAACCAGTCTGGAATCATGGTCAGTGAGTAGGAGAAGGTGACCACATCGGCCGAGCCTTCTTCCGGCGTGAATGTTGTCGCGTCGGCATGGGTCGGCACCACATTGGACCAGCCCCGTTCGGCGGCCCGTTCGCGGGCCACATCGAGCAGCGGATCGCAGAGGTCGACCTGATAGACTTTCTGCAGTCGAGGGACCGTCTCGGCGACGTATTCGGCGTTAGAGCCGGTTCCTGCTCCGAGATCGACCCAGACGGCTTGTTCCGGGAACTCCAGCGACGTCAGCATGTCTTCGCGACCGTGCAGGAGCTTTTTGCGGAACGAATCGTAGTCGCCGGCCTGTCCCTTGTAGAAACTCTTGAGACGCTCCTCGTGCGTCGAGCCGGTGACTCGATTAATCGCCAGGTGCCACAGGACCCGGGCATTCGAACTGATCGACTGTGGCAACGGCATTCGGCGTCCTCTGTGGTCCCGGATTACCGGGAGGCTCTCTCGAAGTTCAATGAGACCCTGAGCGCGGCTGTGAGCAGCGAAAGGGGCGGGCGGCTCAGGCAGTCACAGCCTGTCCGGACCGTTCTTGAGCGTCGTCCTCAAGCGGACGGGGCTCGGTATCGCGGTTGAGGTGAGCAATGTAGAAGCTGCCGTAGGTGTGAACCCGGTCCAGCGGATGGAGTTCGCTGGCAAGTTCGTTCTTGTATTCCAGCAGCTGACCGATCTTGCACTTCTGATCTTTCCACTCGACTTCGATCGGATCGACGAAACCAACATCGAGCCCGGCACTTCTCCACAGGAAGCGAGTATGCGGAGCGGCGCGGTTGATCATCATCTGCCATTCATCGGCCAGAACATCAGCTCGCACTTCCGCCAGCCAGTCCATGTGGTCGAGCAGAATGTATCGCGAAACCTCGACGTCTTTCTCTTCGCGAAGGAAGCCGAGGATGGTGTTGGTGTGAATCGAAATTCGATCGACAAGCCCCCCTTTGAGTCGTTCAAAGTTCTCGGGCTTCAGATACTCCGGGCAACAGGCCGGCGTGTACTCGCCGGTCAGGTAAACTCGCCAGAAATAGTTGTCGTGGATCGGCAGCTTCGTGAAGACGGTTTCCAGCGAGTCGACCACGAACTGCAGGATCCCGCCGGGATAACTGCGGTCGAGCTGGCGACGCTGAGCACGAGGCACGCCGAGCAGGGCCAGAGTCATATCTCGTTTCATGGCCCATTTCAGGAATGGAGTCCACAGCGTGTCCCGCAGGCGGTGCCGATCGTAAATCTCCTGCTGTTCTTCGACACTTTGCGCGGACAACAATTCGTTGACGGCCGGCCGCAGTTTTTTGATCCGGTCGACGTAGATGTTGATCAGCCAGGCGAACATGCCGGAGGTCGCGTAGAAGTAGAAGCTCGGGCGGCGTCCGTTGCCAGAGAACATCCGTCGGCGGCGATCCCAGTACGCGCGGGACGCGTGGCTGAGATGCTTGCGGAGCTTTGTCTTGTAGACCTTCTTGTAGCTGGCGAGACGACCGCGGCCGAACATCTGGAAGAACTGGTCGTAATCGAGCTCGCGGATCGCGGCGATCTTCAGTTCCAGCAGTGCGTTCTGGCGGGGGTTCACATCGACTGCATGGACCTGCTTCGGCTCTTTCAGCACGTAGTCGATCGCGTTGCAGCCGGCGGAGGTGATGACCATCACCACATCGTCCGGTCCCAGCTCGAGCGCGACATGATCGAGTCGTGGATCTTCCCAGCAGGTGTTGTAGACCAGGTTGTTCTGATGAACGAGGTTGAACCAGGTCTTGCTGAGCCGGTCGAAATTGAGCCGCCGTTGCTTCTGGAGCTCTTCGCTCTGGGGCGTAGCCGGCTTGGAGGTCTTATTCTTCTTGGGACGCAACATCGCATTCATTTCCGCGGGCCGAGACATCTTGCGGACAGCCCGTCGCGGAGACTTTCTCGGGGAAGGAATGCCGATGAGTCCAACGATTGCTTTTGAGAAGTGTCAAATGCACATCGTTTCGAGGGGGGTGTGTCCACCACGTCAGCGGACGGTCCGGTGTCTGCGTGCAAGCCTGTTTGTCGGCCGAAGGGTACTGTTTCGGGTTGAAGTAGTTGAGCTCCCAGTCGCCATTAGTATGCTCGATCAAAGCAGAGCAGTGTTCGACCCAGTCGCCCGTATTACAATACGTGATTGGGCCCCGCGAAACAATCTTCGGTTCGTGGACATGCCCACAAATTATTCCGTCGTAGCCGCCACGCTCGGCATAAGTTGCCGCAGTTTCCTCAAAGCGCTGGACGAACTCTCGGAGTTTTCGGACCTGCTGCTTGGCCAGTCGAGCCAGCTCGCGACGTGGACGGTCGGGTAACAACCGGGCCATCGTGGTGTCCAGTTTCAGCAGCCAGTCGTAGGTTATGGTGACGAACGTCGAGACCAGCCCGGCTGCATGTTCGTGGGGATCGAACTGGTCGCCATGTGTAATGAGCAGTCGTGCCCGACGCAGGGATTCGTAGAGAAATTCGTCCGCGATACGAATTCGATCGGACCGGAAGGCCGGCGGAAGGTGCGGGAGAATTTCGCGGAAAAACTCGTCGTGGTTCCCCGGAGTGTAGAACACTTGCGTCCCGGAATTCACTAGAGTGGATAATGTGGCGAGAATTTCGTTGTACACTCGCGGCCATCGCCAGTTCTTCGCAAGACGCCGCCCGTCGATGATATCGCCGACCAGATACAGCCGCTCGGGCTGATAACTCTGCAGCATGGCCAGGAATTCGTGCGGGCAGCAGTGCGGGCTTCCGAGGTGAACATCGCTCAGGAACAGGGCTCGAACACGCTGGTGGGAAGCGCGGAGGTCTGGCGGGTTTGGGGGTGGTGACGAGGTGGCCCCCGGAGATTTTACCTGGATCGGATCTGGCATAGTTTCACCTCAGCCATCCCTGGCGCCGATATCATCATTTCATTCAATGCAGGGGTCGAACTGGTTTGACGCTCCCTGTCGTGGCTGAACATCAGCCGAGAATTCCGTGACCCGGTGCGGACTCAAATGACGCAACATATTGACCTGTCCTCTGTTTCGACGGAATTCTTGCCCTCCTCCATCAACAACCGGTGGGTTCCCGGTGAAGAATTCGTGAACCGGGGAAAACAGGGCTTTTCCGGCTCCTGAAAGCCGGTTCGGCATCGGTGCGGGCTGATGGGAAACGGTCAAAATGGCGAAACGGGAGGCGAACTTGAATCCCGGACCGGAATTTGCCATACTTGCCGGTCGCTTTCAGGTGATTTGCGTCTCCAGGCTCGGAGTACGCACTTTCCGTGCTCTTCATCTGCACAACCGGTGATGAAGATCCACCTGTCGGCCTCGCATCCGGTTGTCGGACAGTACTAAGGAAATTTGGAATCAATGGCTACGCTGACGAAGTCAGATATTCGTAAGCTTCGCAAGAAGAAACTCCGTCAAAAACGCAAGCTGAAGTGCCGTTTCTGTGTTGATGGTGTCGTCCCACGTCCTGTCTACGTGGACTACAAAGACATCAAGACGCTGAAGCAGCTGATCGACAAAGAAGGCAAGATTCTGCCTCGCCGCCGCACCGGGACCTCGGCTCTGTATCAGCGAGCCGTCCGCACCGCCGTGCTGCGGGCCCGCTTTATGGGTCTGCTTCCCTACGTCGTCGACGAATAAGAAGGCCGGCCGGTTCGCCGGTCGACGCCCGTTTCCGTTGGTCCCCTGTTGATGCAGGGGACTTGCTGTTTTCTTCAATGCGTACTGCCGGGTCGTGTTGAGATTTCGACCCAGCCCTTTTTTACAGGGACTTCAGGAGCATTATGATCGCCATGGAACAAGTTGAAGTTCGGGAGCCGATTCTCGGATCTTCGGATTTCGGCCACGAACAGGTCAAAACACTTCAGAACGCACTGAGCCACGGCCAGGCGTCGGAAATCCGCCAGCACTGGCAGGAACTGACCGCCAAGGCGTCTTCCCAGCGCGAGTACCTCGCCGCTGGCATCACCGCCTATTTGCTCGCTCAGCACAAAGAAGCCCTCAGCTACCTGAGCAAGGTTTCCGGCAGCGGACTCGGCAGCTTCTATCACGCCATGGCGAATCTGTCGCTGGAGCGTCACGAGGAAGCTCGCAGGCTCCTCGATGAAGCCAAGAAGAACGGCTACGATCCGGTGCTTTGCGATCTCATCCACGCCGGATGCGTCCGGCTGATGGGTGACGTCGATGCCGCCGAGCAGATGCTGCGATCACTGTCCCGCGAAGGCGCCACCCGCGCCGAGTATTCGTACCAGATGGGCTGCATCATGGCCGATCGGGGCGACACATACGGGGCTCTCGAATATTTCGAGCGAGCCGTCGACATGGATCCGGCTCACTCCCGCGCTCTGTTCAGCCTGGCTCAGCTTAATAACCAGCTCGGTAACGACAGCGACGCGATTCGACTGTACGAACAGATGCTGGCCAAGCCGCCGTTCTACATGGGCGCTCTGATTAACCTCGGACTGCTCTACGAAGACCGCGAACTCTACGGACCGGCTGCATTCTGCTTCCAGCGGGTGCTCGAGTCGAACCCGGAAAATCAGCGGGCTCGGCTGTACCTGAAGGACATTGAATCTTCGGCCGAGATGTTCTTCGACGAAGATGCCGCCCGTCGCGACAAGCAGCTTGAACAGATCCTGCAGATTCCGATCACCGACTTCGAGCTCTCCGCTCGCAGCCGCAACTGCCTGGAACGGGCCGGAATCGACAAGCTCGAAGATCTGACCAAGATGACCGAAGAGCAGCTGCTCGCCGGGAAGAACTTCGGCGAAACGTCGCTTCGCGAGATCAAAGAGATCCTCGAGATGCACGGCCTGAAGCTCGGCCAGAACCTGCACAAGAAGCAGCCCGAGCCGCTCTATCGTCCGGAAGAGCTTTCTCCGGAAGAACGGGCTCTGCACGAAGCTCCGGTCGGCGATCTGGAACTTTCGGTCCGGGCTCGCAAGTGCCTGTCCCGTCTCGGAATCACGACGATTGGCGAACTCGTTTCCCGTTCGGCCGACGAACTCCTGTCCGTGCGGAACTTTGGGGTGACCTCGCTGAACGAGATCCGGGAAAAGCTCACCGAGCGGAATATGCGTCTGCGGGGCGATTGATTTTCCGGCTGATTTTCTGACAATACAGTCTCCGATCGACATGTGTGGATCGGAGATTTTTTTGTTGACACCACACACGACGAGACTTCGCGAAAGGAACACTCATGGCACGCCCCGTGACTTTGTTCACCGGACAATGGGCCGACCTGCCCCTGGAAGAGCTCTGCAAAAAGGCTTCTGACTTCGGCTTTGACGGTCTCGAGCTGGCTTGCTGGGGAGACCATTTCGAAGTCGATAAGGCTCTTTCCGACGACACCTACTGCGCCAAGAAGCGGGACCTGCTGGAGCGGCACGATCTCAAGCTCTTCTCGATTTCCGCTCACCTGGTCGGTCAGTGCGTCTGCGATACGATCGACGATCGCCACAAAGGCATTCTGCCCGACTACGTCTGGGGCGACGGCGATCCGGACGGCGTGAACGAACGCGCCATCGCCGAGATGAAGAACACCGCGAAAGCCGCTCAGCGCCTCGGAGTCGATGTCGTTAACGGGTTCACCGGCTCGAAGATCTGGCCGCTGGTTTACGACTTCCCGCCGACGCCGCAGCACATGTTCGACGAAGGCTACCAGCAGTTCGCTGATCGCTGGAATCCGATTCTGGATGTTTTCCAGGAATGCGGAGTGAAGTTCGCTCTGGAAGTCCACCCGGGTGAAATCGCCTTCGATATCTACTCGGCTGAAAAGGCTCTCGACGTCCTCGATCGCCGCGAAGAGTTCGGCTTCAACTTCGATCCGAGCCACCTGATCTGGCAGGGCGTCGACCCGGTCGAATTCATCCGTTACTTCCCGGATCGTATTTACCACGCTCACATGAAGGACGCCTCGGTCACGCTCAACGGCCGCACCGGCATCCTGTCGAGCCACCTTCGCTTCGGCGATCCGCGACGCGGATGGGACTTCCGCAGCGTCGGCCGCGGCGGCGTCCGTTTTGAAGAAATCATTCGCGCTCTCAACGCGATCAACTACCAGGGTCCCCTGTCGATCGAGTGGGAAGACTCCGGGATGAACCGCGATCACGGAGCCCGCGAAGCCTGTCAGTTCGTCAAGAACGTTGACTTCGAACCCTCGAATGTCGCCTTCGACGCGGCCTTCGAAAAGAAGTAAACAGGAGTGGACTCAATCAGAGTTGAACAGGCCGGGCTTTGTGAAGCTCGGCCTGTTTTCGCAAGGGTTATTGAACAGAGGCACTACGATGATCCCGACTCTGATCGTTTGGATTATTCTGGGTTTTTGCGGAGCCTACATTGGCTATCTCAAAGGCTATCCACAGAAGCTGATGGCATTTCTCGGCATCCTTGGCCCCTTCACACTGCTTGTTGTGTATCTCTTCTTTCCGAAAACGAAAGAAGCCCGCGAACGCGATGCTGAGCATAAGCGGATCACGGACGAGGAAGCCGAGTTCAAGAAAATGCAACCGTGTCCCACGTGTGGCAAAGAAGTCACTGCCCGCGCCTGGGTGTGCGGCTACTGCGGGCACCAGTTCGTCTCGGTCACATAGAACTACATGGGCGTGGTTGCATTTGCATCCGGGGCAACGGCATGTCCAAGCGAGCGTGGGCATGACACCCGCTTTGAAACCTATCCCCGGCGGAAACGGCGGCCTTTCATCTCGAAGCGGGGCAGACTGTTCGGCGAGACCGGAACCAGTTCGGCGTGAAAGTTGAGCCGGTCGCGGACCGTGCGATTCAGGCGTTTGAGCAGGTCCTGAATCTGCGGGGTATCAGTCAGGACCATCGAGGAACCGCAGAGCTCGGCGAGCGGTTCGATCTCGATCACCATGTGGTGCATCGCCTGCTTTTCGGTCACCGTAATGCGGTACTCGGCCACTTCCCCGAACTCACGCAGAACCGCTTCGACCGAAGAGGGGAAGACGTTGTTGCCGCGAATGGTGATCATGTCATCGGCTCGGCCGAGGATCCCCCCTTCGAGACGCAGCAGATGTCGCCCGCACTTGTTCGGCGTCGTGCCGGCCTGCACGATGTCGCCGGTGCGATAGCGGATCACCGGGCAACCCCAGCGACCGACGTTGGTAATGAGTAGCTCTCCCCGTTCGCCCGGCTGCACCGGTTCAAACGTGGCGGGATCGACAATCTCTGCGATGCATTCGCTTTCGAGGATCAGCAGGCTGCGGGGATCTTCGACAGATTCGATCCCCAGGCAACCGATGTCGGTCATCCCCCAATGGTCGAAGACCCGGGCACCGAAGCCGGCTTCAATGCGTTCGCGAATCGCCGGGATACTCCCGCCGGGTTCTCCGGCGACAAGCACCGCGCGAACCTGTGAATTCGGCAGGTCGATACCCTCGGCTTTCGCGACTTCGATCAGTCTCAGAGCGTAAGTCGGTGTGCAGCAGATGAAGGTGACTTCGTGCTCCTGGATGACCTGGAGGCGGACTTCGCTGCTCATCCCGCCGGCGGCAATGCAGAGGTTGTTGAACTGCAGCGCTCCCTCGAATCCCGCCCAGAAACCGATGAACGGGCCGAAAGAGAACGGAAAGCAGAGGCGATCGTCGGGACGCAGGCCGGCGATGCGAAAGATCTGCGCCCAGCAGCGTTTGATCCACGCCCAGCTCTGTGGCGTGTCGACAAACCGAAGTGGCCGGCCGGTTGTTCCGGATGTCTGGTGAAGCCGCGTGTAGTTGTTCCGGGGGTAGGTCAGATTCGTCCCGTACGGCGGGTTCGCGTTCTGATCGTCGACCAGTTCCTGTTTCGTGACTGGCTGGAGGCGATGAAAGTCGTCCCAACTGCTGATGTCTTCGATGGAGGCCCCCTGCTCGGCGAACCGTTTCGTCCAGAAGGGATTCTTCGGCAACTCCTGCAACAGTTCCTGCAGCATGCCCCATTGCCGCTCTTTCAGCGCATCCGGCGACAGGTCTTCGGGCTTCAACAGTTCTGACATACGGGGCAATCTTTCCGGAGCGAATTCAGAGGATATCTGAAGCAATCGGCGGGAGCCGCCTCGACCGTAGCAGTCATTCGGCATTCCGGACAATGCTGAAGCAGCGCCAAAGTGCGTCCGGGTGTCAAACTGGTCAATGCAGAGGGGCCGTACTGTTTACGCCAAAGATACGACCTGGACCGGCAAATTCAACTGTTTCGAGGGCAATCAGGGTGGTTTTGATCACGTCACAACCGCTGATTTCAATGCGACTTACAGCGGTTTTACCGGTTAGGTAACACGGCGGCGATGCGGTTCAAGAACGCAGGCAGATTGCGTCGATCTTCACATTGGCGAACCCTCGGACGCACGCGGAGGGTCTGCCCGTGTCGGCGAAGGAATGGTCGGCACCGTGTACGAAAGAATGACTGCCCGGGAGTTCTCCCAGAGAAGGGCTTCGGACTGGCAGTCGAGAGGTCTCTGACAAGGAAGCAGTTGCCAAGAATGGCTGACTCGAAGAAACGTCCCCCCTGCGTTCTCGGTTTCTATAAAACCGTCACTCATGTCACCGGCGATATCTGCGGCGGGGTGCTGATTACGTCGCATCTCGGTCGTCCGATCGAGTTTCAGTGCTCGCTGCCGGTCCGCCCGAACGCGACGCAGCAGACCCTTTATGGCTCCTCGCTGCTGCCATTCCTGAAGGGGGAACTGATCGCCGAAGCGCTGCACGACAAGCTCGAAGCCAAGCCCGATATTGTGTTCGTCGACGATCCCGAAGCGGTTTCCGACACAATCTGGGGAACGATTCCCGTCCTCTGCTTCGCGGACGTGAAAGACTGGATGAGTAAATCGGTTAAGGGGCAGAAGGCCTCGCTGAGCCCGGCTCAGCAGGAGCGGTTCGAAAAGGTGGAGCCTTTGCTCAAGCAGCACGTGCCCGACTCGGCCGATCTGAGCGAACCGCTGGTGCGGGTGGAACAGGCATTGAAAGAAGCGATGGGACAGGCCGCGTAAGCGACAACGGGATTCCTGTCATTTCTCTCATCGTCTCATGATTCAAGGATGAATTCGTGCAAGACCCCACGCCTCAACAGGCCTCTCCTCTGTTCCTGCCCGCTCCACGCGTCGATTCGGTTCGCAACGATCTGCAGATCCAGACGTTGACGACCGGCGCCAACAGCGCACTGAAGCGTTGGCCGAAAGTGACCGTCAACTCGCCCAAACTGCTGACGCGGCCTGGCTTCGTGCCGACCTGGAAGCCGTTCTGGCAGAAGCCGAAGACAATCCAGGTCGCCTTCCCGGATATCATCGAGTTCCAGGAACCGAAGTCGGACGGGGAGAAGAAAGAACTGCGTCGGCTCAAGCCGCCTCAAGCGGGGGGAGAAGGCGAAGAGGCGTCCGCAGCCAAAAAGAAAAAGCCGACGCGGATCAAGCCACCCGATGATCTGCTGTCGATGGAAGACCGGCTGTTCTACATTCTGCAGCCACCGCTGGAGAACTGGCTTTCCGGTCAGGAACTGGTCATGCCGTTCGAGCCGTTCGCCTATCAGTACGAAGGCATCGCCTGGCTCTTCTCCCAGAAGTCGGCTTTGCTGGCCGATGAGATGGGGCTCGGAAAAACGATGCAGACGATTACGGCTGTCCGTCTGCTGCTGCGGAGCGGTCAGGTGCGGCGCGTGCTGATGGTCTGTCCGAAACCGTTGATTCCGAACTGGCAGCGCGAGTTCAAACTCTGGTCCGAAGAGCTGCCCGTCACGACAATGGAAGGAGACGGTGCCCGCCGAAAGATGTTGTGGGAGATGCAGTCGATCCCCGTGTTGCTGACCAACTATGAGATTCTCGTTCGCGACCTGCAGAACATGGAAGAGGAGGAATATCCCCGCTTCGACCTGGTCGTTCTCGATGAATCGCAGCGGATCAAGAACCGGGATTCCCTCACGTCGGAAGTCATTCGTCGCATTCCGCGGCGTCGTTCATGGTCGCTGACCGGGACGCCGATTGAGAACCGGCCGGAAGAACTGGCGTCAATCTTCGAGTTTATGGGCGTGGTCCCCGCTCGTTCGAGCCCGGATCTGCGACAGCTCAAGAAGCTTTCGGATGTCTACATTCTGCGTCGGACCAAGGACCTCGTTCAGCCCGACATGCCGCCCCGGCTCGATCGCGATGCCGTGCTTGAGCTCTCGCCTGCTCAGCAGTCGGCTTACGACATTGCCGAGAAAGAGGGTGTTGTTCAACTGAACGACATGGGCGATGAGATCACGATTCAGCACGTGTTCGAGCTCGTCATGCGGCTCAAGCAGATTACCAACTGCGATCCGCTGACGGGAGAATCGGCCAAGAAAGACCGGCTGCTGGCGGATATGGAAGAGATCGCGGCCAGTGGCGCCAAAGCAATCCTCTTCAGCCAGTGGACGAAAACAATCGACTGGCTGGCCGAGTATACCAAGCCGTTCGGAGCCCTCGTCTACCACGGTGGAGTGCCGACGACGAAGCGCGAGCCGATTCTGAAGCAGTTCAAGGAAGACCCGAACAGTCATCTGCTGTTGATGAGCTACGGCACCGGGGCAGTCGGGCTGAATCTGCAGTTCTCGCAGTATGTCTTCCTGTATGACCGATGGTGGAACCCAGCCGTGGAAGATCAGGCGATCAACCGGGCTCACCGCATCGGCGTCGCCAACCCGGTGATCGTGACGCGGTTTATCTGCAAGGACACGATCGAAGAGCGAATCGATCTCGTTTTACGGCAGAAGCGGGAGCTGTTCGAGAAGATCCTCGGCGACGGAGATGCCTCGACCGCCTCACTGTCGATGAACGCGGCGGAAGTCTTCGGCCTGTTCGATCTGAAAGCCCGCTCCGACAAGGGAACCCGCTCGATCGGCCCGACTTCTGAGAAAGCAGCGTAACCCCGAGAGGGCTGTTGACGCGAATCTTGAACCGTAGGATGCGTCAAGATGCACCCTACTGGAGTTCAGGCGGAGTGGTCCTCAGCATGTCCACGCGAGCGCAGGCACTGCACCCGAGATCGTGTTGCCCGCGGCTAGACTTCGGGGGTGTGCTTCTCGAGGGCTCGCTGGTAAACCTGCACGTAGTTGCGGGCGCTGTTGCTCCAGGAGAGGTCTTGAAGCATGCCGTTCTTCTGGAGTTCGAGCCAGGTTTCCTTGTCGCGGTAAGTCCGCAACGCCGCCTCGAACGCTTCCAGGAAGGCTTCGCAACTGTATCGCTGGAATGAGAAGCCGGTCGCGGTCCCTTCGCGGAGAGTATCGCCCGTCATCGGGACGACCGAGTCCGCCAGTCCACCGACAGCGTGCACCAGGGGCACCGTGCCGTAAAGCATGGAATACATCTGGTTCAGGCCGCAAGGCTCGAACTCGCTGGGCATCAGGAACAGATCCGACCCGGCTTCAATTTTATGAGCCAGTTCCTCGTCGAAGCGGATCATGGAAGCGACTCGTCCGGGGTGCGTCTGAGCGAGCTCTTTCACGAACTGTTCGAATGGCCGCTCTCCGGTGCCGAGGAAGACAAACTGGGCATCGTTGCTCAGCAGTCGATCGCCCGCCTTCTGAAGCAGATCGAACCCCTTTTGTTGCGACATCCGTGAGATCATGGCAATGATCGGCACGTCCGGCTTCTGCTGCAGGCCGACGGCCTTTTGAAGGTCGGCTTTGCAGATCGGTTTCTTCTCGGCGACGTCGTCGGCGGTGTAGTTGACCTTGATGAAGCGGTCGACCTCGGGATGCCAGACTTCGGTGTCGACGCCGTTCAGGATGCCGACCAGAGAATTCCCACGGCCGGAAAGAGCCGGGTCGAGCCCCCAGCCGAAATCGGGAGTCTGAATCTCCCGGGCGTAAGTCGGGCTGACGGTGGTCACCATATCGGCGAACACGATTCCCGTTTTCAGCAGGTTCAGATCGCCGAAGAACTCCATCTGTTTCCAGTTGAAGTACTTCCAGTCGAGTCCGGTCAGGACCATATCCCAGTGCCAGAACCGTCCCTGGAAGGCCAGATTGTGGATGGTAAACACGGTTCCAATCCGGCGGATTTCCGGACTGTGCTTGCGGGCTTCGATATCAATAAGAGCCGGCAGCAGTCCGGTCTGCCAGTCGTTGGCGTGAACAATGTCGAAAGGCCCGAACTGCTTGATCGCCGCGACAATGGCCCGACTGAAGAAGACGAACCGTTCGCAGTTGTCTTCGTAGGGGATGTTCTCGTAGACGTAGGGCGAGGGACGGTCGAAATAATCGGGCTGATCGACCAGAATGACCTGTATATTAGAGTCCGGTAAACGGGCCTTCAGAAAGGAGCCACTCGACTTGCGTGGACCAACCGGTACAGTGAACTCATCGCCGATTGGTTCGATCTGGAAGCGTTGACGCGAGCCGTGAGGAAGCAGTTGCGGATAATGCGGCATGACCAGCGTAATGTCGTGGCCATCCTGTTCGAGAGCGCGAGAAAGCGCTGTTGCGACATCCGCAAGACCGCCCGTCTTGGCGAAGGGAACTGCTTCAGAGGCGGTCATCAGAATTTTCATGGCGCGTCGTTCCCGGATGAGGCTCTACGGATGATACATCAAGCTACAACGTTTCAGTTTGAATTTCCAACATGGAACACGATTTCTTTACTGAATCAAGACCAACATGCTCCGACTCGTCGGAGTGACCGTTTCAGGCAGGCGCATCGATGACTGTTCAAGCCCTCATATTTGATATCGACGGCGTACTCGTTGATTCTTACGAAGCCCATTTTCTCAGCTGGAAGCGCCTCGGCGAGCGACACGACAAAGTCGTCACCGAGGAGGAGTTCGCCAGCCAGTTTGGTCGCACGACCCGGGAAGTTCTGGAGAAACAGTGGGCCGATCGCGATCTGAGCGATGAGGACATCAGCCGCCTCGACGAAGAGAAAGAGGCCCTGTACCGCGAGATTATCTCGGGGCAGTTTCCCGAAATGCCGGGAGCCCGGACGCTGATTGAGCGGCTGAAAAACGAAGGCTGGCGGATTGCTCTCGGGTCATCCGGGCCAGTCGAGAACGTCCAACTGGCCGTCGAGAAGCTGGACTTGGAACCGCTCATCGGAGCCGCGATTTCAGGGGATGATGTCACGAAAGGGAAGCCGGATCCGGAAGTCTTTCTGAAAGCGGCCGAGCGCATCGGGGTTCCCCCTTCCCGGGCGATCGTGGTGGAAGACGCCGCCCCGGGAATCGCGGCGGCTAAAGCAGCCGGGATGGCCTCGATTGGCTTTATCAGTCGCGGACGGACAGCTGAAGAACTGGCCGAGGCCGACGTTCAGATCAGGGCACTGAGCGAGATCAGCCCCGCGTTGCTCACGCGACTGCTTGAGCGATAGGCGGGCGATCTATTCTTCGAGATCTTTGTCGAGGCTGGAATTGTAGTAGTCCAGCCCGAATTCGATTTCGTCAGAACCGGGCATCGGCAGTGCCTGAGAAACGGTCAGGTCTTCCGCCTCATGCAGATCGATGATGTTCTCATCGGCTTCCTGGTCGACCGTGTTCCCGTCGGCGTCCTGAATGCGAGCCACGATGGGCTGAGTATATAAGTCTTTGTTCCGTCGAATCACCACCGCGACGGAACCATCGCTCAGCGACACGTAGCTGCCGATCGGGAACAGGGACTGAATCTTGAGCAGACATCGGACGACCTTCCCGTCGACGTAGCGTTCTTTGGCTTGCCGGATCAGGCATTCCATGGCCGCGTAACGCATCATGGCCGGCCGGTAGGGGCGGCGTGACGTCATCCCGACAAATGCATCAGCGACCTGCAGGATGCGAGCGAACAGGTGGATGCTTTCTCCGCTGCGACCGCGAGGATAACCAGTCCCGTTCATTCGTTCGTGGGCCTGATAGGCGGCGATTGTCACAACGCGGGGCAGATTGCTGATCTTCTCCTGCAACTGCAGCGAATGGATCGGATGCTTCTTGATTTCGAGCATCGCGACCGAATCGAGCCGGTCGGGGTTCTCGCGGATATGAGCCGGGACCCGCATCATGCCCCAGTCGTGGACCAGGCCGGCCATTCCCAGGTGGCGCACATTCTCGGCGTCAAGACCGAGTTCGATACCAATAGCCATTGCCAGCAAGGCTGTTTCCAGCGCGTGTGCGACAAAATCGCCTTCGGAAAACTGACTGATCGCAGAGCTGAGGACATTGTCGCTGTCAATCGTCATCTCGTGCAGGTAGTGAGAAGTCACCGCTGAGAGCGTAGCGCTGTCTGAGGCCTGACCGCGGAGAACTCCTGCCAGCATTTCTCCCAGAGCCAGACCATTCTGCTGATGACTCTCGAACAGGCGGGCTCTCTGTTCGGGGTCATAGGCTTTGCGTCCGATCGGTTTGATCGTCTCTTTGACAGGCTCGCCCTTGTTTTTCAGAGTCAGCAGGCCACCATCGATGATGGCATCGAGCTTGCGGAACATCTCGCAGTCGAGACTTAGCGAATGGTTCTGACCGTCTCCCTGCGAGGCGATTGTGATTCGACGGACGTCGTCGTTGGCGACGCGAACGGTAGTTTCGCCGCGATTGCGGACAGCCTGTTTGATCTCAGCTGTGATGTTGGAATCGGCGGCGAGCAGAAGCACCCCGTTTACGTCGTACAGGGGGAAGTGAATTCGTTTCCCGATGATGAGATCGTTGACCGAAACAAGCGTGGTGTCGTCATACTGTTCGGGAGCGAGCTTGTTGGACGAGCTATCGATCGCGGTGGGCGTCGTCATCTCGAAGTGTCCTTAAGTGTTGCGACCAAAAGGCGATCGCACGTTAGGCATTACGTTGGGGGATAGCAGCAATCGTTGAGGCACGTTCCTACTGTCGTTCTGCTGAAGCGTAGATTCTCCAATCAAGGTAACTGTTCAAAAATTCGCTGCGTTCCCGTTTTGTCCCTGCTCCCGACCTCGGGATGTAGTGGTTCCCCGGGCTGAATCGATTGCAGGGACGCAACAGATCAATGGTGTTGGATGGATTTGCGGGCGGCTGAAGGAGGGACTATTGCGGAAGCGGAGCCTGGTCGAGGTTGGAGTGGAGGAATTCTTCGACCGAATCGATCTCGTCGGAGCCAGGAGTCGGTAAAGCGCGAACGACCGTGATCGATTCGTCCGCATGCAGATCGATCTTGTTTTCGTCGGCGTCTCTGTCAACAAGCTCGCCATTGGCGTCCGAAACGCGGGCGACAATCGGCTGGGTGTAGTGGTCGAGATTTCGACGCATCACCTGAGCCACGGTGTCATCGCTCAGCAGGACAAAACTGCCGATGGGAAATAACGACTGAATCTTGAGCATGCACCGGACGACTTCAGGATCGACAAAACGTTCGCGGGCCTGTCGGAGAAGGCACTCCATAGCCGCATAGCGGGTGAGTGGCGGGCGGTAGGGGCGGGGAGACGTCATCCCGACGAAGGCATCGGCCACCTGCAGAATACGTGCAAAGGGGTGGATGCTCTGGCCGCGGCGTCCTCGAGGGTAACCGGTGCCGTTGAGCCGCTCGTGCACCTGATAAGAAATCACCGAGACGACACGGGGAAGGGCGGACACCCGCTGCAGGAGTTCCAGAGAATGAATCGGATGCTTCTTGATCTCCAGCATCTCGACCGCATCGAGCCGCTCCGCCGAAAGACGGATTGAAGCCGGGACTCGCATCATGCCCCAGTCGTGCACGATTCCGGCCATTGCCAGATGCCGCGAGTTCTCCGCGTCGAGATCCATCTCGATGCCAATGGCCATCGCCAGCAGAGCGACCTCAAGCGAATTGGCGGCGATATTGTCATTGCTGAACTGGTTGATGGCCGAGGTCAGCACATTGTCTGTGTCGGTCGTCATTTCCTTGAGGTAGTGAGCCGCCATGGTGGAAACGAGCGAGCCATCCATGGTTTCCCCGCGCAAAGCTTCACTGAGCATATCGCCCAGAGCCTGACCATTCTTCTGATGATCGTCGATGAGTTGCTGTCGCTGTTCCTGGTTGTATCCCTTTCGACCCAGGAAGACGACGTCGTTTTTGACTGCGGGGCCGGTATTCTTGATCGAGAGCAGTCCGCCATCAACGATTGCATCGAGTTTGCGGGTCAGGTCCTGATCGAACGACACCTTGGGGGCTGACACTTCCGCCAGCTTGCGGTCGAGCGTGATCCGCTTGAGATCCTGATTGCTGACGCGAACCTTGTTCGCGCCGCGTTTCCGAATCGCCAGCTTCATTTCGGACGTAATGACCGTGTTCTCTGCAAGCAGCAGGATGCCGTTCAGGTCATAAATCGGCTGTCGAACCGTCCGCCCGACGATCAGTTCGGTCAGCGGAACGACGGTCGAGCCGTTCTCGTCCGGAGCCGGCTCGGCAACGTCGGGTTGTTCAGTCGTAGCAGTCGTAGTCATGGATCCGCAGTTCAGCACGCATCATCCGCGATGAGACGCGGAAAGAACAGATCAACGTTTCTGCAACTGTAGGTCTAATTCCTTACGAGGCGCGGGAGTGGAGTCCGATTCCAGAGGAAGGAGGTACTTCAGTAACATTCCGGAACCGAATCTACGAAAGATTTCGGTTGTAGCGGTGGTCAGAAGGTCGTCAGCTCTCTTCTCCGAACTGTTCCAGTTCTTCAAGTTCGGCGAGTGCTTCGTCAAGTGTCGGAACCGACTGACCCCGCTGGCGACCATTTCTATCGCAGCGAGCCAGATCGAGCAGTTCACCAAAATCTTCCGACTTCCGCAGCGATTTGGCCTGAGAACCCCCGTTCAGAAACTGATGGCCGGCTTCCAGATTGCCGACGAGAAACTCGACCCGCTCAGTCACCCGTCCTTCAAGGACTCGCAGAGCCGCTTCACAGGGAGTGCGGGCATCGACCACGTAGCCAATGTCGTGCAGCAGACAGGCCCATTGAAATTCGACATCATAGGGATGCAGTTCTCGCCCCAGTTGGTAAACCTGAAGCGAATGATAAAGGGCGTCCCCTTCCGGATGGTCCTCACTGTTGAATGTGAAATCAGCCAGGCTTTCAAGCAACGGACGAAACTGATCGCCCCAGCTCAGCTCGATGGCGGAGTCCTCGTCGTCTTCCACCGGCGTGGCGATTACAGGGCGTGTGAAACGCTCCGGTTGCGATCCAACGACTCGCTCGATTTTTTCCGGAGCAGCGGCGGCATCGAGAGAGGCATCGAAGTAGATGCGATGGGGGATGCCGTTGGAGAAGTTCAGAGCCGCGACGGCCCACTCCGGAGCATGCGAGGGTTGCGTGCCAATCGTCTGCGACTGGAGAATCTGCTGGACTTCGGGGTCGGTCTCCGCAGCGAGAACCCAGTGTCCTACGATCTCTTCGCCGCGTCCAACGGCCTGCCAGTCGATCCACAGCAGTGGATTCAAAGGCTCCACCCAGATCGCCGCTTCATCAAGGAGCCATTGCACGTTGCTTTGGCGGTCCCAGTCGGAAGACGCGGTGAGACGCTCCAGTTCCCGCATCACCTCTTCCTGCGTGGGGATTTCCGAGGAAGTCAACCGCTGTTGACTAAGCCAGCGCATGGCTCGCATGCGGGCGGTGTGAAACGTTTTGACTTTGCGGCGAGCAATCAGTCGGGCGGCTTCACGGGCGATCCGCTCACGCAGTTGCTGCGGATCGTCCGTAGTTCGACGTCGTCTGGTCATGATAAGAGCCCGCCTGTGGCGGACCGGTTGTGGCAGAACGCAGGACGTTCCGCGACATGAGTCGATTACTTCTTGTAAACCTTGTCCGGATCGAACGTCTTCTCCGATTCGGCCATCTTCAGAGATACGGGTTGATCAGCCGCGACGCTGTCCCGGTCGACGCTTCGGAAGAAGCAGCTGTTGTAACCGACGTGACAGGCCCCTGCCCCGATCTGTTCAACACGCAGCCAGATCGCATCCTGATCGCAGTCGACGCGGATCTCTTTCACCTTCTGCACGTGGCCGCTGGTCTTCCCTTTGTGCCACAGTTCCTGTCGGCTGCGGCTGTAGTAGACCGCTTCGCCAACTTCGATGGTCTTCTTAAGAGCTTCTTCGTTCATATAGGCGACCATCAGCAGTTCGCCCGATTCGAAATCAGTGGTAATCGCCGGGAGAAGGCCCTGGGAGTCAAACTTCGGAGCCAGTTCCAGTCCCTGCTCGACCTGCTGCTTCTCGCCGCGTTCCGCGAATTGAATGGTGTCAGTCATCGTCTTTTCTCGTGTCTGCTACTATGTCTCAACAAAATTAGTCGGCGGCCTCGAAGGCGTGCCGGATGTGTTCGATGTTCTCGATCCGTCTCTCGGCAGTCCACACAATCGTAACGACGTCGAAACGCGGAGACGAGGTCCTTTCCGGATGACGCTGAAGAAAAGCCGTGGCTGCCCGCGTCAGTTTCTGCTGCTTGCGATGATTCACCGTTTCAGCAGGTGTCCCGTGATCCTGGGAGGATCGTGTCCGAACTTCAACGAAGACCAGTTGAGCCCCGTCCCGGGCAATGATGTCGATTTCTCCAAATCGGTTCGCATGATTTCGCGCGACAATCCGCATTCTCAACCGTTTGAGAAACTTCACGGCTTCATCTTCGCCGCGTCGCCCCAGCGAGACAGGCTTCCTGCGGAAGGCACTGCGGAGTCGCGCGATCAGACTGAGGATCATCGTGGCCTCCGGATCTCAGAAGGGGGACGCTCGTTCATGAAATCGTCGCGGCGGCATCTTGCCGCCGAATGCGGGTGAATCAGTGTTCAACCGGTTTCAGGTGGATGCCGTTCTCCCAACCCGTGGGGTTCCAATAAAAAAGGTTCGGCAGCGCATCAGGCGCCAGCCGAACCTTTTCTTGATTCTGGACCGCAAGATTACTTGCTGGCCGTTCCGACTTCGACTTCACCGACCTTGGCGCGACGTTCGCGGAGACGGGTCGCCTTACCGACGCGGTCACGAAGATAGAACAGCTTGGCGCGGCGAACCCGAGCGTGACGCAGCACGACGACTTCGGCCACCTTCGGGGAGTGAACCGGGAAGGTTCGTTCGACACCTTCACCAGCCACGATGCGGCGAACGGTGAAGTTTTCCCGGGTTCCGCCACCACGGCGTGCGATGATCACACCGTTGAAAACCTGGATGCGTTCTTTGTCGCCTTCCAGAATTCGGGTGTGCACATCGACGGTGTCGCCAATCTCGAATTTCAGCGGGGTTTCGCGAAGACTGGTCTCTTCGGCAACCTTCAAAAGTTCCTGTCGATTTCGCATCGCACTATTTCCTCAACCTGATTTGTGAGTTGAATCTGACTTATTTCGAGCCCGAAGAGCTCTCGCGGTTCGAAGCCGCCTGATCGTCCTGTCGACGCCTGGTTCGATCCAGGCTCTGTTTCTGTCGCCAGCGTTCGACCTCGGCGTGATTACCGCTGAGCAGAACGTCCGGCACCTGCATGCCCCGATAGTCGCGAGGCCGCGTGTATTGCGGGTATTCCACCTGGCCCGGATCGGAAAAGGAATCCAACCGGGCACTCTCTTCATCACCGAGCAGTCCGGGGATGAGCCTCATGACTGCTTCAATGATAATCATGGCAGGCACTTCGCCGCCATTGCAGATGAAGTCTCCGATCGAGATTTCCAGGGGCTGAAGCCCTTCGACAATCCGGTGATCGAATCCTTCATACCGTCCGCAGAGCAGAATCAGACGTTCCTGCTCTGACAGTTGTTCCACCAGTTGCTGATCAAGTCGCCGCCCGTTCGGGGTCAGCATAATCAACTGTCCGGGGGAACTGCCCTGCTGGCGGACATCTTCGACACAGCGAAAGATGGGATCGCAGCTGAGGAGCATGCCAGGGCCGCCGCCGTAAGGGCGATCGTCCACTGATTGATGTTTATCGGTTGCCCAGTCCCGAAAATTCCACAAATGAATTTCGAGAAGCTGGCGTTGCAATGCTTTGTGCAGCAGGCTTTCGCCCAGGAATCCCTGGAAAAGACCAGGGAAGATTGTCAGCACATCGAATCGCACGAGAACGACCTGTTATTCAACTGGTCCATTGACCGGAGTTTAGCCTTCGCTGTTTTCTTCAGCCGGCTGTTCTTCGGCTGGTGTCTCCTCGGCGGAGGCTTCTTCGGCCGGGGCTTCCGGTTCCGGAGCCTTCGGAGCGGTCATCGGGGGCGGCTGCTTGACCGCACCCCAATCGTTTTCACGGACCTTACGAATCAGGACGTTGACCTTCTCAGACGGCTGAGCGCCGACGGAGAGCCAGTAGTCGACCCGCTCCAGATCCACTTTCACGCGTTCGGACTTCTCACGAACCATGGGATCGTACGTGCCGATTTCTTCGATCGTCTTGCCGTCACGTGGTACCCGCGAGTCCATCACGCAGATACGAAAGAACGGGCGATGCGTTCGCCCCAGTTTCTTCATTCGAATTCGAACAGACACCGTGTATTCCTCTATTTGTAACCAATGGCCGATCAGGCTTGCCCCGTCCGTACCACGACCGAGAATCAACTCTCTCGAGGTCGCTTTAGCGTAGCAGACAAGCCGTGTTCTCAAATGGACCGACGGCGGGATCCCGACGTTTCCCTCGCAAGCAAGCCAGCAGTGTAACAGCTTCTTCTGATTTTGAAAGTCTCGTTGACCAAAAAACCGCGAGTGGGGAAAGGAGGGGGCTCGGGCATCCGGAAGCTGTCTGATCACAGTCGTGCCCCGGAATTTCTGAAGGCTTTCCCCCTGATTTTCAGGCAACGCATCAGCGTCTGTGCAATCGTTCGTTTTTTAATGATTCTTTCTTTTTTTCGTGGACGCCCTTTGTTTCGGTGGTAGCATGGACTCGGAGAAGAGGGGGGATGACGTATCGTCCGTGATTTATGATGAATCACCATTCCCAACGGCAACCCTCGACTGGCCAGGATGAGAGATTCATTCGGCTTCCGGTTGCCGGAGCCTGAGCCTTCTGGCCGGGCGAAGATTTGACGCCAGTGCGTCTCGTTGCAAGGGAATTCTCCTGTGAAGACCTATGACATGGATTGTCTGCCAGCCGAGCCATTTGCGGCCCGCTTAGTACCCGGCTCTCTCTCCCCAGCTGTTTCTTCCGCTTAGGAATTTATCGGCTCTCTGTTCGGTCATTTCTGGCCTGAAGAGATGTCTGATTATCTGTTGCGATAGCACATGAATGTGGATGAATCGCATTTTGGCGATTTTCTGAGAGGGCCTGACGGCCAGACTTGTTTTCCGTATCGATCGTTGGCATGGTGGCACACTTTGCGTCGCCTGCGGGTCTCCGCTCCTGGAGCCAACCCGATTCGGTGATAGCCGCGTAATGGAGACACGCGATTTTATGACTTCTTTCCCAAGTGAGGAGTGTATGGTGCCTCGATTCAGCGAATCGATTCAACCGTTGATGGATGCCGCAAAGAAGGACGGGCGGCTCAGTTATCAGAGTATGGACGACTTCCTTCCGGATGAAGGCGGTGATCCCACTCTGATTGACCAGATCGTGCTCGCGCTCGACGAACTTAACATTGATATGTTCGACGATCCTGCAGCTCGGCAAGTGGCTCCCACAGCGAAAGTTGAAACTGTCGAAAAATCGGATGATGAGATCAGCGACGATGTCGCTCGAGCTCTGATCGGACCGGAAACCCCGGTCTCCTCGCGGGATCCGATCCGCATGTATCTCAGTCAGATGGGCAATATTCCCCTGCTCACCCGCGCTGACGAAATCTTCCTGGCCAAGCAGATCGAGGTCACCCGCAAACGCTTCCGCCGTACGGCCGTTGAATCGGACTACGCGCTGGGCATCATTGTTGAGATGTTCGAGAAGGTGAATTCGGGAGAACTTCCCTTCGAGCGGACACTGCGGACATCGGAAACGGAAAACGCTCAGAAAGAGCAGATCCTCGGCCGTATGGAGCCGAACCTGCAAACCCTGCGGCATCTCATGTCTCGCAACCGCGAAGACTTCCAGATCCGCATGGAAGAAGACGCTTCGGCTGAAGAACGCAAGGCCGCTCTGCTGCGGATGATTGTTCGTCGTCGCAAGATGGCTTGTCTGGCCGAAGAATTGAGTCTGCGAACTCAACGGCTGCAGCCGGTCATTAAGCGGATGGAGCAGCTTGCCGATCGAATCACTCAGCTTCAGCGGGACATTAAACGTCTTCGCCGGATTCCATCCTCGGCTCGCGATCTCGAACTGATGCAGAACGAACTGCACGAGATTGTCTACGAAACGTTGGAAACCCCGGACGAGTTCGTGGCCCGGACTCGTGAAATCCGCCGACGATTCGCTTCCTGGACGACTGCCAAGCAGAAGTTGTCTGGCGGAAACCTGCGGCTGGTTGTTTCCATCGCCAAGAAGTACCGCAACCGTGGTCTCAGCTTCCTGGATCTGATTCAGGAAGGAAACGCCGGCCTGATGCGTGGCGTTGAGAAGTACGAGTACCGCCGTGGCTACAAGTTCTCGACCTACGCCACATGGTGGATTCGGCAGGCCATCACACGAGCCGTCGCCGATCATGCCCGGACCATTCGTATTCCGGTCCACATGTTCCAGAGCATTTCGACTCTGAAAGCCAAAGCCGAGCAGATTCGCCAGGAAACCGGTCGCGAGCCGACCATGGAAGAACTGGCCGCCGCGATTGATATGTCGGTTGAAGAAACCGAACGGATCATGAAAACCTGGAAGCATCCAGTCAGCCTGGATACTCCCGTCGGTGAGTCGGAAGACAGCAGCTTCGGCGACTTCCTGCAGGATGAGTCGGAAAGCACTCCGGCCGACACGGCCATGCAGCAGATGCTGCGGGACAAGATTAATCATGTCCTCAAGAGCCTGACTTATCGCGAGCGCGAGATCATCAAGCTGCGGTACGGTCTGGGCGATGGCTACAGCTACACGCTCGAAGAAACCGGCCGCATCTTCAAGGTGACCCGGGAGCGTATTCGCCAGATCGAATCGAAGGCTCTCCGCAAGCTGCAGCACCAGACTCGCAGCAATCACCTGAAAGGCTTTGTCGACGCCATGTACCCGCTGCTCGATGGGGACATCGAACCAGCCGCCGCGCCGGTTGATGAAGCAATCGTCAGCGCTTAAGCCTGACACGGTCACGAAATCAAAAGCCATGCTCACCCAATGTGAGCATGGCTTTTTTATGTGTCTCCCCTGTCCCTTCTCCGGTCTCTCCGCCTTTAATCAGAAGGGTTGACGTGAGCGGTTGGCCTCAGGAGGGCTTCCGACCGGACACGGTTTCCACATCTTCCACCGGCACGGTGAATGGCGGAAATGTTTCCAGGTGCTTTGACTCGTTGTAGTGGTTCAGCGCCCAACGATTGGAAAGAAACGCGAGTTCGTCCCAGGGGATGTCGTCCCAGTCGTAGAGCGCGACTTCGAGGCTTTCCGGTCCCGGTCCGAATTCGGGAGACGTCATCTGGCCGCGATAGATCAGATGCATCTGTCCGGCTCGGGGAATCGAATAGGCTCCGAGTAGAGCGTTGATCTCGACCTGGAGCAGGGCTTCTTCCCGCGCTTCCCGCTGAGCCCCTTCCTCAGCCGTCTCTCGCAGTTCCATGAAACCCGCAGGGATGGTCCAGTATCCATGACGAGGTTCGATCGCGCGACGGCAAAGGAGAATCTTTTCTTCCCAGGTCGCGACCACACCGACAATCACCTTGGGGTTCTCGTAATGGATCCAGCCGCAGCGATTGCACGTGAGCCGTTCTCGATCGTCTCCGATCGGAGTCTTCCGTTCAAAATGAGTCGGTGGGTCGTAACCCGTCATCGTCCGTCCGCCAGTTCGTCTGTCAGAGTCATGTCGGGGCAGCGTTTTGCTCGGCAGCACTCTGCTCGCATGAAGCAGTCGTAACGGCAGCTTGCTGCCGCCGGTCATTGGGAGCGGCCCTGCAAGCAGGTTACCCGAGCTGCAAGGGAATGTTCAATGTTTCCGACCTGAAACTCAGGGAGCATCTTCGGGCGGCGGCGTCTGGGGCGGCGGCGGATTGCGGCGACGGAACTGATCGAAGGAGTGCGACAACGAATTCAGCAGCGGCGGAACCTGCGGCACAGCCATGAAGACGCGGGCTGTGACCGAAGACCGCGGATAAATGTTGGTCACGAAGTCGAAGCAGAACTCAGTGGCCGAGTGTCGGATCAGAACGGCGTTGGCGTACGCTCCGCCGAGCATGTTGTCGTCGAGCTTGAGGTCGTCGTAAATCTCGTCGATCGACGGGGTGCCCCGCCCTTTCGACCCGGATTCCTCGGAGGCAGCGATGTTGCCATCCGGTCCGATGGATCCGACGAAGCTGCCGTGAACGGTTCCCGAGCCTTCGGGCGGCTTGGGAGCGTCAGGCGTCTTCTTCGCCGTCGTGCCCGGCTTGACCAGATCGGGAACAACGCCGAACTGCTTCTCGTAATTGCCGAGACTTTCCCGCAGCGTTCTGACAAACTGCTCGACTACGGGAACGGGGAGAACGACCCGAGCCATCACGCGGTCCGGTTTCCCCATTCGCAGGACGAAGTCGAGCACGAATTCAAAGTTGCCGCTCAGGATGACCGCGGCGTTGGAGAAGACTCCCATTGCCGCGTTTTCCGTCACGCGAGCCGTGACGGCCCGGTGCTGAAACTCGGCATGCATCGGCTCGGGGGAGTCGTTATCATCGGGTTCGTTTTCCGGGTGTGACGCGTTCATGTCGGCCTGTTCGAAAAGTTCAGGTTCGGGCTGTTTGTTTCACCTGTAACCGATCCCTGTCCGGGAGTAAAGGCGGGCCATTCTGGTCCACGCGTGCCGGATGGTGTCAAGCCTGGTCTCATCATAATCCTCCTCCGCCAAGAGCATACCGCATGACGTTGCCGAATTATGAAAAACTGGGTGTCTTCTACCTCGGACGCGAGTACGACCTGGAAAAGGATGCGCCGAAGTCAGATGTTGTTCTCTACGAAAGCAAAGACCTGACCACACATGCCGTCTGTGTCGGAATGACCGGCAGCGGGAAGACCGGGCTTTGTCTTTCCCTGCTGGAAGAAGCGGCGATCGACAGTATCCCCGTGATTGCCATCGATCCCAAGGGGGATCTCGGAAACCTGCTGCTGACCTTCCCGGAACTGTCAGCCGAACAGTTTGCCCCCTGGGTCGACGAAGGCGAAGCGCAGCGAAACGGCAAGACGGTCGAACAATATGCGAAGTCGACGGCCGAAAAGTGGCGATCCGGACTGGCCGAATGGGATCAGCAACCGGAGCGGATCGCCAAGTTTCGCGATGCGGTCGACCTGGCGATCTACACGCCCGGCAGCGATGCCGGGCTCCCGGTCTCGGTGATTCAGTCGTTCGCCGCCCCCAATCAGAAGGTTCTCAACGACTCCGATGCGTTCCGCGATCGGGTGATGTCGGCAGTGTCGAGCCTTCTGGCCCTGCTGAAAATTGACGCCGATCCGATCAGCAGCCGGGAACATATCCTGCTCTCGAACATCCTTACGTCTGCATGGACTCAAGGCCGCAGCCTGACCATTCCCGATATTCTCCGCGAGATTCAGCAGCCGCCCTTCAACAAGGTTGGCTTCATGGATCTCGATACCTTCTTCCCGGAGAAAGATCGATTCTCGTTCGCGATTCAGGTCAACAATTTGCTCGCCTCCCCCGGTTTCGCCAGCTGGATGAAAGGGGAACCGCTCAATATCGAGCGGATGCTGATGACCAGAGCGGGCAAGCCGCGAATCTCCATCATGTCGATCGCGCATCTCTCCGATTCCGAGCGCATGTTCTTCGTGACGATTCTGCTCAACGAACTGCTTTCCTGGGTCCGCAGTCAACCGGGAACGACGTCGTTGCGGGCCATCCTTTATATGGACGAAGTCTTCGGCTACTTCCCCCCGACCGCGAATCCGCCCAGTAAACTGCCGATGCTCACGCTGCTCAAACAGGCTCGGGCGTTCGGCGTTGGTGTGGTCCTCGCGACGCAGAATCCGGTCGATCTCGATTACAAAGGACTCTCCAATACCGGAACCTGGTTTCTCGGACGACTGCAAACCGAACGCGACAAGGCCCGCGTTCTGGATGGACTGGAGAGTGTCGCCAGTTCGACGGGGACGAGCTTCAATCGCAGCGAGATGTCGAACATTCTCTCTGGACTCGGGTCGCGAAAGTTTCTGCTTCACAATGTCCACGAGAACCATCCGGTCGTGTTCCAGACGCGGTGGGCACTCTCCTATCTGCGCGGTCCGCTGACGCGGCAGCAGATTGCGGAACTGATGAAGGACCGGAAAGCGGCCCTCGCAACTCAGTCGCCGTCAAAGTCGTCGCCCCGTGCCGATGCGGCTTCGGTTTCCGCTCCCGCCTTTGAACAGCCGGCGACCGCGACCCTGGCTCCCGCGATTTCGGATTCGATCTGTCAGCGTTATCTGGCGATTGTGCGGCCGCTGCCGAACAACGCGCGGCTCGTCTACTATCCCGGTTTGCTGGGGATGGCGAAGGTCCACTACGTGGACTCGAAGTCAGAGGTCGACCTGTGGAAGGAAGCGGCCCTGGTGATTGAAGAGTACGCCGAGAATGTGATCGACATCTGGGAGACCTGCGAGATCCACTGGTCTCCGGATCTGTCGTTCGAGTCGTCCGCGGAATCCAATGCCGGCTTCGCGGAACTCTCGTCCGATCTGACGAAGTACAACAACTACCGATCGTGGCGGAAGCATCTTCGGGATTACATCTATCGAGACGTTTCCCTGCCGTTGTGGCGGGAGCCGGAGTCGTCACTCTACTCCACTCCGGAGGAGTCCGAGTCCGGATTTCGAATGCGGGTGGCGCAAGAGATTCGCGAGCAGAATGATCTCGATGTGGAGAAGCTGAAGGCGAAGTACAAATCGAAATTTGAAACGGCCCGTGATCGCGTGCTTCGAGCCGAAGAGCGGGTGAAGCGAGAGGAAGCACAGTTCAAGGAGCAGTCCTACAGTTCGTTCATCTCGATCGGGTCTTCGATTCTCGGGGCGTTGATGGGGCGGAAAGTGCTCTCGAAAACGAACGTCTCCAAAGGAGCGACCGCGATGCGTAGCGCGGGCCGCGCTGCTCGAGAGAAGGGGGATATCGCCGTCGCTCAGGAGAAGCTGAAGGTTGAGCAGGAGAAACTGCATTCGCTTGAGAAGGAGTTCGACAAGGAAGTCGAGACGCTCGAACAGCGTGTGGACCCGGCTCAGTTGCCGGTCGAACGCTACCCCGTGAGGCCGCGGAAAAGCGATATCAACGTCGCCGATGTCGCCCTGCTCTGGATGCCATTCGCTGTGAGCGCCGACGGCCGCCGTGAAGCTCTGTTCGAGATCGCCGAAAGCTGATCGCCTCCTGGCGACCGGCGACAACATGTGCTGCACGTCTGCCAGGCAATCCGTAGCGGCGGCATCTTGTCGCCGAATGCGTCTGGCTGAGATTAGATTCGTTGGGCTTCCGTCGAAGGCTCCACTTCTTTTTCCGACGAGCCGCTGATTTGCTGGTCGAGCATCGCACATCCATTCGACGGTGAGTTACCGCCACTCCATGAGTGCTCGAACATCACGGGCTACCAACGCAAGCGGGGCGGAGTGTTGGTGACCACTCCGCCCCGCTCTGTTGGACAAACTCAACTGCTGTGGATCAGGCGAATTCCGGCCGTCGCTGGCGGAGCTGATCTTTCAGTCGATTGACGATGCTGGAATGCATCTGGCTCACGCGGGACTCGGAGAGTCCGAGCGTGGTCCCGATTTCCTTCATCGTCAGTTCTTCGTAGTAGTACAGGATCATGATGAGCCGCTCGTTGCGATTCAGACCCTTGGTGACGAGCTTCATGATGTCGCGTTTCTGGATGCCGTTGGTCGGGTCTTCACCCTTGCCGTCTTCCAGAATGTCGACTTCACGAACGTCTTTATAGCTGTCGGTCTCGTACCACTTCTTGTTGAGGCTGACGAGATTCACGGCGGAAGCTTCCGTCTTCATCTTGTCGAACTCTTCGAGTGGAATCTCGAGCTTTCTTGCAATTTCACGGTCCGTCGGGGGACGGCCGACCTCGGCTTCCACGGCTTTGCGAGCCGCTTCAAGCTTGCTGGCCTTGCTGCGAACGAGACGAGGAACCCAGTCCATGGTTCGCAGTTCGTCGAGCATGGCCCCGCGAATACGCGGAACGCAATAGGTTTCGAATTTCACGCCGCGGGACATATCGAATGCGTCGATCGCATCCATCAGTCCGAACACGCCGGCTGACATGAGGTCATTCATGTCGACGCCTTCGGGCAACTTGGCCCAGACGCGTTCTGCGTTATAACGAACCAGAGGCAGGTACCGTTCGATCAGACGATTGCGCAGTCGCTGGTTCGTCTGATCTTTTTTATAGGCTTCCCAAGTTTCTTGGATTTCCTCTGGTGATAATTTTGTCGCCATTGACTCCTCCATTGAGTGTCTCATTGTTGCCTTGCGGCAGCTGAGTCCGTCCAGAGACGCTTGCCCAGAATGAAAGTGGTTTACTCGCAGATCTTGTAGCGACCGTATTTCTGCCGTCGGCAATTGGCAGCGGTCTTATGGGTAAGCACTTCCAGCGCGGTCCTGGTCGCGGACTGCCGACAGGTCTTATTGACCAGTCGAACCGGCGGACGACTTCAGACCGTTTTGCTCGGCTTCCTGAAGGTCACTTGAAGCTGCCAGTTCGCGGGCGGCGAGTTCTTCCATCATGTGGCGACTGATTTCTCCAATGGCAAAACCAATGCCAAAGAAGACCAGGCCCGTGATTGCAGAGTTCGTGATCCCGCTTGAAAAGGCAGCCCCTTCCCAGATGCAACGGACAAGCGTCGTCACAAAGGCAAGTGAGCCAACATGAAAGGCGAAGTGAAGTGCCATTTCCGATTCCGATGCCTTATTTGTTCGTCGATGAATTGCCCTTCAGGAATTCATTCGATGAGTAAACACTTCATCAGAGATCGGCATTTCGCGTGATGTAAATTCAGTCCTTTCCGTGTAAATTCTTTAATCGTTAAATCTTGACAGTTGTAGAAATGTTCCGTTTCCCGCTTAGTACGAACGCATAATCAACCCGGAAACGTGATTTCTCCAACGGTGCTTCCTCGTTCTGGTCAGGCCGCAGCCTGCTTCTCCGCCAGCAACCGTTTTCCGATCGGTTCAACTGCCGAAGCCAGAGTGTTCTGATGAGTGACAGCCAGCAGCCGACCCAGTTGTTGGATCGCCTGGCAGGCCGCCGTTTGAGCGTCCTGAACCATCGCCGGCCGCCGTGTGGCAATGGACCGGCGAATCGATTCGTCCTCCGGTACGCAGCCCAGGACGTTGACGTCGGCGTTCAGAAACTGCCGTGATGTTTTCTTGAGATTCGTAATTGCCTGCTGAGCCTCGCGGGTGTCGCAGCGGTTGAACAGCAGGCGAATGTCGGGCAGCTCGCTGGCGTGATAGACCTTCAAGGCGGCGTAGGTGTCGGCCAGAGACGTGATTTCCAGCGTCGAAACGAGCAACACCGTGTCTGCACCGGCAGCGAATTGACGCGTGCTGCGATGCACGCCGCTGCCACAGTCGAGGATCAGGAAGTCGAATTCCTGATCGAGCTGATTAAGTTCCTTGAGCAGTCGTTCCCGCTCGCCGCTGGGGGAATCGGCCAGGTCGACCAGTCCGCTCGCTCCGGGCAGAATCGAAATTCCGGCTGGTCCGGGGAGCATGATCTCGCGGAGAGAGCGTGAGTTGTTGAGGACGTGGGAGAGATTCCAGTAGCCGTTCAGACCGCACATCAGATCGAGATTGCCCAGTCCAAGATCGGCATCGAGCACGCAGACGCGATGCCCTTCGCTGGCCAGTGCAATTGCCAGATTCAGCGAGATGACCGACTTGCCGACGCCTCCTTTACCGCTCGTCACGGCAATCGTGTGAGCGGAACGTCGAGGCGACGCCGGAGCCATTGCTGAGCTGCTGCTCCAGGCGGATTTCGCCTGGTTGATCAGTGATCGCAGTTCGGCGGCCTGGTCGATGTGGGGGTTGGTCATGATGGTCGGAATGTTCTGAGTGAAGAGGAGACGAGCGGAGGATCAGCGAGAAGTCAGACAGGAGCGGGCAAGGAGACTCGCTCCTGTCCCAGGATCAGCCGCGTGGCGCGGGTGGCGTGAGCCGGCTCGATGTCGTGAGGGACGTTCTGGCCGGTGGTGAGATAGCTCAGCGGCAACCCGAGTTGACCGACATTCATGATGCTTCCGAGTCCGGGAGCTTCGTCGAGCTTGGTGAGAATCGTGGAGGTGGGACGGATCGACTGGAACTTCTCGACCGTTGTTCGCAGATGTCGATAGCCAGCGGTCGCACTGAGGACGAGGTGAATTTCGTCGACGACGATGTCGGAAAGAACCGTCTTGAGTTCCTGCAGTTTCAGGTCGTCCTGCGGGCTCCGGCCAGCGGTGTCGATCAGGATCAGATCCATCCCGGCCAGGTCGTCGACGGCCTGTTTCATCTCCGCAGCCGAGGTGACCACCTTCATCGGGAGATCGATGATTTCCGCATACGTGCGGAGCTGTTCAACAGCGGCGATCCGGTAGGTGTCGACCGTAATCAATCCCATGCGGATGTTGTCCCGCAGGCGGAAGTTGGCAGCCAGCTTGGCAATCGTCGTTGTTTTGCCGACACCCGTGGGGCCGACGAGAGCAACGACTCTGGTCTGTCCAGGCGTGACTTCAATCGAGCCGTTGCAGCGAATTTCTGATTCGATCATCGCGAACAGTTTGCGATGCAGAGCTTCGGGATCGTTGAGTTCGCGGATATCGCAGCGGGTCTTCAGGCGGGTGATCAATTCGCGAGCGAGAGATTCTTCGACCTCGGCGTCCATCAGTTCGGTGTAGAGCGTGAACAGCTCCGGCGGAATGTCACGGGAGACGCCCTGTTTCACCTGGGCGGTCAACTGCTCGACCATCTTCTGCATGGCGTCGAGTCGCTCGCTGACCATTCGCTCGAGTTTGCGTGATTCGAGCTCATCGGCTTTTCGCTGGGCAGGTTCGCTGGATTTCTTCGAAGTGTGAACGACCGGAGAGACGGGTTCTTCGCGTCGACGATCGTCGCTGATTCCTCTATCTACTGGAGTGGATCGTTGTGCGGGGCGTTGCTGATAAACCGAAAGATCGGGTGCAGCGGCTTCTTCCTGCTCGTCGCGAACGGGAGCAGGTGTCGGGCGGCGCCGACTCGGGGCGGGAACCGGACCTTGACCATCGTCGGGGATTGCGACGATCTCAGTCTCCACGCGTTCCTTCTGCCAGGGGAATTTCCCTTTGCGAGCAATCTGACGCGTATGGAAGATCAGTGCATCAGGACCGAGATCTTCCCGGACCAGGCGGAGAGCTTCCTGCATCGTATCGGCGCGATAGGTTCTGAAGTCCGACATGGGAATTCCTTGGGAGACGAACGTACGTTCTACGCCGCACCGGGGAGGAGCGTTTTGACGTCGTCAGGAAGGGAGGGATTAAATTAGGTAGGGTGATGTCAACAGTTCGGGTGACGCTGGCGTCCTGCCGGGGTCGTGCTGTGTGCGGCCTTCTGTGGAAAGCACTGGCGAAGCCAGCGGCACGCAGCCCGAGATGTCGACTTCGATCGTATTGAGGAAGGGGGGATTGAGCCCTGGTGAGGCTCGGTGTTCGGTTTCAGTGAGCCCTGGAAAGGCTCATTAGACAGTTTGACGGGGCGTGGGACGTCCCGGAGAGGGGGGAGCTTGTTCGCGTTGCCGCGATGATTGGGGGAGGACAGAGTGGGACACGTGGCCGACAGCTTCAACCTCCGTATCCCGAGTGATTTCATTAAGGCTGAGGACAGCCAGTTTGGGCAGATCGCCCGACGTGATCAGTTTCAGACCCGCCCGCACCTGCGGTGTGCAGATCACGACGGGAGCGTGACCGGTGCGGACCAGTTTCTCGAGTTGATCAGCCAGCCCTTTGACGACCGCTTCGCAGATCGGCTGCGAGAGTTTGCTGATCAGTCCTCGTTCAGTGAATTCAAATCCGGCTGCCAGAACATCTTCCAGGGACGGATCGAGGGTCACAACATGCATGACACGCTTCGAATCGCGATACTGCTGGCAGAGAGTCCGGGACAACGCGTGGCGGACATACTCGGTGAGGATCGTGAGGTCCTTGGTCCGATCGGCGAAGTCGGAGAGTGTTTCGAGAATGGCTTCGAGATCGCGAATCGGCACCCGTTCCTGCAGCAGGTTTTCGAGGACCTGTTGAACCTGACTGGCTCGGAGGATATCGGGGACGAGTTCTTCGACGACCTTCGGTGAGGTTTCTTTGAGGTGTTCGAGCAGTTCATGAACCTGCTGTCGCGACAGGAGTTCGCCGGCGTGGTCACGCACGACTTCCGTCAGATGAGTGACCAGAACGGCACTCGGTTCGACGATGCTGAATCCCATCATCTCGGCTCGTTCCCGCTGGCGTGGTTCAATCCACTTTGCGGGGCGGCCGTAGGCCGGTTCAATGGTGTCGAGGCCCTGAATGTCTCCGCTGGCCAGTCCGGTATTGATGGCGAGCAGGCGATCGGCATGAATCTCGCCCCAGGCAATCGGCACGCCGCGAATCTTGAATTGATAGTCCCGCTGCTTGAGCCGCATGTTATCCCGAATGCGAACCTTCGGCATGATGATCCCCAGGTCCTGTGCGATGCGGTTGCGAACCTTGGTGACCCGATCGAGCAGGTCGCCGCCACGGGAAGGATCGGCCAGTTGCAGCAGGGCAATTCCGAGGTCGAGTTCCATCGGATCGACCTGCAGATGGTCTTCCGGTGTCGGAGCCGGCTTTGGCTGCTGTTCCTGTTCCTGTTGTTCGTGTTCCTGCTGCACGATCTGCCGCTGGGTATTCTGTTGCAACATCACGCCGATTGCCGCACAGCCGACGCCGAGCGAAAGCATTGGAGCGGTTGGCAGACCAGTGAAAGCCAGACAGACGAGAAACGCGGAGGCCAGGAACATGGCGACCGGATGGCGGAACAACTGCCCGACCATATCTCCCGGGAGGTTACTGTCGATACTGGTCCGGGTCACAATCAGGCCGGCGGCCAGTGAAATCAGAAAGGCGGGCACCTGGGTGACGAGTCCGTCCCCAATGGTCAGCGTGGTGAAGACACTGATCGCGTCTCCGAAGGCCATGCCTTCCTGGACCATGCCGACGTAGAAGCCGCCGATGATATTGATGATCGTAATCACGATACTGGCGATGGCATCGCCACGGACGAACTTACTGGCACCGTCCATCGCCCCGTAGAAGTCGGCCTGCTGGCTGATTTCTTCACGACGGGCTTTGGCCTGTTCGGACGTGATCAGTCCGGCATTCAGGTCGGCATCAATCGCCATCTGCTTACCCGGCATCCCGTCGAGGGCGAATCGGGCGGCCACTTCACTGATACGCGTGGCACCTTTGGTAATCACCAGGAACTGAATCGCGATCAGAATGACGAAGATAATCACCCCGACTGTAGGCGAACCGCCGGCGACAAACCCGCCGAAGGCCGCAATCACGCCCCCGGCTGCTTCCGTTCCCTGGGTCGCGGCCCCGGTCAGAATCAGTCGAGTGGAAGCGACGTTGAGCACGAGTCGAGAAAGCGTGGTACCGAGCAAAATGGCCGGGAAGACGCTGAATTCAAGCGGGTTTTGTACGTGAATCGTCGTGAGCAGAATGATCACCGCGAGCGTGATGTTACATGCCAGAAGCATGTCCATCATGATCGGCGGCATCGGCGCAACGATCACCAGCACCGAGGTGATGATGAGCACCGGGAAGATCAGGCTCAGATTTCTTTGCAGTACTGACTGCATGGGTGGGAACTCCGCTCTCTTGCAGGACGCAAGAGCGACAGATGACGATTCGGTTGGATAGTTTTGTCATCGTTGCCCGCGGGAAGGGATGGTGCGGGCGATAGGACAGGCTTGAGGGCCGAGTGATATGGGATACCCCTCTGGCGTGTCCAGATAAAATCTTAAGATTTGGTTCAAGTCACCGGCCGTGAAGAGCCGAAGGCGGTGCCGAGCGGTCGGGAGCATCGAGAAACGACTGGAGCATAGACTGGGCGGCCAGCTTGTCGAGATGTTGCTTGCGTTTGGCTTGCGACAATCCGAATTCGCGTAAGTGGTTGTCAGCTATAGAGCTGGTGAAACGCTCGTCCCAGTAAGTGACAGGAAGCGAAGTCTCTTCGCCGAGCCAGTCCCCGTATTCCCGGGCGAGCTTCGCCTTCTCACCTTCGTCTCCGCTCATGTGAACGGGCAGTCCGACCACGAGCCCTTTGATGCGATATTCATTGCAGATCTTACAGATTGTGCGTGCTTCCGGGGCCGGTTGAGACCGCTGCATGATCTCTAAAGCGGAGGCAATCGACTGATCGGGGGTCGAAATCGCGATTCCGACCCGCTTCGAACCGTAATCGATCCCCAAAAGTGCCCCTGATGTCGGAAACTCAGCAGTCACCGGATCCGCTTTCGCAGTCAGGACCGTCTTCGCCAGACATCACGGCTCCTTCGACCTCATTAATAAGTTGATCGAGCCGAAAGGGCTTGTACAAAACGGCTTTAAGGCCCATTTGGCGACATTTCACAATGGAATGAGACGGGTCGTAGCCGAACCCGGTCATCAGAATGATCGGCAATTGTTCGTGAATTTCCCGTAAACGACAGAAGCAGTCGAAGCCGGTCATGTCATCGAGCCGAATGTCGACGATCACGGCGTCATAATGGGACGACTTGGCCAGCCGGCAAGCTTCACCACCATCGTGGGCAGTTTCCACATGGCACCCGAAGCGGCCAAGCAGTTCGTGGGCAGCCCGGCGGACTCCCTCATCCGAGTCGATTACCAGGATACATTTGTTGCGGAGCTTCGGCCGATCGTGCTTGGGCTTATATAAGACGTGTGCGGCATCCGGAGCGATCGTTTCGCCGACCTCACGAATTCTCTGTTTAATGTCGCGGGTATGCTTCAGGATCTGACGCAGCCGATCGGCGACATTCGGTTCGTGTCCGATATATCGCTCGAGAATCCAGGCCGCGTCATTGAGGATCTCATCGACAGGGATCGCGACCTGCTGAAGGATCTTCTGTGTACTCTGATCGGCGGTCGACGCCTTTTCGATCGCCAGCAGATCGAGCGTATTCAGAGCGATCGCGACTTCGCGGCTGAACAGTTCCAGGAATTGCAGGTCATTCTCGTCAAATGCATGATCAACGGCGCTCTCGACGTTGAACGTTCCTAAAACTTCGTCGTGGAGGCTGAGTGGCACTGTCATCGAGCTCTTGGCTCCCGGGGCTCCCGGCAGATAAAGAGGATCGTTGGAGATGTCGTCGCAGAGGTAACTCTTGCCGGAGGCGGCAACGAATCCCGTCACGCCGTTGTTCTTGGCATCGACAAACAGCTGCCGTTCGGCGGCCACTTCTTCCATGCCCATGGCCAGCAGCGGACGGAGTTGCTTGGAATCCTTGTCGATGAGCCGAATTTCGACGGTCTCAAACTCAAGAAGATCCTGCGTGTAGTGCAGGATCTTCGATTTGAGGAGTTCGATGCGTTCGTCGACGGTCAGCTCGATCATCTCCTGAGGGGACAGGTCGCCCAGATCGAGTCCCGCCTGGTAGATCGCGTTGAGTTTCTGTTGCTGGAACGTCGCTTCGGTCGTATTGCGGACAACCGCGACGAACTGTTCGACCTCGCCCCGCTGCTCGAAGATGACCGGCGTCACCCGGACTTCGAAGAACTGCTTGTCGTTCAGCTTCAGCGTGCTGGTGCGGGTTTCCCGGGAATGGCGGGAGTTCTCGATTGGACAAAGCTGATGCTCAAGCAGTTCGACATCGCCGAACAGATCGTAGAACGAAGGCTCGGTATTAATCTGGGGAGCATCGAGCATTTTGATCAGGGCATCGTTGCACCAGAGAATTTTCTGGTTGCGATCGAGCAGCGTGAGCCCATCGGGGAAGTAATCGACAATCCGGAGCACGTGCAGTAGCGAGTCGCTGGCTTCGGTCTCGTCGTGCGGAACCACGACAGCGGAAAAGTCCGTGGATTGCCAGAGTTGCTCAAGTTCGCGGACCGTGTCGCAATAGACCCTCTCGGCCTGCGCGTCGAACGTGTACGCGCCGTCGTCTTCCTCCGACGTAAGAAACAAAATCTTTTGAGCGTCCGTCACAGGATGTCGTTACTCGCTAGTCTCGGCAGCGATCGGTCGCCGGGGTGTCGGTCGGCAAGTTCAAAGAGGCGGGTGGCGGAGCAATCCGCGCGGCCAGTGGGATCTTCCAACCACGTACGTATAGGGGTGAACCTGCGATCGGCATCGGGACGTCCCGATCTCTGTCGACGGGTCCTTCTCCTAATTTATACCGAATCGTGCACAACGTACAAACTTAGAATGCCTGAACACCTGCGAAATTCAGCACTTCCGGGGGATGACAGGACACTCTGGGGTTGTGAGGAGGTGCAGTTGCTCAAACAGTGCGATACAATGCCCGCCCCTTACCTTCGTCAAATATCGCCCGGAGCTGATTCTCAATGGAAGCTGGAATCGTCGGACTTCCCAATGTCGGCAAGTCGACCCTGTTCAACGCACTGACTGCCGCTGGTATTGCCAGTGAAAACTACCCGTTCTGCACGATCGAACCCAACGTCGGGGTGATCGAAGTTCCGGATCCCCGCCTGCAGATTATCCAGCAGTACATCAAAAGCGAAAAGATCATCCCGGCGGTGATCAAGCTCGTTGATATTGCCGGCATTGTTAAAGGGGCTTCGGAAGGGGAAGGACTCGGCAACAAGTTCCTGGCCAACATTCGCGACGTCGATGCCATTATTCATGTCGTGCGCTGCTTCGATAACGGCGACGTGATCCACGTCGACGGCAGCGTCAACCCGATCCGCGACGTTGACACGATCGACACCGAACTGATTCTGGCCGATCTGCAGACCGTGGAATCGGCTCGAGACAAGTCGCAGAAGAAAGCCAAGACCGGCGACGCCGAAGCCAAGAAACGCGTCGCCCTGCTCGACCGCTGCTTTGCCCGTCTGGATCAGGGGCAGACCATTCGCGGCATGGAGATCGAGTCGACCGAAGAACAGAAGCTGATGCGGGGCTTCTCGCTGCTGACCGCCAAGCCGGTCATGTATCTGGCCAATGTGTCCGACGACGATCTGCACGGCGAAAACGAGCACGTACAGGAACTTCGCCGACGGGCCGAAGCCGAAAACGGCGTTGTGGTTCCCGTCTGTGCGGCCATCGAAGCCGAGCTTCGCGACATGGATGACGCCGACCGGGCCGAGATGCTGGCCGACCTGGGACTGGAAGAGCCGGCCCTGAATGTTGTCGCCCGCGCAGCCTACAAGACACTCGGCTATCACAGCTACTTCACCGCTGGCCCGAAGGAAATTCGCGCCTGGACCATCCCTCAGGGGGCGACCGGGCCGCAGGCGGCTGGTGTGATCCACACCGACTTTGAGCGGGCCTTCATTCGTGTCGAAGTCTATTCGATTGAAGCCCTGCAGGAATTCAAGACGGAGAAGGCGATTCGCGAAGCCGGCAAACTACGAGTCGAGGGCAAGGAGTACATTGTCCGCGACGGAGACGTCTGCCACTTCCTGGCCAATCCCTAATTCATCCCGCCGACGCACACCGAAAACGGTTCCATCATGTTCGGACACGTCACCCAGACTCCTTATGACATCGAATTCTCTCTCCTGGGAATTCCGGTACGGATTCATCCGTTCTTCTGGCTGATCTCGCTGCTGTTCGGCTGGGGCCTGGGGCAGGCCGATCTGATCGTGATCTGGATGCTCTGTGTGTTCGTCTCGATCCTGATTCATGAAATGGGACACGCCCTGCTCACGAGAGCACTCGGGTATCATCCGCATATCGTGCTGCACCAGTTTGGCGGCTATGCCTCGTTTGTTCCTGATTCGCAGTTCTCCCTCTGGAAATCGATTGCGGTCTCCTTCGCCGGGCCGTTGGCAGGATTCATCTTCTTCGGCGTCATCATCGCTGTTGAGATCGTCCTCGCGATGACCGAAACGAGAGTCTCTCCGCAGCTCGGTTTCGCAATCGTGTCACTGCAGTGGATTAACCTCTGGTGGGGGCTCGTCAACCTGCTGCCGGTGCTGCCTCTCGATGGCGGACAGATCTGCCGCGATTTTATCCGCATGTTCCGACGCGGCGACGGCGAACGCTGGGCACTGCGCATCGGCGTCGTGGTCGGCGCAGCAATCGCCGTCTTCGCTTTTCAGCTTGGCGACCGCTACATCGCCATCATGTTCGGCATCCTCGGCTTCTTCAACTTCCGCGACCTGCAGGAACGCTACGGCGGCTTTTGAGAAAACAGAAGCCGTCGGCCGGAAGAGTCGTTGCAAACTGGGTAGTGCCCCCCAACAGGGTGGCCCCGAAAGATTCTTTCGGGGCGGCGCAGCCGTAGGAGCACGGGATTGGACGCTGTGAGTCATTGAACCAGGGACGTTATAAAGCTGCGGACCTCAGATCACTGATCTCTGCCAAACGGCATCCTCCGACGGCTGCGCCGCCCAGATCGCGGAACTGATGCCGTCCGATCCGCTGCACCGCGATTTAAGTGAAACCGCTTGCCAACCTTCTCCACCCCGGTAGCGGAGCAACCGGGACTACGCGGTGTCCTAACGCCTAGTGCCTAGTGCCTAACAACCCACCCCCAATTGGCGTCGCCAGTCGGTGTGGACCTTTTTGACAGCGCAGGAAAAAAGCCCGGGGGTTTGACTCCCGGGCTTTGGGTTCTCATTCTCAATCGTCTACTCAGTCCTGGCAACCCAGACGGCGTCGATGTGCACGTTGCCATCCACGTCGGTCCCGTCGACGTGGACCTCGTAAGGCGTCTTCGACTTGAACGTGTAGGTTCCCAGGGAAACGAAGTGCGGCTTGATGTCGCCCGGCTTCTGCTGGTTGATCGTCTTATTCGCCGTGCCTTCGGAATGCGAAACCGAGATCGGCACGCTGGAAGCCCGGTTCTCGTGGGCTCCCGTGGCGAAGCGGACTTCATACTGACCATCTTCCGGCACCTGGAATGTGAAGGTCGCCGTGCCGCCGCGGCCGTAGCGGTACGACTCCTCGACCAGCGGTTTCAGTCCGGTCCCGGCTGTCCAGGAACCGGTCGTCTGGGCCTGCTGGTCATCGACGACAACGCCGTCGAGCGATGAAGCCGAGACGTAGTCGTACTCTTTCGGCGGCGTCGAATCGCCTTCCCGTTTGTAGAACTCGCCGTCAACATCGTCGCGACGCATTACACCCGGCAGGCGAGCCAATTCTTTCAGCTGTTCCAAGTAGGACGTGTAAACGTCCCGGGGGCTACAGCCGAATTTGATGCAGATCGAGGCGGCTTTGCCGACGACTTCGCCCATCATGCCGCAGGTTCGCATCACGCGCGTCGTGCCGAGCGCTTCGTGCGTGACGCTGATGTTGCGTCCGGCCATGAACAGGTTGGGCACATCCTTGGAATAGAAGCAGCGGTAAGGAATCGGATAGCCGTAGCGACGGTCCACTCCCGCGCCATGTTCAGCCACACTGATAAACGGGTTGTCCGGATACTTGCGCATGTATTGCCGCTTGGGATAGTGCAGGTCGATCGACCACGTACTCGGCACCATGCCATCCGGGAACTGCTTCTTGTTAATGATGTCTTCCTGGGTGAGCACCAGATCTCCCATGATGCGTCGCGATTCGCGAGGACCACCAATGAAGGCCATCCAGGTGAGACGGGCATTCTTGTGTTTCTCGGCTCCATCCTTGTTCTTCATCGCGTTCCAGGCTCCGTAAACAGCCCGGAAGTTCCAGTCGCGGATTGCTTCGAGGTCATTCAGCGGATCTTTGTGGAAACCGCTCTCCCAGAACCACTGGCCGTGGAAGTCGCGCGGATACGGGAAGTCCTGCATCGTCAGGTCGAGTGCCCAGGGGGTCTTCGGGAAGCTCTGCGGCTCGTCTGCTTCTTCCCAGGCCCACATATTGCTCATGCCCATGCGGACGCCATCGTGGATCTCGTATTCGGCTTCCGCCAGTGCGCCGATGGTTCCGTGACCGGTACAGTCGACGAACAACGGAGCGGTGAAGCGACGCACTTCCGACGTACGGGTATCGAAGGCGTAAACGGCTTCGATCTTCTCATCGTCCATGTCAACTTTGTAGGCGTGATGATTCAGGAACAGCGTGATGTTCGGTTCGGCCCGAACAATCCGTTCCTTCTTTTCATCTTCGAACTCTTCGTAAGTACCCGGAGATTTTGTCGCCTGATCGGAAATCTCGTCGACAATCTCTCCGATGTGCGGGAACTCTCCGCGACGAACCAGACCCTGGGCCCACACACGAACTTCCGAGCTGCCGTTGCCGCCCAGCACCGGGCGGTTCTGAATCAGAGCGACTTTGATTCCCATACGAGCGGCCGAGATCGCGGCTCCGAGACCGGAGTATCCGCCGCCGACGACAACCAGGTCGAACGGACCAGTTTCGGTCGGCTCTTCGGAAAGACCGAGCTGCTGCTTGCGCCAGCTGCCAAGAATCTTCGAGGCTTCCGGCGGCTTTTCGTTGGCGTCCGTCGTGAAGTAGATCGCATCACAACGGCCATCAAAGCCGGTCAGATCGTGAAGAGCGATTCGCGTTTCCGGCTTTTCGATTTCAACGGTGCCACCCGGCTGCCAGAACCATTCGGCGCTCTTCGTGCCGAAAGTCGGTTCGAGAGCCTTGTCGTTAACGAGCACCTGAAACTGTCCCGGCGGTTCCCCCGGAGCATCCCAGCGGGCGACCCAGTCCTTGGTGCGAACAAAGACGTGATACGTTCCCGGCTTCGGGAACTTCACGGTCGTGGTCGCATCTTCGACCGGGCGGCCGAGGCCATGTGCCAGCAGGTAGGGCGAGCCCATGATCTCAATAAACTGCGTATCGAGTTCCCAGCCGTTGTGGGCGTCGAAGGACTCGGTTTCCACAAGAAGGGATTCTGCCTGTGCGGAGGGCGTGGTCGCGGCCAGGCAGAGGCCGAGAACAGTGGAAAGCGTAAGAAGGTGTCGTGACATCTTTTCTTCCGAATTAGAGTCTGTCATCCGAAGCCGGGACTGCGCCCCGTGGGCGAACGATCCCATTCTGAGTCGGCTCGGTTGTCGTCTTATTTGAATCGCAGCTGAAATGGCATCAGCAGCAGGCGGGGATCAGTGGCCGAGAGTTCGTTGATGATCATGGCCCGTCGGAGTTCGGCGGTCAGTTCCGCAGGGAGCAGGTCCTGCACGACCGAGGTCGCCACGTCCTGTTTCACTTCGGTATCGAGCGGGCCGAACAGCTGCTCGAACGGACTGGTCGGTTTCGGCAGCAGCAGACGGTCGACGTCTTTCGCATTCTCCAGCCCGGCCAGTTCCTTCGCCTTCTTGAAGGCATCGTCGAGGGTGCCGAGGTCATCGACCAGACCATTCTCGACGGCGACTTCACCGGTGTAGATGCGACCGCCCGCGAGTTCCTTGAGTTCGTCGACATCCATTTCACGGCCGGCTGCGGCTTTGGTCACGAAGATCTCGTAGATCTCGTTCATCGTCCGCTGCATCGCCTTGCGTTCCGATTCGCTGAACGGCTGCATGATGCTCAACGCGCCGGAGTTCTCGCCGCGGGTCACGTAGGACGTTGTGATGCCGAGCTTTTCGAAGAGACCTTCGAGAGCCAGCTTGCCGCCGACAACTCCGATGGACCCGGTAATGGTTCCCGGTTCCGCGTAAATGTGATCGGCTCCCATGGAGATGTAGTAACCGCCACTGGCCGCGACATCACCCATGCTGACGACAACCGGCTTGTCGACCTGCTCGAGGGCCCGCCAGATCAAGTCGCTGGCCACGGCACTTCCGCCCGGGCTGTTGACTCGCAGGACGATGGCCTTCACGCGGTCGTTCTCGGCTGCTTCCCGAATGGTCTTGACCATCGTTTCCGAGCCGATGATTTCGTCGCCGAACGGGCCACTGGTGCCGCGTCCGCTCATGATCGATCCGTTGGCATAGATGACGGCGATCTGCGGAGCAACCGATTTCTTCTTGCTCGGATCGACGCCCATCATCAGATTCATCATCTTCATCATGCCGGTGAACCCTTCAAAGTTGGTGTCCACCTTCTCTTTGCCGTAACGCTGTACCAGAGTGAACTCGGCGTCTTCATCGCCGTCGCGGGCGATGTCTTCGAGTTCATCAGCGTAGCGGATTTCGTCGATGAGACCGTACTCTTTCGCGGTCGTAGAAGTATGCGGTCCGTTGTCGATCGCCTTCTTCACGTCTTCGACCGACATGTCCCGCGACTCGGCAATCATCTTGCAGATAATGCTGTACTGACTGTCGAGCAGGTCGTTGATTTCCTGACGGAATTCAGGACTCATTTCGGTGCGGGTGTAAGGTTCGGCGGCTGCCTTGTACTTTCCGACACGCAGCACATCGACTTCGACATCGAGCATGTCGAACAGATTCTTGTAGAAGCTGACTTCGGCTCGCAGTCCGGTCATCAGCAGCATGCCCGGCTCCGGCATGTAGATCTTGTCGCAGGCGGTCGCGATGAGATAGTCGGTGGTCAGCGCTGTTTCGAGCAGAGCATGAACCGGCTTGCCAGACTCGCGGACGCTGAGGATCTTCGTCCGCAACTCATGAACGGATCCCAGGCCGATGAGCGGATTGGTGATCTTAAGGACCACGGCGTCGACGGTGTCGTCTTTAGCGGCCCGGTCGAGTCGATCGGAGATCTGCGTCAGCGACTGGCCAATCTCACCGAACAGTCCCGGCAGCGACGGCCCTTCGGACAGCATGCCGGAGAGTTCGATCTCGGCCCAGCGGATCTTGGTCGCGGCTTCTTCGCTCTCCTCGTCTTTGCTCTTTTCCGCTGCCGTGGCTTTAACCACCGAACTGCCGACACGAGCCGGCCGGCGGGAGGATTGGGCATCGGCAATCTGCGCGGTCAGCAGCAATCCGCAGAGGCAGAGGCAAAGTGTGGAAGGAAGTTTCAACAGCATACGACTCGTCCTTGAATGAGTTCAAAGGTCGGAGATGAAGCACGGGAGGTCCGGACGGAATCCGGCTCCGGAGCATGAAATCAGGCGAACAACAAATCTTATCCGTCGTCGAACCGAAATATCAAACCTGAAACATGTCAGCGGCGCCAAAGTCGCATTCTCGCTAGAGCCCCCGGCTTCGGACATCCGGTTGCAGAATCGACTAGTCACCAGCCAGAGTCAGCAGTCCTGGCCATCGACAGCCGCGACGGTCGCTGTCCGTCGGCTCTGAGGCGGGGGTGCGCCATCGGCACGCCAGTCGATGATCTGCAACTCCACGCTCTCGCGGCCGCGGAATTCGTTGATGATCGGTTTGAAGCAGACCGACAGCCGGCCCTGAGCCGCCGCCATCTCTTCGGCCCATTCGCCCCGTCCGAATGAAATCGCCCGCATGGTGGCGCCATAGTGCTTCACGCGGATGGCCAGATGCCGCCCGCCTTCGCCCATCGTCTTCGGTTCCTCGGCCAGCTCCAGACCGGTCGAGACGAAGATGGGCCGATCGTTCTCGCAGCCAAACGGGCCGAGATACTCCAGTTCCTTGATGGCGCGGACGGAGAGTTCACCCAGGGTCACTTCGGCATCGATGCGGCGGGGATTCGCGATTTTTGCTTCACTCATGAGAACCGGTTGTCCGTTGATCCGCTCGCGGAATTCGTCGAGACGGTCCGCGCGAAGCTTCAGGCCGATGGCCGCCGGATGCCCGCCGAACGTTTCCAGCAGATCCACTCCGGTGGTCACGGCAGCGTGCAGGTTGACTTCGCCAAACGTCCGGCCGGAGCCCTGTCCGATGCCCGTGCTGGAGTTCAGCGCGATCATGATCGTCGGCTTCTCGTACTGTTCGGCAATTCGGCTGGCGACAATGCCAATGACACCGACATGCCAGTCATGGTGGCCAATCACCAGACAGGGCTGTTCGAGCCATTCCGGGTGCTGCTGGATCTCTTCGCGGGCCTGCTTGAGGATCTTGCGTTCAACGGTTTGCCGTTGTTTGTTGAGTCCATCGAGATACGTCGCCAGTTGAGCCGCTCGATCGGTCTGGTTAGTCGTCAGCAGGTCGACCGCCAGTCGCGCCTGCCCGAGTCGGCCGGCTGCGTTCAGACGCGGCGAGATTCCAAAAGCGATGTCTTCAGCAGTGACGCACGACTTTTTGTCGAGCCCGATGACCTGCAGCATGGCCGCCAGACCCGGTCCGGCCTGTTGTCGCAGCGTATCGAGGCCGTATTTCACGATGAGTCGGTTTTCGCCAACGAGCGGGACGACATCGGCGACGGTTCCGATCATCGCCAGTCCGACGGCACTCTTGAGGAATTCCCGCATCCGCTCGCTGGAACGCTGTCCATCGCCGAGCCGCTTGCTGACCGCCCAGGCGAGCTTGAACGCCACGCCGGCTCCGCACAGATGGGGGAAGCACTCTTCGCCGCCCGGCAGCCGGGGATGCACGAGGACCTTCGCCCGGGGAAGTTCGTCCGGAATGGTGTGGTGATCGGTGATGATCAGATCGAGGCCGAGTTCGCGAGCCAGATCGGCTTCTTTGACGCTGCAGATGCCGCAGTCGACCGTGACCACGAGCCGCTCAGGATCGGCTTCGTGGAGCTCGCGAATAGCATCGCAGTTCAGGCCGTAGCCTTCCTCCATGCGGCAGGGGATGTAGTAGTCGACCGTGCCGCCGGCCTGCGTGATGCAGTGGTAAAGGATCGATGTCGAAGTCATACCGTCGACGTCGTAGTCGCCGTAGATGGTGATTCGCCGCTTCTGACGAACAGCTTCGGCCATCAGATCGGCCGCTTCCGCGACACCCGGCAGAACTTCCGGATCCTGCAGGGTGGCCAGCTTGGCGGAAAGGAACCCTTTGGCGTCTTCCGCCGTAGAGAATCCCCGGGAAAGGAGAACCTGGGCGAGCAGCGAAGAACAGCGCATCTGACCCGCCAGTGACTTAACCAGCCCGGTATCGTGACTGACAAATTGCCATTCCCGCGGCATCCGCGATCCTCCTGAAACTCGTTCGATCAAATGAATTCTTGGACATCCTAGTCGACCGGGAAGCGGAATTTCAAATCGTTTCCCACGGTTCGAAGTGTGCGTTCGACGTGATTGACATTCCCGGAAACGTTCTCAACAATGAATGCGAATCTGTTTCTGTGACCAGCCGGCGTTCGATACCGAATGCCGCTCGCTTTTAGTTTCCGCCACATGACGTGCATCCGGAAACCCTTCTCCGCGTTTCATTGAGAACTCATTCCAACACCACCGATCGAACTTCGGGAGCGAATTGTGCGATTTTATCTGTATTCTCTGCTGACTCTCTGCGTGGGCCTCGCGGCCGGAGCAGCCCAGGCCGAAGAGCCGGGGTTCAAGTCGTTATTTAACGGGAAGGATCTTTCCGGCTGGGATGGGAATCCCGAGTTGTGGTCCGTCGAAGATGGCGTCATCACCGGCAAAACCAACGGGCCCGACCATCTGAAGTATAACCAGTTCCTCATCTGGAAAGGGGGCGAGGTCGCCGATTTTGAACTTCGTGTCGAGTTCCGTCTCGAAGGAGACAATAACTCCGGCGTTCAGTATCGCAGCCAGCTGAAGGAAGATGTCGGCCCCTGGTCGGTCGGCGGCTATCAGGCTGATATGCACCCGAATCCGCAGTACACGGCCATGCTGTACGACGAACGCGGTCGGGGCATTGTCGCTAAACGAGGCGAAAAAGTGACCGTCACCGCAGACGGTAAAAAGAACGCCGAGAAGCTCGACGTCGAAGTCGATCAGAAAGATCTGACCGAATGGCACGAGCTCACAATTATTGCTCGCGGCAAGCGACTGATCCATAAGGTTGATGGCGTTGTCGCCGTCGAAATTATCGACGATCAGCCCTCCGAACGGGAAATGAAGGGCCTGCTGGCGTTTCAGGTTCATCGTGGACCAGCCATGAAAGTGCAGTTCCGTAACGTTCGACTCCGCGAAATCGGCAAGAAGAAAGAGAATACCAAAGCCGAAAAGCCGGCGATGAAGCGTCCCGACAAGGAAGAATCGACGGCTGCGAAGCAGGACGACGATGATGAACCGAAAGCGATGGCGACTCCGATCGCTGATATGAAGATCGCCAAAGATTTTCAGGTGGAACTGCTCTACTCGGTTCCCCCTGATGTCGAGGGCTCGTGGGTTTCGATGTGTACCGATCCCAAAGGTCGGCTGATTGTCTGCGATCAGTACGGGGGACTCTTTCGCGTCACGGTTCCGCCGCTCGGTACGACTGAAGGGCTGAAAGTCGAAAAAATCAATGCCGACATCGGCGAAGCTCAGGGACTTTTCTGGGCGTTCGACTCGCTGTATGTCTCCGTGAATAAAGCCAAGCAGTACGAAGGCGGCCTCTATCGAGTGACCGATTCCGATGGCGACGACAACCTCGACACCGTCAAAATGCTGCGCCCGCTGCATGGAACTGGCGAACACGGTCCCCACGCTGTGTTTCATACGCAGGACAAGAAGGGGCTCTATGTCGTTTGCGGGAACCGCACGGATCTGACCGAAATCGATCAGTCCCGCGTGCCGACGCACTGGGATGAAGATCTGCTGCTGCCTCGTCCGTATGGTCGTGGCTTCATGAAAGGGACCCCTGCTCCGGGCGGATACATCTGCCGCATCAATCCGGAAGGAACCGAGTGGGAACTGGTCGCGACCGGATTCCGCAATCAGTACGACGCTGCCCTCAACACAGAAGGCGAGATGTTTACCTACGATGCCGACATGGAATGGGATGTGAATACGCCCTGGTATCGTCCGACCCGCATTTGTCACGTCGTCAGCGGAGCCGAGTTCGGCTGGCGGAACGGCGGCGGCAAGTGGCCGGTTTACTATCAGGACAGCGTTCCTCCGACGATCAACATCGGCCCCGGTTCTCCGACCGGCGTGACCTTCGGGTACGGGGCGAAGTTCCCGCAGAAGTATCAGAAAGCGTTCTTCGCCAGCGACTGGAGTTACGGCAAGCTTTACGCCGTGCATCTCGAGCCGGATGGAGCTTCGTACGCGGCAACGGCTGAAGAGTTCATCACCGGAACTCCGCTGCCGCTGACCGACCTGGTTGTGAATCCGAAAGATGGGGCGATGTACTTCGCCATCGGCGGCCGGAAGGTGCAGTCGGGGCTGTATCGCGTGACTTACAAAGGCTCGGAATCAACGAAGCCGATCGAAGGTTACAAGGTTACCGAAGATCTCGACGACCCGAACGCCGTGGCACGGACCACTCGCCGTCAGCTGGAAACGCTCCACCTGGGCGATCACCCCGATGCCGTTAAGAAAGCCTGGCCGTTCCTCAACGACAAGGACCGCTTCGTTCGCTTCGCCGCTCGGATCGCCATCGAGCATCGTCCAACGAGCGAATGGAAAGAGAAAGCCCTGCAGGCCAAGCAGCCATGGGAAGCTCTGAATGGTCTGATGGCGCTGGCTCGTTCTTATGAACGTGACGAAAAGGTGTCCGGAAAGGATGCCGAGATCGATCGCGCTTTGCCCGAGTGGAGCTCCGATCAGGAATACGGCCGCGAAGAGCTGACGGAAATTCTGGACGCCGTGAACAGTCTCGACTGGTCGAAGCTGAACGAAGCTCAGAAGCTGACCGCGATGCGGGTCTACACGATCGCCTTCGTGCGACTCGGCCCCCCGTCGCATGACCAGCGTCAGCAGCTGATCGAGAAGTTCAGCCCGATGGTGCCGGCTCGCTCGTATCCGTTGAACTCGGAATACGCTCAGATGCTGGTTTACCTGCAGGCTCCGGCCGCCGCTGAGAAAGTGGTCGGACTGCTGCAGAAGGCGCCGACTCAGGAAGAACAGATCGACTACGCCAAGTCGCTGCGTCATCTGACGACCGGCTGGACTCCGGAATTGCAGGAGACGTACTTCAAGTGGTTCAACCGGGCTTCGCAGTATCGCGGCGGCGCGAGCTTCAGCCTGTTCGTTCAGCACATTCGCGAAGATGCACTGGCTCATGTCGATGAAGAAGCCAAAGAACGTCTGAAGCCGATCCTGGAAGCCACGCCCGAAGAGTCGAACACGCTGGCTTCGACCGAATCCCGTCCGTTTGTGAAGGACTGGAAGATGGAAGAGCTGGTTCCGCTGCTCGACGAGAAGCTGAAAAACCGCGACTTCGAGCACGGCCGTCAGATGTTTGCTGCCGCGAATTGCTTCGCCTGCCATCGTTTCGACGAACAGGGGGGAGCCATCGGACCGGACCTGACCGCTCTGGCTGGCCGCTTCAGCAAGAAGGACATCCTCGAATCGATCGTCCTGCCGAGCAAGCAGATCAGCGATCAATACGCAGCCGTGCAGATTGTCACGATCGACGGCAAGGTGGTCATCGGCCGAATCGTCAACCTGGCCGGCAACACGTACCGGATCAACACCAACATGATGAACCCGGACGAGATGGCCGTCGTGAAGCGGGAAGACATCGAAGAGATGGAACCGGCCAAAACGTCGATGATGCCCAACGCACTGCTTAATACGCTCAATGAAGAGGAGATCCTCGACCTGATGGCGTATCTGCTGTCGCGCGGCGATCGCAGCAACGAAATGTTCAAGCAGGAATAAGCCTCGAATTGACAGGTTCGGGCGGTTTGTCCTGAACGGAAATACTCTTTACAATTCTGTGCTGAGGCTTGTGCTTCAGCACAGTTTTTTCATGGGGCTCGAACGGCGTCATCCAGGAACGGAACGTTGCTCTTGCCGCCACGAAAGGAATTCGTGGTTCAATCAGGTCGGTTTCGTTGTTCGACGGAACCGCCAGGTGACCGGGACCGTGTCGCTAGTCCGAAAACTCAGAACTCACCCACTTATCCCATCTCCGCTCAATCGGACGGAACCATGATTACTAGAAACGGAATAGCCGTCTCCCCCGGCGTCGCGGTCGGCGATGCGCTCGTGATGGGGAGTGAAGACTTCCGCATCCCGCAGCGTTTCATCCCCCGCCGGATTGTCGATCAGGAGTTGGAACGGCTGCGGCAGGCGCTCGACGGGGTTTCCACGGAGATCCTCGAGAACGAGCGGCTCGCCAACGAAGCTCTCGGGCAGCAGTACGGAGCCATCTTCGGAGCCCATCTTCAGATGGCGCAGGATCCGAAGCTGATTTCTGAAGTCGAACTGCTCATCAAGGATCGCTGCTACAGCCCGGAGTTCGCAGCCAGCCGCACGCTGCGCAAGTATGCCCGGCAATTCCAGGCCCTCGGCAACGCGTACTTCGCGGAACGGGCCGCGGATATTTACGACCTGGAAAAGCGGATCCTCCGCCACCTCCTGGGTGAGCAGCGGGAAAGTCTGGCCGAACTCACACAACCGGTTATCGTGCTGGCGCACAACCTCACGCCCAGCGAAACCGCCGGCCTGAAGAAGGACGTTGTCCTCGGGTTCGCCACGGAAGTTGGCGGACGGACCAGCCACACGGCGATTCTCGCGGCTGCTCTTGAGATCCCGGCAATCGTCGGTCTTGGTCCCTTTCTGGCCGACGTTTCGGGCGGCGATACCGTGGTCGTCGATGGCACGAGCGGCGAGTTCATCATCGAGCCGGATGACGACACGCTCTGGCGTATCAACGAAGTTCGACAGAAGTACAAGTCGGTGGCCGCTCGCCGTCGACAGATGCGTGATCTCGTCTCGGAAACGAAAGATGGCGCCCGCATCAGCCTGATGGGCAACATCGAGTTTCCTCAGGAAGCCGAGCAGTGCGAACAGAAGGGAGCTGACGGTATCGGATTGTATCGAACCGAGTTCCTCTACCTCGGCCGCGACTCGATTCCGACGGAAGAAGATCACTACAACGCCTACACGGAGGTCATCTCGGCTTTCAAGGATCAGCCGATCACCATCCGGACCCTCGACCTGGGAGCCGACAAAATCCCCGGTTGGATCCGACGATCCTATGGAGACGATTCCAATCCGGCGCTCGGGCTCCGCAGTATCCGGATGAGTCTGCACGACATGGACATGTTCAAAACGCAGATTCGCGCCGTCCTGCGCGCTTCCGTGGGGGCCAAAGTCGGCATCATGTTCCCGCTCGTCTCCTCCCTGCTCGAATTTCGCCAGGCCCGGCTGATCGTTCGCGAAGTGATGGAAGACCTGGAAGAACAGAAGATTCCGTTCAACAGCGAGGTCTCCCTCGGCATAATGGTCGAAGTCCCGGCGACGGTTCTCATGGCCGAAGAATTCGCTCGCGAGGTCGATTTCTTCTCGATCGGCACCAACGATCTGATCCAGTACACGCTCGCTGCGGATCGGTCCGATCCTCAGGTCGCCAAATGGCACAACCCGGCTGATCCGGCGATCATTCGCATGATCGACATGGTGGTCAAGGCGGCCAAGAATCACGACATTCCAGTGTCGGTCTGCGGCCAGATGAGTTCCGATCCCCGTTGCGTGCCGCTGCTGATTGGCATGGGCATCCGTCAGATCAGTGTCAGCCCGCACGCGATTCCGGAAATCAAGGAAGTGATTCGCAACCTGACGATCAAAAAGGCCGAGTCGATTGCCGCGTACGCCAAGCAGCAGGAACTCGCCCGCGACGTCGAAAGCTTCCTCAATCGGGAACTCCGCAAACTCGTCCCCGAGAACGTGAAGTAAGTCCCTCGCTCCGTAGGCTGAGATAGCGAAGCGTATCCCAGCAATTGTGTGCCCGAACGCAGCTTGGACGTCTCACAGAAGCATCGGGTCGCGCCTGTTGAGTCAGCCCGAGCGGATCTGCCAGCGAGGCCGTTGATGCTGCGATCTGTGCCTGGCCGTAACGTCTCGTATGAGACCTCTTGCCGTCTGCGTCGGCCCCGGTAGCGGAGCAACCGGGGCTACCCGATCCGCGCAGATCGGGCGGCCTGAGAATAGCTCATCGACGATGGCGCAGCCTCTGGTCGCGGCGCGACCCGGCCGCAGTTGTGGTCGAGCCACCCTGCTTTGTTCTGGCTTAGCCTTCGAGGGCCTGCTTCAGGTCGGCGACGAGGTCTTGCGGGTCTTCGATGCCGACGGAGATGCGGATCGTTTTCTCGCTGATGCCGGCCGCAAGGCGGGCCTGGGCGGTCATTGAGGCGTGGCTCATCGTTTCCGGGTATTCGATCAGCGATTCAATCCCGCCAAGCGATTCGGCCAGCTGGAACAGCTTCGTGCGGGCGAAGAGCTTCTCGGCAGCCGGGCGGCCCCCTTTGATGTCGAAGCTGACCATGCCGCCAAAGCCCTTCTGCTGACGCTTGGCGAGCTCGTGATCCGGATGCGATTCGAGGCCCGGGTAGTAGACCTTTTCGACGTTCGCATGTCCGTCCAACATTCGGGCGACGGCCATGGCGCCTTTCTGATGGGCTTCCATGCGGGGGCCGAGCGACTTTACGCCACGCAGGACGAGAAACGCATCGAACGGCGAACAGCCAAGGCCGAGTGCGTTGACGATGTAGGCAACCTTGTCGGCGTGTTCTTTGGTCTTGGAGACGACGCAGCCGCCGACGACATCGGAGTGACCGTTTAGGTACTTCGTGGTCGAGTGGACGATGATATCGACGCCCATCTCGAAGGGGCGCTGCAGATACGGCGACAGGAAGGTATTGTCGGCAATGGTGAGCAGCCGGCGTTCGCGGGCGACGGCGGTCACCGCTTCAATGTCGACCACATTCAGGAGTGGGTTGCTCGGCGTTTCAATCCAGATGCACTTGGTATCCGGGGTGATCGCTTCACGGACGGCGTCGGCGTTGCCCATGTCGACGAAGGAAAAGCGAAGCCCCATCTTGGTGAAGACATCGGCGAACAGACGGTAGGTGCCACCATAAATGTCGTTGCCGGCGATGATGTGATCACCCGGGACGAACAAATGCATCACCGTGGTGATGGCCGCCATGCCGGTAGCCGTTGCCTGGGCACCGACGCCCCCTTCGAGGGAGGCAATGTTCTCTTCGAGAGCTTTGCGGGTCGGGTTGGCGCTGCGGGTGTAGTCGTAGCCGCTGTTGGTCGTCAGGTCGTTCCAGTAGTACGTCGACGAGGTGTAGATCGGCGTAGTGCAGCTGTTGTAGAGGGAGTCTTTGTTGACGCCGGAGTGGACAGCGCGGGTCGAGAAACCGTACTTCGAATACTCTTCGGACATGGACCAGACAATCAGTTCAACGGAGATTAAGAGAGGGTCGATCGTCGCCGGCTGCGGTAGCACGGCAACACGATATGAGCTGCAGCCATTCAGCAGATTCAGACGAGCGGTTCGTCCGGATTCCTGTCATCAGCTTCCGTCAGGTCGGCAAGCTGCGATTCTTCCCGGCGGGTCATCCGATACAGGGTGACACCAGCGACGGCAAACAGAATCGAAGGCATGCTGAGCATCGTGAGAATGCTGGCCATGTAGGCGGCGGGTCGCGACTGATCGTCGGCCGTTTCCGTTGCCGTCTTGCACATCGGACAGGCCGAACACGGCGCGGGTTCAGCCAGTCCGGGCAGAATTCCCAGCAGCAGGCAGGCCAGAATGAGGTTTCGCATCGTTCTCATGGACGTCACAACTCGGTCAGGCGACTCCCGCCAGATGGTACAGCATGAAATAGATTATGACGCCAGTGACGGACACATACAACCAGATAGGGAACGTGATTCGAGCGATCGTGCGATGTCGTTCGATCCGGCCGCGAAGGCCCAGATAAATCGTCATTCCCGCCAGAACCGGCACGGTCACCGCGAGCAGGATATGACTGATCAGGATCACCAGATACACCTGCCGGATGAATCCCAGGTCGGGAAAACTCTTCGACGATTCCCCCGTATACGCCTGCAGGCCGAAATGGTAGGTCAGATAACAGGCGAGAAAGACAGCCGAGACGCCGAAGGCGGTCAGCATGGTTGTCTTGTGAGCCTGAACCTTTTTCTGCTTGATCAGAATGAACCCGATCACGAGCAGCACCGTCGCCAACCCATTGAGGCTCGCGTTGACTGCCGGGAGTGTTTTCAGCCAGCCGGGGACGACCGGCTCGGCGGCTTCAACCTGTTCGACGTCTTCACCTGGCACGTCTGCGTCTGCTGCTGTCGAGGTGCCGGCTTCTGCAGGAAGGTCTCCGGAGGCGGCTTTGGGGACGAGGAATTCGTTCTTCTCCGGCGTCTCCATTTCCCCGTGGAGCACGCGAGCCAGGGTCGCCATCGAAACCGGATCAGTCGCCAGGTACTGGCCGACGATCAGGCCCTCTTCGTTGATGTGCATCACCCGGTCGGTGTGGGCGAACTCGAAGCCGAGCAGCCGGTCTTTACCGGTTCGTTCTTCCACCGCCTGCAGAAAGCTGTTGCGGATCAGGTCGTGAATCTCGTCCTTTTCCCCAGTGAGGAAGAGCCACTGTTCGGGGTCTGCTCCGTAGATTTCCGAGTAATCCTGCAGCCGTTCGGGGGTATCGTGTTCCGGATCGACCGTGATCGTGACGAGCTTTACGTCGGTGTCTTCGCAGTTCTCGGCCAGCTCCATCATCGCTTTGGTGTTGCCGGGGCAGGACATCACGCAGCGGGTGAAGATGAAGTTCACCACCCACGGCTGGCCAAGCAGGTCCTGTTTCGTCACCGTTTCGCCGCTGCGTTCGGTCAGCGAAAAGCTGGCGACCTCGCGCTGTTCGAGCTCGACCTCAGAGATCATCTCAATCGTCGAAGCATCGTTCAGTTGTCCGACATTCGGGCGAGCCGGGGTGAACCACATCACGAGGAGGGAAACACCAACCAGCAGCCAGAGAATGCCGCCGATCGTGCGACGCATCACGAAAGATCGTTCGTTCGACGAAGGCGGGATGTCGCTGACAGGATCGTTATTTTCCGCTGAGGACATAATCAGACCGAGTTCGATACGCGGGGGAAGAGTAGCGGACCGCCGGTGCAGTCACCGACACTCGCCCGCATGCCGAAGTGTAGGCCTCGGGCCTGGAAAAATGAGTCTGCGGGCGGCGGGTTGCGACAAATTGACGGAATTCCGCTTCGGGGCGGCCGTGTGGTGTCAGTCGACCTGAGGCACATCCAGCGGGTAGTAATGCAGGGAGATATCCGGAAACAGGGCCAGGATCATGCCGATCGAGAGGATGATCGTCGGTGCCAGCAGGGCGTATTTCCAGGCCCGCTCGAACTTCAGATGCATGAAATAGAGCATCACGAGCCCGGCCTTGGCAGCCGCCACGGCCAGCACGAGCAGGGCGACAATCACTTCCCACGATGGCATTGCCGCCACGTCAATCAGCACCGACAGCAGGGTCAGCCCGCACAGTCCGAGGAAAATCTTGCCGTAATTCACGTGATGAGGGTCGTTCTGCTGCATGGAATTGTCTCAATGGATGGCCGGGGAACCGTCGCCCTTCATTCTGCCCGGTTTCGCGTCCGGTGGCAACTGTAGGTCGCGTTCGCTTCGATCAGATCACGCCGCGTCCTCGGGGTGGTCGGGCGAAACTGGGCCGGATCGCGCAGCGACAAGAGGCTGCGCCATGAACGTCTCGAATGTCTATGCCACCCTGTCGAGTTGGACGTCTTCCTCAGAAAATCAGTGAAACGCTGCGGGGTAAGGCGTGTTATCGCTGATAAATCGGGACGTAACCATTGTCGAGCTGGAGGATCGTGGCGTTGATGGCGGTCGTGTAGACGTCGCCGATGTGCCCTTCTTTCCAGGCTCCCGAGGCGTTCTGCTTGGGGAGAATCTGGCGGGAGATGTCGTCGAAGTAGCGTGTCCAGAGGTCCGGATCGCGGTACATCACCTGAGCATAATAGTAGTGCGTGTAATGCCAGTGGCCGAAGTAGTTGGTGTTGCCGCTCGGGCTCGGCCAGATGTTGTCCTTGCAGAACTCGAGCATCTTGGTGACATGGTCCGATTCTTCGTATTCGCCGGCGCTGTACATGGCTGCGACCGCGGCTGCGGTGATTGGCGGCCGCTCTCCCCCGCCGCGGATGCTGTACTGCACGCCCCCTTTATCGGTGGTGCAATCTTTGATGTACTGCTTGGCCTGGTCGATGATCTCCTTTGGCACCGGGATCCCGGCGTTGCGACAGGCGCGAAGCCCCTGAACCTGCGTGATACAGGTGGAACCTTCGTCGAAATCGCCTCCGTCTTTAGCGGAAACGTAGCCCCAGCCGCCTCGACTGGTCTGGGCGTAGCCGCTGAAGGCGACCGCGTTCTTGAGGACTCTCAGGAGGTTCTTCCGTCGCTCGGCTCCTTCTTCTTCACCGAGCACCTGGGAAAGAAAGAGCATCGAGAAGCCGTGCCCGTAGGTGTAGTGGTAGTCCTTTTCGTAGCCGATGAGCCCATTGGGCTGCGACATGTCGACGAGATAGTCGACAGCCGTGCGGACGGTTTTCGCGTACTTGCCGCGAGTCGTGGTCGAGCCTTCGCAGAGGAGAGCCATGCCGGACAGGGCGGTCATGGCGACGCGATACTGGCCGCCGTTGGCTTCCCAGTAGCCCTGCCGTTTTTGGTCACGGACCAGATAGTCGAGTGCCCGTGTGACGGCCAGTTTGACTTTGGGGTCCTGTCGTTTGGCGAAGGCGGACGGACCGCCGGCGGCGAGCAGTCCCATTGCCATCAGTGCGCGTCGTCGCGTCAATTCCATGAATTTCCCCGCCAGCTTCAGGTCCGAATCGAGATTTGGTATCGTGCACCACCGAGACAGTATATCAGCCCGCAAACTGTCGATCGATGCGAAAATTCCGAGTCGCGACCGTTCTGCACGAGAACATGCGTCTGGATCGGCGGCATTTTTGCACTGGCGGAGCCAGTGGCACACCCAGAACATTCATGAACTCAAAGTCCGTAGCTATGCCCAATCTGACCCGTTTGAAAGAATTGTTTCACGAACGAGCCCTCAAATTCGGCGACTTCACCCTCGCTTCCGGACGGAAGGCGAAATATTACCTCGATGGCAAGCAGGTCACTCTGCACGCTGAGGGGCTGCGGCTCGTTTCCCTCGGATTCTGGGAACTGCTGGAAGAGTTCGATTTCGACGCCATTGGCGGGATGTCGATCGGAGCCGATCCGATTGTTGGCGGCATGCTGACCGTAGCCGCGGAAGCGAACCGGGATGTCGTGGGCTTCATGATTCGGAAGGAATCGAAGGGGCACGGCACGAATAAATATGTCGAAGGGCCGGTTAAGCCCGGGATGAAAGTCGTTATCGTGGAAGACGTTGTGACGACCGGAGGCAGTGCCCTGCTGGCCGTGGACCGGATCCAGGATTTCGGCTGTGAAGTCATTGCGGTGGCGGGAATTGTCGACCGGCTCGAAGGCGGAGCAGCTGCGTTTGCTGAACGGAACCTGCCGCATCGAACCCTGCTGACGATCCGAGACTTCGGCATCGAGCCCCCGACGGAGTAGACGCTGGACGCCTAAACTCAGGCGCCTATTCACGCTTGCGTTTGATTTTGGAGCAGATTACCATATCCGGCTCGTTTTCATGTGACCGATACTGGTTGCAGGCTTTGCTGAACGAGCAAGTTGGCCCCACTTTAACGATATCGAGTAAGGTTACTGTCATGTCACTGGATAACAGCCTGAAAGCCAGCAGCAAGATGCGGCGTTCTCGTAACGTGCTCAAGCGCGGCGAGCGGATCGCATTCCTTCAGGGCGAAGACCGTTGGGTCGCAGGCCAGAGCCCTGTTGGCCTGCCGAAGGTCCGCGTCATGAAGACCGTGATCGGCAAGAAGAAGAAAAAGACCAAGAAGGAAGACTAGTTCGCCGCGACACGCGCGATCGCTTTCCTTTTGTGATGGAACAAAGCAGGCGATTCATTCCCGGAATGGATCGCCTGTTTCTTCATGCGCGGACGTCCCGCAGGCCTCTCCAGGCCCGACCTGTTACAGAGCGGGTGGGGCTGGAATTTCGCTGTCTTCCGCAGGTGGAGCGGGGGCTTCCGGCTCCTTGTCCTTCGGGAGAGCAGACGATCCGAACAGGGACCCCGCACCGCCGGTCAGGCCTTCTGAGCCACGACGACGTGTTGCAGAAGGTTTAGTCGCGGGTTTTCCCGGCGACGTTTTCGGCGTCTCTCGGGTGTCCTTACTTCTGGTCGCCAGCACGTACGGTTTGCGTTTCGTGTACAGCTTGAGGCGCTCGTTGGCTTCGCGGAGATATTGGTTGTTGTAGGTCCCCCGCTCTTCGGCGAGTCGAATCGCCTGCTTCTGCAACTCAGCGGCGCTGTCAAATTCTCCGCCAGCCGCGTGGGCCATCGCCAGAGCTTCCAGCGCGATCGGATCGTTGTTCTCCGTGAGCGTGCAGGCTTTCTTCGCATCACGGAGAGCCTGCTTCGGATTGAAGATGGACGGATCGGTCACGGAGGCGTGCAAACGGGCCCGATCGGTGAAGCCGCCCGACATCGTCGGTTCGAGTTCGATCACTTTCGAGTAATCGTCGATGGCCGCCCCGTACTGTTCCATCATCTCGAAGCAAAGTCCTCGCCCGAGAAACATGTAAACATATTCGTCATCGACCTGCAGAGCCCGTTCGTAGTCTGGCAGTGCCTTCTCAAACTGTTCCAGATCGCGGTAGGAATTGGCGCGGAAGAGTCGGGCGTTGAGGTGATCGGGATTGAGTTCGAGGACACGATCGAAATCGGTGATGCATTCTTCATCGCGATTAAGGAGCGACAAACAGAATCCACGCCGGTAGAGGGCCCACAGATAATCGGGCGTAATCTCAATGGCCCGAGTGTAGAAGTCGACCGCCCCCGCCAGCTGGTCGCCCTCTTCGTAAAGTTCTCCCAGTCCAACCCAGGCCAGATCGTAGTTGTTGTCCTGAGCCAGGGCTGTTCTGTAAGCGGCCTCGGCTTCTGCTCGCCGGTTCAGCTGACGGTAGCATTCGCCCCGTCCGTAAAGCAGGGAGACATTCAGTGGGGCGGCGACCAGAGCCAGCGAATACTCGGCGATCGCGTCGACCAGTTTCTGGTCGTACCGCAGCGTATCGGCAAGATTGGCCCGCGCGAGTGTGTATTCGGGGTTCAACTCCAGCGCCTTCCGGAAATCCCGGGCGGCAAGTTCATAGTTACTCACGTTCAGATAAAGCAGGCCTCGCTGGTTGTAAGCGATGGTGTAGTCACTGCTCTGTCGGACGGCTTCATCGTAGTCGTCGAGTGCGGCCTGTAATTCCCCGCTGTTGCGGAATGCGTCCCCGCGGTTGACGAGAATCACCGCTGATCCCGGGCTGAGTTTCAGAGCCGCGTTGTAGCAATCGATCGCCTCACTGGATTGCCCCAGTTGATCCAGGCAGATCCCGCAAGAGTTGTGAGCGTTGGCGTGCTGCCCGTTCAGCTGAATGGCTTCTCGATAAAACTCGACGGCCTGTTCAAGCTTCTGAGCGAAACGGGCGTTCTCTCCCCGATGATAATAGATCTCGGCCAGGGGACTCTGGTCTTCACCCTGAAAGGCTTCGATGACCTCCGCGAGTCGACGGTCGGCCTGGTCGTGCTCTCCACGGTTGCGATGCAAAGCAGCCAGGTTCGTCGCGAATGTTGTGTCGCCGGGACGGAGTGTCAGTGCGATTTCGTAGTTCTCGATCGCGTCTTCGGGCTGATTCAGCATCTCGTGCACGATGCCGCGGTTGTTCCAGGCGACCGCGTCATCGGGGTCAATCTCGATTGCATCGGTATAGGCTTCGAGCGAGTCTTCCGATCGTTCCTGAAGTCGATAAAGATCGCCGAGAAACCGCAGGGCGAGACTGTCTTCGGAATCGATTTCGATCGCCTGCAACAGATCCTTTTCGGCAGCCGTGGGATCGTTGAAGGAAAAGTTCAACCGCCCCCGTTCGCGCAGCGGAGCCGCCTGGGTGGGATCCAGCTCGATACTGCGGCTGTAATCCTTGAATGCCTCTTCGGCATTGCCGGAATCTTCAGCAGTCAGGCCGCGAAGAAAAGTCGCCTCGGCAACGACGACTTTGTCCTCAGCGTTCGTGGCGACGTAATCGAAGTCTTCCCGGGCGAGTTGCGTCTCGTTGACGGTGCGATACAGCCGGCCTCGGGCGATTCGAGCGGAGTGATCACTGCTGTCTGCCTCAAGCAGTCGCGTGTAGTCATCGATTGCAGGACCGTACTCGCCGAGCTGCCCGAGACAGTCGGCTCTGAAGTAGTAGGAGTTGATCGCCTCGGGATTGCGTTCGATCGCAAGTGTGAAGGTCTCGACCGCTTCTTCAAGTCGGCCGATGGACATCAGGATGTTGCCGCGAGTGTGCCAGGCATCCGCGCGCTTTGTGCCAAGTTCAATGGCCCTGTCGATGCTCGCGAGCGCTTCTTCACTTTTCAGGACCATCCATTCGCAATAGGCCCGCTCGATCAGCAGATCGGGATCCGCGTCGACATCCACCGGAACGGTTTGAAGAAAATCGACGATGAACTGGTAGTTCTCTTTCGCGCGTTCGCAGCGAATAAGCAGCAGGATGGTCTGCACGTTCGAGGCGTCTCTGCGGAACGCCTTTTCGAGATCGGGTTGTGCTTTTTCGTAATCCGCCTGTTCGAGGTGAATGAGGGCGCGTGTGATCAGGCCCGCAACGTGATCCGGAACGTTTGTCAGCAGCTGGTCGGCATTTTTTTCGGCCTCGTCGAGTTTGCCCTCAGCCATGAGAACCAGTGCGCGGTTGGCCTGGGTATCGGGATCGTTGCGGCGACGACGCCCACGACCAGAAAGCGCCTGCAGCGCATTGTCGAGTTCGATCACTCCACTGGCCGGCATCCAGCCGTCGGGGTCGACGGTGTAGTAGCGATCGTCTGTCTTGCGAGTGAAGTCAATGACGTCGCCCCGGTAGAAGCGGTACTCCTCGGAATTGTCGGCTTCGTTGAAGACAGAGGCCGTCGTATCGAGCACGAGGATCTGCGGTTGCTTCGCGTCTTCAGGTTCCTGCGCCTGACAGCAGTCAGCGAGGCTCAACATCAGTAGAAGCACGAGAAGTGAGACGTTGACGCGGCTGCGTGATCTCATAGATCGAGCCCCTCCCAAGGCGGATCAGAACCGTATTCAAAGCGCGGGCGAGCTCCCGCCGGGTGAAGAACCCGTGTTCATCATGCCGGAATTGGAGGGGCATTTCAAACGCGTTTGATCGCAAAACGCGGAAAAGCAGGTCTCAGCACGAATGAGTCAGAAAACTCGACTCAGTTCCATTCCGCTTTATCGGCTGGAATAGGCAGCATGCGGTGCTGACGATGGAATTCCCGAATCAGTTCATCCCAGATGTCGTAAGGCTGGTCGGAGAACACAAACTCGGAACGAGCCTGGAGTGTGAACCAGTCGCCCCGGTTGATCTCACTTTCGAGCTGACCGCTGCCCCAGCCTGCGTAGCCGGAGAAGATCCGGAACGGCACATTGCAGCCGGTGCTCGTGGAATTGATGACCACTTCTTCAAAGGCCTCGGCACTGCCGCCGACATAGACGCCGGGGACAACAGCCAGATCGTCTTCTCCCCAGGCGGCATCGCCATGCAGCATGCTGAGAGCCGATGGTTCGACCGGACCGCCGACGTAAATTACGCTCTCATTGGGGGGGACATCGAAATGGCCCACGAGAGCGTGAGAGAGATTCACGGACGAGGGGCGATTGATAATGACGCCCATGGCGCCTTCGTGATTGTGTTCCAGAAGCAGGACCGCTGAGCGAAAGAAGTTGGGATCGTGCAGATGCTTGGTCGCCAGCAGAAATTGACCTCGCAGTGTGTCTCGCATTTTTGACGTTCCGTTCCTGTTTCTGGTCGGTTTCCGGGGTCTGGCGCTCGCACACGGACTGCCGAAGTTCGGTTGCACTCGCACTACAATCGTCTGGAAAACGCGTCAAAAGAAGTATACGATACGACTGGACCCGGGAGTAGGCCAGTTCATTTCGACCGGCTCGGTTCCATTCAATTGACGCTGATTTCTCTGCTTTGGAAATACCCCTGCTGATGTATCAGAGACGTTCCGTATCGGTCCTCACTATTCCTCAGACTCTCCTCGGGCGAACATGGCCAATGCACGGCTGCACGGTGTTTGTTCTGTCGGCGATGCTGCTCGTCCTCGCAGGCTGTGGCGGTTCGGAGGATCCCCAACCCGCTGCTCCACAGGCCGGGGATCCAGCTCCGCAGCAGGACACCGCCGCCGAAACGACACCGGCAGCGAAAACGTCTGATGCTCCCTCGCAGTCCGGCGACAACGGCCGGAAATATGTCGACGGCATTCCTTACGATGTCTTCTTCGATCGTCCGTTGAATGTGGCTGCGGAGAATACGACGCCGAGTCAGCCGATTCCTGCGGTGACAATGAATCCGGCGTCCCCCGACACTTCGCCAGGGACGATGAATCCCTCTCAACCGGCCACCACGCCGCCCGTGGAATCTCCAGCCTCCGGCGACGGTGTCGCGTGGAATACGGTGATCACTGAAGAGCGGCTGCTTGAAGAGGTGACGCGATTGAGAAATACGCTGACGGCGAATCTGAATTCCGTCGGGAACTTCAATCGGGAGTTGCTTAACATCAAGATTGACGGAGCGACTCTGGCCGCTCTGGCCGGGATTGCGACCGAACATAGCGGTGACTTCACCTGGAAAGACAAAGCTCACTTCGTGAGAGATCTTTCGTCGAACATCGCCATTGCAGCTGAGAGTCGCGGACGGCCGGCGTTTGAAGAAGCCGAAATGGCGTTCCTGAATATCGTCGAAATTCTGAACGGCGGATCGCCAGCGGAATTGCCGGAGTCGGACCAGGAAACCGTTTTCAGCGATGTCGCAGATCGTAATCTGTTGATGCAGAAAATTCGTTCACATAACGACTGGCTGCGAACGACAATCAGCAACGAAAAAGAACTACAGAACGAAAAAGATCAGGCAATCGCCCGGGCGGCTCTGCTGCGAGCACTGGGGCAGGTCGTCCACGAAGAAGATTACGTCTTCGCCGACGAAGAGGAATATCAGAAGTATTGCCGCGAACTGATCGATGGGGCCGGACAGATGCTGCAGGGAGCCGAAGGGGATGACTTCGAGGAGTTCCAGGCCGGTTTCGAACTGCTCAACAAGAGTTGTAACGACTGTCATCCCGTCTATCTCAACAACTAGAGCACTTTGATGCTGCCTCCTGCAGTCGCAGTTTGAATTTTCTCCAGCTAGACACACTCGACAGTAGCCGTGTCTGAGCGAATGTTCGTCTGAAACGCCGGGTTTTTGCAGCACGGGGCGGTGATCCCTTTGGGGAAACGGCTCGAATGCGAAGTGCGGAGGCAATACGAAGCATCGAAACCCTGGCCAATTGCCGGGGTTTCTTTCAATAGCGGCCGAGTCTCGGTCGCCGAATTTCCTCTGAAATGCTGTTGCTCCAGAATGCTTCGGGTTGAGCCATGTCATTGATCTCTCGTGTCGTCATTTCTTCTGTCCTGCTCTTCACCGCCGTAGCCACCGTCGAGCTTTCGGTTGCCGAGGAGAACGAGCCCTCTCTGTTCAGCCAGCTCGACCGGAACGGAGATGGCTTCGTCGTCGCCGAGGAGCTCGATGATTCGCAGAGAAAGTACTTCGAGCGTCTGCTGCGGATTGGGGATCGCAACGAAGATGAACGTATCGATGCCGCGGAGTTCGGATTGGCGACCACGGATCAGCAGCCTGTGGAGTCGAGTGCGAGGCCGGGCGGCGGCCAGGGGCGGATGTTCGACAGCGAACGGATGATGACCAACTTCGATCGAAATGGCGACGGTCTGATTCAGTTTGACGAACTGCCCGAAATGGTTCGTGAACGCATGGAACCACTGTTCCGAGCTGCGGGAAAACGGGAGTTGAGTCTGCAGGACCTCCAGCAGGCGCGCCAGCGCTTCCAGTCCGGTATGCAGAGACCACAGATGTCGATGCCGTCTCCTTCTGCCGCTATGACGCCCTCAGGGCCTCGTTCGCCGGCGGTGGAGCGAATCCTGGACACCCTCGACCGCAATCGGGATCAGGTGCTGACGACGATTGAAATGGAACTGGCGCCGGCTCGACTGCTCGCTCTGGATCGCAACCGCAACGGCGTGCTCGAGCCCGAAGAGCTCAGCGGGCCGTAATACGGGCAAAGCGTTACCAGCCGAGGGACATGTTGGTTTCAACGGCTCGTTGGGCCTGATGAAGGTCGGCACCGGTCTCCCGCATGTAGAGCCGAATCGCATGGACCTTGTCGCCACGGGCACGGGCCAGACAGTCTCGGGCGGTGTCGCAGCGGGCTTCGCGCTCCGGAAAGCCGAGCAAAGCCTTGGAGATCACCCAAAGATCGCGAGGGCGGCGGTTGATCCGCAGGACGTCCTCGTCCGGATAGTGTTCCTGCGCCTGCGCGCGGGCCTGCTCCTCTGATTCGGCCCAGCCGATCATGATGTGAGCATTCGTTTCGATCTCGTACAGCGGCATGACTCTCTCTTCCCGGCGGGATTTGCAGATCCAGCAATGCATCGGGCACTTCTGCAGTGGCATTCTAGACCGACGTCCCGTTTTAACGCAATTACAGAACGAATTCGAAAAATTCTCCCTTGAAAGACTCGGCGGAGCTTTATAAATTTCCGTCAGACACATTGCCCGATGGTGTAACGGTAGCACAAAAGATTCTGATTCTTTTAGTTGGGGTTCGAATCCCTGTCGGGTAACTCAAGCAAAAAAGCCGTCCAGTTTTTGGACGGCTTTTTTCATGCGCTGATCCGCCGTGCAGCTCAAAGCCCGGCGTTCGCATCCCCTGTTGCCTGCTGCACTTCGCCACCGTGCTCACCCAGAGGCCCTGGCGAAAGCGGGCTCTGCCATATGTCCGGGTGTGAGGGCGGTTTCACCGGAACCCTGATATTCGCCGCAGACAGACCGGTGGCCCTGTTTGGTCAACTCGTCTGATCGCAGGCAATCCCACATGAGAGAATGTGTGCAAAAGCCGCGCGCCATCTGGAGAAAATGGGGGAGCGGTACGGGCCGTTCCGGCTGTGCCGGTGACTCCGGTCGCGGGAAAACGGGGAACGATTCCGAATCGTAGCGACGATATCAGAGAGTGCCGCTGGACAACATCGCGGAGCCCCGTCTCCCTGAGAAAGTCGAGCGCTGACACTCTCAAGAATGCGGAGAGCAGCTGCTCTCTGTGGACCGGTTCTGAGCCTCTCCGACGTCTGCCGGCGTCGTCGATCCCGAAGGAGTCCCCGTTGAACTCAGTTCTTCCCTGCACCTGGCCGGAATTGAAGGATCACATCCATTCCGCCCTCTGCGAGAAAGAAAACCTGATTCCCGAGCAGTTCCCTCTGGACGCACAGCCGATGCATCGAGCGGATCGCTTCTGTGGATTCGCATTCACGCTCTTCGGGCCCCGCCAGATCCGTCTGAATGCGATCTGGGCAGCCGATGTGAACACCGTCTACTTCTACGATGCCCGAGGCGTGCGTTACGAATCGTTAAAGTTGCCACAGATCGTGGCTGATGTTCCGGCAGCGTGACGGGCTACCAGGTCTGGACAGCCTGCTTCATGAAGTTCAGCTTCTCTTTGAAGACTTTCTTGCCCTTGGCTGTCGCGCGGAACTTCTTGCCAGCCTTGTTCGACTTGATGCTGCACAGACCTTCTTTGCCGAGTCGATCGAAGTACGTGTAGAATGAACTTGTGCTGGTATCCCAGCCGTATTCATCCCGTAGAACCTGGCGCAACTCCGTGCCTGACTTCTCTCCATCAGATACTAGGCCGAGCAGAACAAACTGCACGTCGCTCAACCCCCGAGGAATGTTGTGGCTCATAAGCCCTGGCTGCTCCAATCTCAAAATGTCTGGCCCGCGCGTGTTTAGGTCGGCATAACTACTGAATACGCGAGTACACTGCAAGGGATACGGCCAAAAATTGGCACTCCCCTCAAGTAGACTCAATGGTCGCATGTGACAGTGTAAACGCGATCCGTATCTATATCATTCAAAACGATCAAAGAATAACAGATCGCATGGATAGTGTCAGCCTTACTCACTCTTTGTCTGATGTTGTGCCATGGCTTTGTTAAGACTCTGTAAATAGGCCACAGCGGCGGCTTCAATCACATCCGTACTGATGCCCGTCCCGTGGTAGGTTTCCGAGCCGTGCTGGATGGTCACGTTGACCTGACCCAACGCATCTTTTCCGCTGGTCACGCTGCTGACTTCGAAATCGGTCAACGTCGCCGAAAGTCCGACGACACGCTCCAGGGCCACGAAGACGGCATCGATGGGACCGTCGCCTGTCGCGGCGTCTTTGCGGATTTCACCGTTCTCGTGCTGCAACTCAATTGTCGCGGTCGGAATGGTGCCCGTACCGGCTGACGTGTGCATACGAACCATCGACCAGGTTTCGTGAACCTGATGTGTTCTCTGTTCTACCAGGGCAACGATGTCGGAGTCGTAAACTTCCTTCTTTTTATCTGCCAGCGCGATGAAATCATCGAAAACTTTTCTGAGTGTCTCGGGATCCGGATTGTAGCCGAGTGACTTGAGCCGATCCTGAAACGCGTGGCGGCCGCTGTGCTTGCCGAGCACGAGGTTTGTTCCGACAACGCCGACATCTTCGGGCCGCATGATTTCATACGTCGTGCGTTCCTGGAGCATGCCGTGCTGATGAATACCGGCTTCGTGTGCGAACGCGTTCTGCCCGACGATCGCTTTGTTTCGCTGCACCTTCATCCCGGTCACGCTGGAGACGAGGCGGCTCGTCGGAACCAGTCGAGGCGTGTTGATGTTCGTGCGGACGTTGTAGAAGTCCGAACGGGTGCGGATCGCCATTACGATTTCTTCGAGCGAAGCATTCCCCGCCCGTTCTCCCAGACCATTGATGGTACATTCCACCTGGCGGGCTCCGGCTTCCACAGCGGCCAGAGAATTGGCGACCGCGAGACCGAGATCGTTATGGCAGTGCGTGCTGATCACAGCCTTCTCGATGTTCGGCACCTGAGTCTTCAATGTGCGGATCACGTTGAAGTAATGGCTCGGCGTGGCATAGCCGACCGTATCGGGAATGTTGACCGTCGTCGCGCCGGCATCGATTGCGGTTTCAACGACCTGACAGAGGAAGTCGAGTTCGGTGCGGGAAGCGTCTTCCGGAGAGAACTCGATGTTGTCGCAGTAGTCGCGGGCCCGGCCCACCATCTCGGCTGTTCGACGCACGATTTCCTCTTCCGCCATCTTCAGCTTGTACTGCATGTGAATGGCTGAGGTGGCGAGAAAGACATGGATGCGGGAGTTCTTCGCGTGCTGCAAAGCTTCCCAGGCCCGGTCGATGTCTTCGGGTCGACAACGGGCCAGTCCGCAGATTGTCGTCTGGTCGCCGTACCGTTCCGCGATTTTCTTCACGGCTTCGAAGTCGCCCGGAGAAGCGATCGGGAAACCGGCTTCGATGATGTCGACACCAAGCTCGACCAGCGCGCCGGCGACTTCCAGCTTTTCGCTGATGTTCATGCTGCAGCCGGGCGATTGCTCGCCGTCGCGGAGAGTCGTGTCGAAAATACGAATGACGTCGTCACTCATCGGAAGGTCCTTCATGCCGGTTGTCGGAAAGGAAGCCGCTGAAATCGAGACCGTTTCTATCCGTCGAAGCGGTCTCACGAAACAAAAAAAGCCCTGAGACAGAGGGTGTCTCAGGGCTTAAAAAGAAAAGCAACTACGTAGCCTAAGACGTCCCACCTAAGATTGGGGTTAGTAGTCCGCTCAGGCCAAGGAGGCTGTTCGAGGTCGCTTGATTCATACAAACACGGTAACCACTGCCGGAAGCGTCGTCAAGTACGCTCAATGTTCCGGAATCTGATTCAGAAGAATGCCGCAACCCGCTGTTGCTCAGCCTCACATCCGTCCCGACAGCACGCCCGGGGCAAAGGTTCGCGGAAATGATCTCACCAGACACTCCCCGCTCTGGTACAATTGCATCAATGAACGTTGATGGTCCGCCGCGTCTCGAGAGGAGAGCAGCCATGTCGACACTGAATCGAGATCCCGAGAGCAAACCCCAGACACCGCAGTCGTCGGCTGGTCCCGACAGGTCTGCTGACGAACAGTCGGCCACCTTCGTGGAGACCGCGCTGTTACTCAGCGGGAAGTCTCAGGAAGAAGCGACCAAGACCGGGACGATCGACCGAGCCGATGACGAAGTCGAACTTCTGTTCGCGCCGGAGTATCAGACAACCAGGAGTCCTGTGCATCGCGCGGTCTGGGATCAGGACTTTCCGGTTGAACTGTTTCGGTCTGAGCCGATCTCCGCGGATCCGGAACTGGAACGCCGCTTTGAAGCCTGCCTTAACGTTGTGCGCGAACATCAGAAGAACGGAACGCATTACAACGAACAGGGCAAGATGACCGACGCCCTGCTCCAGGATCTGGGAGAAGCCGGTTACTGGGGGTTGCTCGTTGACCGCGAACATGGCGGCAGCGAGGTACCGTTCCAGTTGTTCGCCCGCTTCCTCAGTCGGATGGCGACGGTAAATCCGACCGTGGCCGGATTGGGATCGGTTCACGGCTGCATTGGCGCGGTTGATCCCGTGATGACATTCGGCACTCCGGAACAGAAGCGGAAGTTCCTGCCCGATCTGGCCTCCGGTCGCCGACTGTCGGCCTTCGCGTTGACCGAGCCTGGTGCAGGGTCCGATCTCACGGCGATGAAGACGGAAGCCGTGCTCGAAGGCGACCATTATATGGTCACCGGCGAAAAGCTTTTCATCACGAATGCGGTGCCGGGACGAGTCATAGGACTGGTTTGTCGGATCGAAGGTCGTCCGGCCGTCTTGATTGCTCAGTTGCCCGAGGAGGAGAATGAGCACTTCCAGATGGTCAATTATGGCCTGTATGCGCTCGCTCACTCCTACAACAACGGCTTGAAGTTCAACCGACTTCCCGTGCCTCGGGAGAACCTGTTGCACATCGAAGGGGGCGATGGGTTAACGATCGCCTATCACGGATTGAATCGCGGACGCGTGGCGCTGTGTGCGACGGCTGCCGGAACGATTCGTCTCATGCTGGCCAATACGCTCCCCTGGGCCGCCTATCGGGAAACGTACGGGCAGCCGATCGAGGAGCGTGAACTGGTTCGCCGTCGGCTCGGTCTGATGTCTGCCTACATCGTAGCTTGTGACGCGATGGTCGAATGGTGCGGCAGCCTGCTCGATCAGGGGTACCGGGGCGAGATGGAGTGCATTATCGCGAAGATCTTCGGCAGTGAAGTGCAGAAGGAAGCCGCGATTGAATTGTTCATGAAAACACACGGCGGGCGATCGTTCCTGAAAGGGCATCTGTTCGGCGACAACGTACACGAGTTTCTCGCCCCGTGTATTTACGAGGGCGAAGGCGAGATGCTCGGCATGGCCTTTATGAAGTCGCTGATCAAGCAACACGGCAAGGCCTTTTATGAACCGATTGGCAAGGCGTTACAGGAGGCGGGAATCAAGCAGCCGAATCCGATGAATCCGTCGCATCTGATCGCCCTGCGCCAGGCTGCTGTGCCGTATGTGAAATGGCGCGTCGGAGAAGCCTTCAACTGGGGAGCCTCCCCGCATTTCGGCCCCCTGCCGGACGCCCTGGCCCACCACGTGGATGAGGCGGGCGATCGGATTCAGCATACCCGCATCGACGTCGATAATCTGATGCGAAAGTTCCAGCTGGCTCTGGCGGACCGCCAGTGTGCGATGGCCGATCTGTCCCAGCAGATTCAGGATCAGGTTGTCACGATGGTGACGTGTCTGTATGCGGCTCGCACGGAAGATCCGTTGATCATCGCATCAGCCGATGTTCTCTCGCAGTTGCTGCAAACGCGGGCCCGCGGCCATCGTCTCGATGGAAAGTTCTTCAAGACGGTGACTTCCCTGGGCAAACAGGTTCTCGATCAGCACGGCCGCCTGACGGGCGGCATCGATCCCGAACCGATTCTCATGCCCTACAAGTAGAGAGTCCACTCGCGGGGGTGAATGGGATATTGTATTCGGCGGCATCTTGTCGCCGGATACACTCTGACTGGACTGATCGCTTGAGAATCGCGCGTGGACGGTCCCAAAGAGCGTCGACGCTCTGATTCGAAACCGCGTTCAATCGGCGGCAGAACGCCACGAAGAGGTCGTGATTATTCGCTGGTGACGTACTCTCGGCTGAGCGTGCACTCGCGTTCGACGTAGGCGCCCGTCAGCACTTTGGGAGTGACCCAGGCATTCACGGCGAGCGGCAAACGAACCTTCACGGTGACTTCAGCGGTTGCATTGGTGATGACGAGCGGCGTGACCGTGATGGTGGCGTTTTTCAGGCTCAGCTTATCGAGTTCCGCCTGAGCAGCATCTTTCGTCTTGCTGGATGTTGCTCCGGGAATTGAACCTCGGCGTGCGCCTTCAAAGGCGGCCTGTTCGGTGGCATGGGCAATCATGTAATAGCGACAGAAGTCGAGAGCCGCGAAAAAGAGCGTGAACACAATCGGAACGGTGATCGCAAATTCCACCAGCGCAGCGGCTCGACGGGAATCTGCGGAAGCTCGTCCAGAGATTCGTCGTCGGCAAACGTGGCTGCGGCGAGAGAACATGCCGTCCATTCCTTACAGCAAATTACGTGAATGAGTGACCGTTTTGCTCCTGCAAAACGTCTGCAGTCGAATTTTCAATTTGCTCTAGTCAATGAGTACGATCGGGAGTGAGCCCGCCAGTTCTTCGAAGGCGTCTTTTAACTGGGCCTGATTGGTAGCGCTGTAGCTCTTTCCGCCGGTCGTCGCGGCGATGTTTGTCATGGCCGACTGATTGTCTACCGATACAAACGAAACCGTATGAATAGTGATGTCGGCCGCGGCTGCATCCTGAGCCGAGAGAATCGGATCACGTCCGGTGTTCCACATTCCGTCGGACATGAGGATGATTGTTTTGTAAGCCAGCGAGTTGGTGCTGCTGTCGGTCAGCATGTCGATGGCGGCGTCGAGTCCGGCAGCCATGTTCGTGCTACCCATCATGATGTCGCTGTAATGAGCCTGAATCTTCCCGTTAACGTTGTCGATCTGCTTGCCGAGAGGAAGTTCCACTGTCACCGCCTGGAACTTCCGGCCGCTGTGCGGCCACCAGGCCCAACCCAGCGTTGTGTCGGATCCCCATGTAATCAAGCCGATGTCCGGCTCAATATTCCGATGCTGAATCTTGGTGACGAACGCCCGGATCGCATGGTCCAGGTAGGCCCAGCGGCTGTTTCCGTGGTGAGGCGGCGTGATGTAGCCTGCCGGATATGAGATGCTTCCTGGATAAGACCAGTCGGCTCCACTCAGGTCGAAACACATCGAGTGTGATCGGTCGATGCAAAGCACGATCTCGTGAATAACGTTCGCGGCGATCGACGTGTGAGTTGGGGTGTAGTTGTTGTTTGACAGATAGCGGGCAAAGAACAGCGGCACGGAGGAGTTGGCCTGTCCGTCGAGTCGCAGAGTCACTTTCATGGAGTTATAAGGAGTCTGGTTAGCCTGAAAGGCCCAGTTCCCGTTTGTTCCGGCGACGACTTTGCCGAAGATGATGTCGTTGTTGTTGAACGCCATCGTCTTGCCAGCCACTTTGTTGAGCGACAGGATGCGCTTCGCGGTGGTTTCGGCTTTGGACTTGTCTTCCGTCCGCAGCAGGTTTTCGACACCCGCTTTCACGGAAGCATCGGCTGCGATTCGGACTTCCGTTTTGACCAGCTGCATGTAGGCGACGTCGACGGTGAAGACGACGGCGATCATGAAGACAGTGATCATCGCGGCGATGAAAACGATCATCGCACCGCGGCGGTTCCGCTGCATTCGCATCTGCTCAAAGACACGCTGACTCTGCGAGATGATGTTCATGGTTGTGCTTTCGGAGAATCGCTATGGTCGCGATTCGCAGTTAGTCGCCCTGACGAGTCACATAGATCGTCGTGTCGAGCGTCTTTCCGTTGAAGAACGACATCGGAAGATTGAAATTGGAATCGGTAACAACCGAGGCGGTAATTGCGATTTCCGTCCCCGCTTTCGTCCCGTCGTTCAGACTCGGACTGACCGAAATACTCGCCCCATTGATTCCTTTGGCGGTCATCAGTTCGTTGAATCGGGCGGTGACTTCGGACGTTGTCGAGCTGCCTCTGGAGGCCAGCTTGGCCGCTTCGTAACCGCAGATCGAAAGATCCTGCTTCAGATGGACGAACTCAGCCGTTTCGATTGAGCCGAAAACAAGCAGAATGAGGATCGGCAGCGCAATGGCCACCTCAACCGTCGCTGTTCCCACGCGATTGACGAATGGACAACGGGATCGCGGTCGCTTCGGTTGTCGAGAGAGGCTTCGGAATCGCATGACAGAAGTTTCAGCATCCAGATACAGACTCTGCACGGCACCTCGCCGCTGCAGGAAAAGATACGCCGCTTGAACCGTAGTTCGCGCTGCGGGTCCTGCTGCGGAAATCGGCGCGGAATTCAGTCCATTCCCTGCCTCAGAGTCCGGCCTTGGCGATCCTGCCGATGAAAGCGATTATGCCGATCGAATCAGCCTGAGCTTCTGTCGAAGAATGTCGGCGGCCTTCTGCACCGCGGGCGGGTCGTCGGGGTGAACCAGTTCCAGAGCCCGCTCGGCCGTCTTGCAGGCCCGGCCGCACATTCGTTCATCGAGGGCGTCGCCGACGTTGTCGAGGCAGTCGGCCAGTTTGATCAGACGGGCTTTCCAGGAGGCCCGAGCGATCTGGGCATGGTATTCGTCTTCGCGGCGTTTCTCCGGGAGACGGCCATCCTTCGACATGTCGGCGACAAGCTGGGCGACATCCGGGCCGAAGTGATGGGCGATGCTGTCGTAGTCTTTCGTCGTGTCCTCTATCACATCGTGCAGGGCTGCTGCGGCCAGAATGGTTTCGTCATCGACGCCGAACGTCCGGCAGATGATCGTCATCACCCGTAGGGGATGAGCGATATACGGAGTGGTCCCGTCTTTCCGCATCTGTCCTGCATGAGCTCTGGCTGCGTAACTGATTGCCTGATCCAACACCGCAAACTCTCCTTCAATTCGATACCACTGGACCTCCATTTTAGCAGCTTCTCCAAAGAGCGGCACCCCCCGTTTCGACGCCGACAGCCCAGAGCGATTCAACCCAGTTTCGTAGCGGCGGCAGCTTGCCGCCGAAGAGACGCGGCTCGGAGTTTCGACGCGAAAAAGTTCCTGACACGCCCATACGGCGGCAGGATGCCGCCGTTGGAATTCACTCACGTTGTGGTGGAGGCGACAGCGGGAGCCTGATCTTCTTCTGGAGTCGCTTCCATCTGCGTGGCGGGGAACTTCTCCGGCAGGAAGTACGACAGAAGAGCCGGGAGGAAGATCAGATCGGCGAAGAGAGCCGAGCCGATGGTCAGGGCGCCCATCGCGGCGAAGATCCGCTGGTCGCGCATGTCGCTGAGCAGCACGGTTGTGAAACCGACGAGCAGAACGACGGTAGTGAGAATCAGAGCGGTGCCGGTGCTCGTGAAGGCTTCGGAGATCGCGGCATCACGCGGAGCTTCCTTCCAGCTTTCCCGGAAGCGGGTCAGGAAGTGAATCGTGTCATCGACGGCGATTCCCAGACAAACTGTGAAGGCACACACACTGGCGATCTCGAGCGACTGTCCCGTGAAGACCAGGAAAGTGGCAGTTACGGCGAGCGGGAAGAGGTTCGGCACGACAGAGATCAAACCAATCCGCAGAGACTGATAGGCGATCGCCAGCACGATGAAGATAATCACTGTGGCGCTACCCAGGCTGGCCGCAAGATCGACGACGATCTGGTACAGGTTTTCCCAACGCCAGACAGCCGATCCGGTGAGGTCGAAATTGAAGGCGGGATGTTCGGCCTGAAGCTGCGTCAGACCCGCTTCGACTCTCTCAAAGACCGGACCGTATTTCGCGATGCCGAGATCCTGCACACGAAAGTTGACTTCAGCGACACGGCGTTCCGGTTCGTAGAATGCTCGCTTCAAGGAGGCCGGCAGCAACTGGACGAGCGGCATTCGATCGGCCGGATCGCCGGAACCGGGCAGGACGTCGACAAAGTTCTGCAGCGAGATTGGGCTGCCAATCAGGGGTTCCTCGTCAAGCAGATTGTCGACCGCCGCGATCACGGTGAGGATCTCCGGATCGTTCAACTCCAGTGAATCGTTCCAGGTGATGCGAACCGACGACATCTCCAGCCCGCCGAAAGCGACATCCATATGCTTAATCGCCTGCACCGCTTCGGATGATTGTGGCAGGGCATTGGCCCGACGTTCGTCCGGGCGAAGCGTAAACGAGATCAACGACAGGACGACGGTGCAGACGATCGCAGCAAACGCAAACTTGCGGGTGTGTCCCAGGACGTAGGCAATGACGCCGCTGATTCGCTGAAGATTCCGGTCGATCAGTCCCCGTTCATGCCCTTTGTGAATGTTCCGACCAAAGCGGGTCGAACAGATGAAGGGGATTGTCAGGACGACCGAAAGGAACGTGAGGATTACGCCGATCACACAACACATGCCGAACTCGCGCACGATTTCGTGATGCGCCAGCGACAGCGAACCGAAGCCGATGGCGGTGGTTAACGAGGTAAGTGCGCAGGCGAGCCCCACGCTGACAATCCCGTTCCGGGACGCTTCACGAACGCCCAGGCCGCTCGCCCGCTGCTTGCGGATCTCGACCATGAGATGAACGCCATCGGTCAGGCCGACCAGACTCAGCAGCACCGGCAGGATGATGTCGTTGAAGGGGTTGTCCTGGAACTCGAAGAAATGCAGGATGCCCAACGTCCAGAAGACGCCGAGTGCGGGAGCAAGCGAAACGATGAATACGGCCCGGATCCCGCGGAACAGTACGACCGCCATCGCCAGAATGGTGCCGTAACCGATGAGCTGGTACTTCATCCGGTTCCGCTCTTGAGATTCAATGAACGTCAGGTAGCTGGGGACCTTGCCGGTGACCATCACGTCGAAATCGTTGCCGGGGATTTCTTCGACGGCAGCGAGGACGGTTTCTTTGAGTCGCTCGGTGACGTCAGCATCTTCGGTAACGAACAGCCAGTCGAGCTTGAGCATCAGCAGAAGCGTGTTGCCGTCTTCGGCCAGAAGCTGCCCGCCGATCAGCGGATGATTGACGGCTCGCTCGCGGGCTTCATCGAACTGCCGCTGCGAGGCCCGGGAGTCGGGAAGCATGGCGTCACGGAGGCCAAAGATGTTGAGCACTGGAGCTTCATCGAGCCACATAATGCTCCGCACAGTTGGCAGGTCATTGAGAGCGGCGACGGCCTGGCGAATGGCGCGCGCACCGTCCGGTGTGAAGAATTTCTGGGACTTCACGACCAGGATCACATCCGCATCGGTGATGCTCACCGCGTCGACATCGGGAATCTGATTGCGTCGTTCCTGCTTCTTCTTTGCTTCTCGGTCTTCTTTCTTCTCGACTTTGGGGGGAGGAGCGGCGACCTGTTCTTCAGCGACTTCGGCTTCAGGAGCGGGCTTGAAGAGATCCGTCAGCGTTTCCGGCGACTGGTAGCCGAGAATGCTCAGGCCCGTCAGTACGGCAATCAGGAAGGCAACCACCAGCGGATTGTCGACGGTGCTGCCGAAGATGCGATCAAAGAGTCGAGTCATTGCTGGCGCATTCGTCCGTGAAGTCTAAAATGAAAACGAAGGTTCATCGCAGGTTGGATGTCACCCCAGCAACACCAGGGTCACCGAGGGCCTTGTCGGAGAGTCCCGGCGTCTCTCGGCTTCGGCGTGCATAGTCGTTGGGATCACGATCACAGAGCCGCGGAGGCATTGGCGAGCTTCTGGATTTCTTCCCGGTCGAGGTGGGAGTTATTGTCGCGGTCGAAGTTCTTGAAGGCGAACCGTTGCATCGAGGTCGGAAGTTCGTCGCGTTTCACGATTCCGTCGCTGTCTTTGTCGAATCGTTTGAAGAAGTCGTCGACGAATTCTTTGACGCGATGTTCACGGGCCAGGTCGACCTTCTGCGGCGTCTTCGTGGGTTCCGGATCGGCTTCGGCTCCGCGCTCAAAGGCGACTTCGAAGAACGCGATCGCCATTTCCTCGGAACTCTGATCCCCCCACGTGACGAAATCGTTCGGGTTCGGATTGAACGGGTTGTTCTCTGAGTTATCGAACTTGCAGACAAACGAGAGCTTGTCGAGACCTTTCAGTGGTCGCGGCGTCGCCAGTTCGTAGACGTGCTGCCAGTTGAAGTCGTAAGCCGGCACGTCGAGCAGAACCGTCTTCTCGTTGCCTTCGTGGGCAAAGACGCGGCAGGTCTTGCCGCGGTAGTGCATGTGCGGTGCGATCGCCAGAATGTGACCCTGTCGCGGTAGTTGACTCAAAGAGCCGGAGACCGGATGGTCAGCCGCGTGGGGAGGAATCTCGAATTCCGAATTGATCGCGACCAGCGTCGCCACTTCGTGGGTCACGTTCTTTTCCTCTTCGAAGATCAGTCCGATCTTCGTCAGGTCGCTCTGGGCAATTCCGTTTGGCGTGTAGTGCATCTGGAAGACGAGCTGTGACCCGGCCGGAACCCGGCGAGCGTAGCCCGACGGCATGGCGACCGATCGTTGTCCCGGGACATATGCCGCGATCCAGCCGAGGCCGCGATACTTCTCTCCGTCAGGCGGGCGAACGAACACGATGCAGTGATGCACGACGGCTCGATTGCCCGGCAACACCTGAGCGGCGGTGATCCACTTGTCCTCTTCAAACTGCGGATCGACGACGTAGTACTGGTATTCCACGAAGCCCTCGCTGGGGACATCGAACGGCTTGCGATGCATATCAAGAACGACGTCGGGGGGCTTCGGCAGACTCCAGCCTTCAACGTAGGTTTCGGGTTCCGGCAACTCTTCCGCATTGCCGAACGGCATCCCGCCATTCACCCACTCCTCGAGCAGAGCCTTCTCTTTATCGGTCATGCGGCGTTCGTTGGCGAAGTGATTGATCCCCGGGTTCGCGTGCCATGGCGGCATTCGTCCCTGATCGACCACTTCGAGGATCATGTCACCCCAGCCGACGACTTCATCGAAATCGGTCAGCGCGAACGGTCCAATGTCTCCCGGACGATGGCATTCGACGCAATGCTTCTGCAGAACAGGAGCGACATCGCGGCAGTAGGTGAGGTTGGTGGTGATTTCTTCGGCGTAAACCTTGCCGATCAGGCAGCCGACCGCTTCGGTCCTGGCGACCGAAACTTCTTTACGGGAGACGATTTCCTGCAGGGCGAGCTTCAGGTCGTCTCGCGTCGGAGCGGGCTTCACGATGCCCGGCAAATACTGATCGTCGATGCGGCCCCGATAGCGAACCTTCCCGACGGCATCGAGGACGATAACTTCCGGCGTCCGTTCGGCTTCAAAGTGATCGGCAATGCGGTTGTCGTAGTCTTTGGCGAACGGAAAGCTCAGCTTGTGAGCCTTCACGTATTCCGTCACATCCTCCAGGGAATCGTGCAGATTGCTGTTGAGTCCGATGAACTGGACCTGGTCACCAAACTCCTGCGACATCAACTGAAGCCGTGGTCCGTACAGGCGGGCCAGCGGGCATTCCGAGCCCAGAAAGCAAAGGACAGTCACCTTGCCCGGAGCCGCGAGAGGGATCTCGACGGTCTTGCCATCGATCCCGGGAAGCGTGGCGGTCGTTTTCTCTGATTTAGTTGCGGGTGCCTTCGCGGCGTCCTCGGCTCGAACGTCGGCCATTGGCAGACAGGCCAGAAGAGCGACGCAAATCCAGGAAAGTGAAGTCTGGATGTGAAAAGACATGGTGCTTCCGTTTACCATTCGAACGATTCCTGCTCAGGTTCCTCGGGTTCGGTTTCGGCCGGTTGCGACTTGCGGACGTCGTAGACGATGACCAGAAACGCGAGATAGTCGTAGAACGCATGGGCGACGATCGGCGTCACGAGATTCCGTTCGCCGGTGATATCGAACATCAGCCCGAAATAAGCTCCCGCAGCCGCGGCAAATACTGTGTAGGTCCAGGTCACGGCGTGCATCAGACCGAACACGACGCTGCTGATTCCAAGGCCCCAGCCGTAGCCGAGGTAGCTTTCGACCCAGGTCATGAGAAATCCGCGGAACAGAATTTCTTCGCCAATGCCAGCCAGCAGGGCGAGAAGCGCCAGCTCAAAATGCGTGCAGCGGGCCAGCAGCCGGCCGAGCGAATCAAGCACGGTCTGCTGGATTTTCTGGACCGAGTCGATGGGGAGCTGTTCGATCCCGAGAAACAGAACGAAGAGCGGGATCGCGGCGGCGATTCCGTAGCCGACGGCCTGCCACGTGAAGTGGGCGTGGACTGTCGGCTGGACTGAGAACAGCCAGCCGAGAATCATAGCGACGACGAGCAGCGAGAATTCGAACAGACCCGCGCTGGTCAGAAATTCGTTCCGGTTCTCAAACTTCAAGAAGCTGACTTTCGTTTCACAGTAATGCCGGTTTGAACACGTCAGATCGTTCATATTACCGGGTTCTCGAACGGAAAGAAAAGGTGACGGAACCTGCCCGCTTCACTCGGACTACCCCGCAAGTGCGGCCGCGGATGCACAAACCTCCACAGAAACCATAGAAAACTCTTTGCGCCACTGATGATATGCTTTAGGATCTATGTGTTCTGGCTCGCGCTATTCCCGCCCCTGAGTCTCACTCCCGGTACGCCCCATGCCCGCACAACTCCTGCGAATCGTCTGCGGCCTGGCATTTCTTCTTGGCTCTGTGAGCCATGGTTACGCCGAGCAGAGTGAAGTCGAGTTCTTCGAGAAAAAAATCCGTCCAGTGCTCGTTAAGCACTGCTACGAATGCCATTCGGCGGAAGCGGACGCTGTGAAAGGCGGTCTTCTGCTCGACAGTCGGGAAGGTTTGCTGACGGGTGGCGATTCCGGACCTTCACTCGTGCCGGGCAAGCCAGCGGAGAGCATGCTGATCGAGTCGCTGAAGTACGAGAGCTACGAAATGCCTCCCTCGGGCAAGCTTTCGGAGGAAGTGATTCGCGACTTCGAACACTGGATTCAGACGGGAGCCATCGATCCCCGTCAGCCAACCGAACGCAAACCGCAGGCTGGCATCGACTGGGAAGCGTCCCGACAGTTCTGGGCCTACCAGCCGCTGCAGCACGATGAACATCAGGATCTTTCGACGAGGCACGTGATCGATCATCTGCTTGAGGAGAGACTCTCCGAAGCCGGGCTGACCGCGAATCCGTCCGCCGATCCCGAACGACTCATTCGTCGGCTGTACTACGATCTGACCGGATTGCCGCCGAGTCCGGATCAGGTGATGGAATTTCTTAACGATCCGACGCCTCAGCGCTGGGCGGAAACTGTCGATCGGCTGCTGGCGACGCAGGAATACGGCGAACACTGGGGGCGTCACTGGCTGGACGTGGTCCGATATGCCGACTCCAACGGCAACGACTTCAATGCGACCTTCCACAATGCCTGGCGGTATCGCAATTACGTCATTGAAGCCTTCAAAGACGACAAGCCGATCGACGAGTTTTTCCGCGAGCAGTTGGCGGGAGACCTGATGCCGGCCGAGTCGCTGGAAGAACAGCGGAACCAGCTGATCGCGACCGGCTTCCTGATGATCGGTCCCAAGATGCTGAGCGAACGGGACAAGGAGAAGCTCGAATTCGACGTGGTCGATGAGCAGATCGACTCCATGGGCAAGGTCTTCCTCGGGCTCGCTCTGGGTTGTGCCCGCTGCCATGATCACAAGTTCGATCCGGTGCCGACATCCGACTATTACGCGCTGGCCGGCATCTTCCGTGGGACCCAGGTGCTTGATGGGGAAAGCCAGAAGTATGTCTCCGACTGGGTGCGGCGGGAACTGCCTGTTCCGACCGAACAGCGGAAAGCCTGGGAGGCTCATCAGAAGCAGCTCTCCGAGGTCACTTCGGCGAACAAAAAGCTTGAGAAGTCAATCAAGAAGCTGGAGCAGGAACTCTCTGCCCTTGAAGAGTCCGCGAACTCGATCACCATCGATACCGACCAGGCCGAACTGACCGGGAACTGGACGGAGTCGACCTATTCGCCGAACTTTGTTGGCAAAGGATACATCCACGACAATCAGGAAAAGTCGCTGAAGACAGCGACCTTCCGAGCCACGATTCCCGAAGCCGGGACCTATCGCGTTCTCTTCGGCTATCCCGGCAGTGCCGGGCGCGATGCCAGAGTTCCGGTGACGATCCGTCAGGACGGGCACGAATCGGTGGTGCACGTCGACCAGACGAAGCCGGCTCCGATTCGGGAGATTTTCTTCGAACTGACTCAACTCGACTGCGAAAAGGGACAGCAGGTCGAAGTGATGATTTCGAATGCCGGCACGTCCGGATATGTCATCGTCGATGCTGTTCGTCTGGTCCCGGTTCAAAGCGAAGCGGCGACGCCGGAAGTGAAAGCCGAATTGACCAGCCTTCGGGAGAAAATCGATACTTTCAAGAAGCAGCTTCAGGATAGCGAAGCCGAGCTCAAGACGCTGAAGAGCGACGCGCCCGCTCCGCTTCCCAAAGCGATCGCGGTCAAGGATGTCGAGGGATGTGACGACTGCGAAATTTTGATTCGCGGCGACCATCTCAACAAAGGAGAAAAAGTTCCCCGCGGCGTGCTGAAGATCATCAGCGGAGAGCAATCGGTCATCGAGAATCCTCAGGGAAGCGGGCGGCTGGAACTGGCCGAATGGATGACCAGCGAAGCCGTCCCTCTTGTCGCCCGGGTTTATGTCAATCGCGTCTGGATGTATCTGCAGGGCGAGGGAATTGTTCGCTCGGTTGATAACTTCGGAGCACTCGGCATTCCGCCGACGCACCCGGAATTGCTCGATGTACTCTGCCTGCGGTTCATTGAATCGGGCTGGTCGACCAAGCAGCTGATTCGCGACATCGTGCTTACGGAGAGTTACCGCCGGTCCACAGCCGATGACTCGGCGTCGTACGCGGTTGATCCGGAGAATTTGTTGCTCTGGCGGAGCAATCGACGTCCGTTGACCTCCGAAGAAATTCAGGATTCCCTCGCGATCTACCGGGACTCGTTGAACCTGGAGATGATCGAGTCGACCGTGTCGCAGTTCGGCACGCTCGTCGTGAACAACTCGAGCAGTTCGAAGGACGCCGAGCGGTCCAGTTACTATGCCGCATATCGCTCGATCTACTGGCCGGTGCTGCGCAGTCAGCTGGAAGATCTACGCGTGCTGTTCGATTTCGCGAATCCGGAAATGGTGGTGGGCAAGCGGCCGCCCACAAATGTGCCGGCTCAGGCGCTCTTTTTGATGAACCACGATCTGACGCGGCAGACGGCTGGCGAACTTGTCGATCGACTTTTCGACGAGCATGGAGTTGGATCCTTCACGATTCTCAATGACTTGTATCTGTCGATTTACGGACGACTTCCGACTCCGGCCGACGATGAACTGGCCCGCGGTTATATGACCGAGCGGCTGGCCGGCAGCGCGGAGCCGGACGATGTGCGGGCGGCCTGGACCGACTACGTGCAGGCGATGTTCGCCTCTACTGAATTCCGTTACCTCGACTGATCAGTTCAACTCCCCTTCCCTGTTTCGGATGCGGTGACTCATGACGAATCATTCCGATCAATGCGGCTGTGTGTCGCGACGATCTCTCCTGAAGTCGACTACCTGTGGGTTTGGCAGCCTCGCGTTTCTGGACCTGCTCAGCAGACAGTCTCTCGCCGATGCCGGGGTGACGAATACGCATCATGCCCCACGGGCGAAACGGGTCATTTTCCTGTTCATGCACGGTGGGCCGAGCCAGGTCGACACATTCGATTACAAGCCGCAGCTGCAGAAAGACGATGGGAAATCGCTGCCCTTCGAGGCGGCTCGGAATATCGACGCCGTCCCGAATCTGATGAAGTCTCCCTGGAAGTTCGATCGACATGGCGAGAGCGGGCTCTGGGTTTCGGAGCTCTTCCCTGAAGTCGCCAAACACGCCGACAAACTCTGCGTGCTCCGCTCGATGCATTCCAAAGGCCAGTCTCATGGGCAGGCGGTCTCCATGCTGCATACCGGTTCAGACAGCATGATCCGGCCGAGTGTCGGCAGCTGGGTTTCCTACGGGCTCGGCAGCGAAAACGAGAATTTGCCGGCGTTTATGGCGATCTCTCCCCCAACCGCACATGGCGGGCCGCGGAACTATGGCTCGGCCTTTCTCCCGGCCCGGCATCAGGCGACGACGCTTGGACGCGCCGGCTCTCTGGGAAGCGGGCGGATCGAGAACACGACCAACACGGAGCTCACGCCCGAGCAACAGCGGCGGCAGCTCGATCTGATTCAGCAGCTCAACAGCAATCACCTTTCGTCGGTCGGCCGGGGTCCGGATCTGGAAGGCGCAATTGAAGCGTTCGAGCTGGCCTATCGAATGCAGACGATCGCCCCGGGCGTGCTCGATCTTAATCAGGAATCGGAGACGACGAATCAGCTCTACGGCATCGACGACAAGGTGACACAGAACTTTGGACGTCAGTGCCTGATGGCCCGGCGACTGGCGGAATCGGGAGTGCGGTATATCCAGATTTCAACCGGAAACGTCTGGGATCAGCATTCGAATCTGGTGTCCGGCCACGAGAAAAACTCACTCGCGGTCGACAAGCCGATTGCCGGTCTGCTGCAGGATCTGCATCAGCGAGGGATGCTTGAAGAGACGCTTGTGGTCTGGGGCGGCGAGTTCGGGCGGACGCCGATCGTGCAGGGCAAGAACGGGCGCGACCATAATCCGCAGGGCTTCACGATGTGGATGGCCGGTGGCGGTGTCCGCGGTGGACTGGCTTACGGCGAGACCGACGACTATGGTTACTACGCCGTGCGAGACCGCGTGCACATGCACGACCTCCACGCGACGATCCTCCATCTGATGGGGATCGATCACGAGCGGCTCACGTACCGGTACGCCGGTCGCGATTTCCGGCTGACAGATGTTTATGGGAAAGTGGTTCATGATGTGTTCGCGTAACCCGGTTGCTGGCCTCTTGCCAATTTGTTCGGGCTTGGTAACTTGGACCGTGCTGGGCACCACGCTGTTGTATGCTACTTCCGAGATTCACGCCCAGAAGAAGTCTGCCCCGCCGGAGAAGAGAGCCATGAGTGAACTCGAAGTCAGCTGTGCACAAGTCAAAGAGATGCTCGATGATGAGCGCGACTTTCTGCTGCTCGACTGCCGGGAAGTCGAAGAGTACGAGACGGTTCACATCGAAGGGGCGAAGCTCATGCCGATGAGCGAGATCGTTCGCAAAGTCGGCCAGATCGATGAGCATCGTGAGAAGCCGGTCATTGTCTACTGTCATCACGGGGGGCGCAGTCTCCGCGTGACGAAGTTCCTGATTGATCAGGGCTTCACCGACGTCAAAAGCATGGCCGGCGGCATCGATGAATGGGCTGAGAAGATCGATCCCTCGAAGCCGCGGTATTAAACGAATCTTTACCGTCGCCACGTCGGCACCACAGGTTGAACTGCTGTCAGGGATGAGCCGGCGTGTGTGGAATTCTGGGAATCGTTTCGTACACCGGTCAGCCGCTTCAGATTGACGACGCCGAGATCCGCTGCATGCGGGACTCCATGCAGTTCCGCGGTCCGGATGACAGCGGCTTGCTGCGCATCGATCCCACTGCGGTGCTGGCCCATCGGCGGCTTTCCATTCGGGATCCCGCGCACGGTCAGCAGCCCTGGGTTTCCGACGACGGCCGCTTTGCTCTCACGTACAACGGCGAACTGTACAACACGGCCGAACTTGCTCAGCGGACGCGTTCCCATTTCCCTGGCCCGCCACGAACACACTGCGATACCGAAGAACTGATGCGGCTGCTGTCCGTCTTCGGAGTCGAAGGGGTGAGGCATCTGCGGGGCATGTATGCTGCGGGTCTCTATGACCGCGAGCAGCAGCGACTGCTTCTGTTCCGCGACCGGTTCGGGGTCAAACCGCTCTACTACATGGACTGTGACGGAACCATCGTCTTCGCCAGCAGCATGGCCGCTCTCTTGAAGTGGCCGGGGTTTCGACCACGTCCGTTCCGTCCGGCGATGACACACTACCTGATGACGCTGCGGCCCGAACTCGATCATCAGACCATGATCGAAGGCATTCGGCAGGTTCCGCCCGGTTGTCTGCTGATCGCGGATCGAGGCGGGGTTTCGATTCAGCAATACTGGGATTATCCGCAAGCTGACGAAGACATCTCGCCAGGCGAGGTCGAGCAGCGACTCGATGAACGGCTGCGCGATGCGGTTCAGTCGCGAATCGTGAGCGATGTTCCGGTCGGAATGATGCTCTCCGGCGGCGTCGATTCTTCGCTGCTCGGGACGTATGTCGCTGAATCACTGGGCGATGAGTTCGTCGCGGAATGTGGGATCGGTCGGAGTGACGATGGAGCCACCGAGAAAGACTACGCCGCCCGAGCCGCTTCGGTGCTGAAGTGCCGGTTCCGAACTGTGGAAGTCAACTCGGGCGACTATCGTGACGCCTGGAAGCTGCTGATCGGCCAGACGGCGCAGCCGCTGATCACCCCTTCGGATGTGGTCATCTACCAGCTGGCCCGATCGTTGAAGCAGCGAGTCGGTGTCGTCCTGGGAGGAGAAGGAGCCGATGAACTGCTCTGTGGCTACACGCCGATTCATGGCATCGGCCGCGACTACGATTTGCAGCGTCAGCTGGAACGGAGAATTGGATCGGAGGCGAATGCGGATCTGGCGGTGTTCCAGCAGAGCCTGCTGCTGACTTATCAGGGGGGCTCACTCGCTTCGCTGGCCGAGGCGTACTTCACTCGGGCGACCATTATTCCTCCGACGGCGATCGCCATGCTGACTCGGGACAGCATCGACGATCTTCGAGAGATTCGCGATTACTACACTCGGCAACTGACCGTTGACGATGGGGCTCAATTCGGCGGCATGGCCGCGATGACGCGGTTTCTGCATCGCGATAATCTGCAGGCGCTGCTGTTGAGGCTTGATCAGGCGACGATGGCGGCTTCTCTGGAAGCCCGTGTGCCGTATACCGACCATCGACTTATCGAGGCGATCTGGTCAACACCGCTTGAGCATCGATTCCGAGTTCAGGAGGAGAGCCGCAAGTCGCTGAGAACGTCGAGTGAACTCGATGCCCTCGGACTGCTGGAATCGAAAGCGGTGCTCCGCGATCTGGCCCGGCGACGTCTGCCGGACGATCTGGCGAACCGTCGGAAAGCGAGCTTCCCGACGCCGGTTTTGAACTGGCTGCAGTCGGACTGGAAAGACTGGGCGGCGGACACGCTCCGTGAATCGCAATTCCTGCGCGAGAATTTCCAGGCGGGGTTTCTGCAGGAACTCTCGATCGCTCCCGATCAGGCCGGCTTCTGGACCTGGCCGTTGCTCAACCTGGCGCTCTGGAGCGAAGAGGTCTTCGGCTACTGAGCGTCCGGGTTTTCTTTGGCTGCGGGGGGCTTCGACGTTTTCTCCGTGGTCTTTCGGAACCAGAGATTGCTGGCGTACCAGTTCCCTTCCCGCTGCACGAGCGTCAGGACTTTGTCGCCCTGTTCGTTGTAGAGTTCCGCCTGTTGAGAGTCGCCGGCTTTGACCAGTTCGACTCGGCTGGCAAACGATTCCGGATCGACCGTGAGTGACTCTGCTTCAATTTGTTCCAGTAGATCCGCGGTAATCTCGTCCCGCTTCTCTTCGACGAAGAACGACTTCAGCAGATCGACGTTCTTCTCCCGAATCATTTCCTGCTGCCGTTCGATCAGGGCACGGGTGATCTGCAACAACTGTCGCTCCATCCCCTCTCGCTGCTGATGCTCACGCAATTCCTCAGCGGGAAGAAGGCGGGCGCTGCGGAGGACCTCCAGCCAGGGCTTCAGGGCGTTGTCGTCGGGTTGATCGGCTTTACGGGTGTAAGCGAGTCGATGGATATCATTCTCTCCCTGCACAAGTCGCACGACTTCGTACTGAGCCGGATGTTCGGCGTTGCCGGGGATGCCCCATTGAAACAGGGTGTCCTTGCCCTCCCCTTCTTCGAGCACCTTGAAGTCGATCTTGGGATACGCTTCTACCAGTCGGGTGCGGATGCCTTCGCGAACCGATTTCGCGGTCTGCTTTTCTGCTGCCCCGATGAACCGCTGACTGGCGAACAACTCCGTCCAGTTTTGAATGGTTTCGTCATTGTGAACGTATTCCGTGTTGCCTTGTGTGGCCGACAGAATGCGATAGGCCACCTTCCAGTCATCCGGAATGGTGAAGGCCAGGCCATCGGTCGTGTTCAGACCCTCTTCAGGCAAATTGCGGAGATCGAGCACGGAAAAGAGCGTGCGGTTGATCAGATTGAGCGACATGAATCCGTAAATCACGCGCATGCGGGGACCGCGTTCGCGAATCTCGTCCGGCTTGCCGAGCGTGCGGATGATGAAGTCGAGCGGCGTGCCGACGTTGAACAGCCCCTGTGCATCGAGCAGCTTCCAGGTGCCGAGGAAATCGACGGTCGCGGGAAGATAATCTGGGGCGAGTCGGACGGCTTGACGGAAGTGAAACCAACCGGCGTTCGCGTTTCGGGCTCCCATGTACGCCACGCCAAGGGCGTGATGATAGGAACCATTTTCGGGCTCGGCTTTAACGGCCTGTTCGAGCTCTTTGACCGCGGTTTCCCAGTCCTTCAGCTCGATCGACTTCTGGCCGGTCTCCACATGCTTTTTGATCTCTTCCGGAGTGAGTTGGGGCTCCGCCTCGGCTTCTTCGGCAGGCTTTGGGGTTTCCGACTCGACCGAGGGCTTCTTCGCTGCCGGTTTGGGTTGAGCAAACAGCGAAGCTGGAACCGAGAAGGACAGAAGCGCAATCACGCAGCATCCCAACAGGTAGCGAGTTCGAGATGAAGAGGAGTGAACGGGAGTTGAGAGATGGCGAAGCGTCGGCATAACAGGTTCCCAAACTTGAACGCGAAATTCGCAGGCGATTGGCCCGCGGCGCTGCAGCAATCCTCTATTGCAACGCCTTACCTCATTAGCGTGCGATTCGCCGAATTCGTCAAGGTCAATCCCGCCGCCGCCGACGCGACTTCTCGAGGGTTTGTGCGCTACTCGATCCCGCCGAACTGGCGGACGGCTTCATAGATGACGGCCGTCGCCGTGCTGGCCAGATTCAGACTGCGGACTTCCGGATGCATGGGGAAACGAATCGTCGTGTCGGCGAACTCGTTCCGCATGTCTTCGGGCAATCCAGAGCTTTCCCGGCCGAACAGCAGGATATCTCCTCGCTGGTAGTCCGCTTCCCAGGGATTCTTCGCGCCAAACTTTGTCAGGCACCAGACGCGGCTGTCGGGCAGGCGGCTGCGAACTTCCTCCCAGGAATCGACCGCTTCCCAGTCGAGAAACTGCCAGTAGTCGAGCCCGGCTCGCTTGAGATGAGACGAGTCGAGTTGATACCCCAGCGGACGGATCAGCCAGAGTTTCGCGCCCACCGCGACGCAGGTGCGGCCGATGTTCCCCGTGTTCTGCGGGATTTCGGGCTGAAACAGGACAACATTCAGAAGCGGCTGACGCGACATGAGTATCAGTAAATCTTCAAACAAGCGGAGGGAGTGAACGGAGAATCTGCAGGACGTCGGCGTTGGCCGGTGGGAAACGGTGCTCACCGAGTTTGTCGCGGGAGACCCATTTCCAGGGATCGGAAATTTTGTCGCCCGATTGCCCAGCGGCGAGTCGGCAGTGCCAGAAGTCCAGGGCGACCTCACCGTGAGGATAAGAGAACGTCTGCTGATGGAGAAGTCTGACCGGTTCAATCCGCAGATGAGTTTCTTCGAGACACTCCCGGACCGCCGTGTTGCTCGAGGGCTCGTCATACAGTGATTTTCCTCCGGGAAACTCACTGTATCCGGCCAGCGGGACGTCCGGCGGTCGGGTTCCCACGAGGAAGGAACCGCAGTGTTCCACGATGCTGATGCCGATCTGTTTCATGCTGCTGCAAAATCCGAAGGGAGTTGCGATTCAGGACGGTTTCCGCTGCTGCCAGGCGGCGAACTCTTCCGGGGTATTGAATTGCGGGACATCCGGCCAGTCTGCGGGGAGCGGCAGTGTCCGTAACTGATCGCCGATCGCTTCGAAGAGGGCCTGACACGAGCGGCGGCCCGCTGCGAATTGCGACTCGATCGTTTCGATCAACGAAACGTGATAGCAAGCCGGGAAGGGATGCCGGCGGTCCGCGGATTCCTGAAACAGGACTACTTTGCTGTCGGGACTCGAAATCGCTGCCTGCCAGAGTTCGTCGAGCCAGCGGGGGTTGAGTTCCGTCATGTCGCAACTGATGACGACGACCCAGGGAAGTTCTGTCCTGTCTCTTGCATCGACGAGGGCTGCGTGAATCCCGCCGAGCGGCCCCTGCCCCGGAATTCGGTCGGTCAATGCGGTGATTTCCAGATCGGCATATTTGTCCGCCCGATCCGCCACGATCTGAACGGGAGTTGTCCATTCATTCAACCGGAGTTGAAGTTGCTCAATGAGCGTACGGGAGCCGATCGGCTGACGAGCCTTGTCCCGGCCAAAACGGCGACTTTGTCCTCCACTCAGGAGATAACCTTGCGGGCGGTCCACTGTCGAATTACCCTCGTTGCACCCTTCCAGGCGATGAATGAGACCGCCACCGTACAGACCCGTCAGTAGCCGATCGATCGATATGCAAATTCTTTCGCATGCACTCCATGATGATGCCTTTCTGCTCGATCTGGAAGCAGGATCGCTTGAAGAAGTGCTTTCGCAGACGCTCGACCATCTGGTCAGCCGCGATCTTCTGCCGCTTGAACAGCGCGATCTGGCTCTGGAAGCCTTTCTGGCAAGAGAACGAGCCGTTTCGACGGCGATCGGCTACGGAGTCTCGATTCCACATGCCTATTTGCCGGAAATTGAGCAGTCGCTGGTCTTCTTTGTCCGGCTGAAGCGTCCAATCAATCTGGGCGCTCCGGACGGCATCCCGACGCGATTCTTCTTTATTCTGCTCGGGCCTTCCGGCTTTGCGTCTGAACATCTCGACATGCTGACCGCTCTGGCGCGGCTGATGTCGGACGAAGAGTTCCGCTTCGACATGCACCGCTCTCGTTCGCGGAAAGATCTGCTGGAGGCTCTGGAGCGGTTTCACGTTCGGAACACCCCGGCAACGATTCCAGAGCCCGTTCAACCCGACAAACAGATGACCTTCACCGGCAAGCCATTCGGCGGCGTCCGGAAGGACATCGAACGCCGGTTGCCATTTTATAAAGACGACTGGATTAGTGGCTGGAGCACCAAAAGCGCCTCAGCGATTGTTTTTCTGTTCTTCGCCTGCCTCGCCCCGGCCGTCACGTTCGGCGGAATTATGGGGGCGGCGACCGACGGACATATTGGCGTCGTCGAGATGCTGATCGCCACGGCTGCGGGGGGAATGCTCTATTCTGTTTTCGCCGGCCAGCCGCTCATTTTGCTCGGCGGAGTCGGGCCGATGCTGGTTTTTACGGCGATTCTTTATCAAATCTGCGTCGACCTCAGCATTCCCTTTCTGCCGATGTATCAGTGGATCGGGTTCTGGACGGCTCTTCTGCTGTTGATTCTCGCTGCCAGCGATGCCTCGGTGCTGATGCGATACTTCACCCGGTTCAGCGACGATGTCTTTTCCGTGCTCATGTCGCTGATCTTCATTTACGAAGCGATTCGGGCCATTGTCGCGGTGTTTCAGGAGAGTTTCGGCAACGACTCGGTGAATCACGACAAAGCATTCCTGTCGCTGATTCTGGCGATCGGTACGTTTATGATCGCCTTCAACCTGTCGCGATTTCGCCGCAGCAAGTATCTCGTGCCGCGCATGCGCGAGTTCCTGGCGGACTTTGGACCGACGATCGCGATTGTGGTCATGGCTCTGCTGGCCTTTTTGTTCCATGGAGAGATTCCGCTGGATCAGTTGGCGGTTCCGGACCAGATCCAGCCGACCTTCATCGAGGGAGAGTCCGGCGAACCCCGATCATGGATCGTCGATGGCTCCGAGCTTTCGACATCGCTGAAGTTCCTGGCGATTATCCCGGCGATTCTGACCGCAGTGCTGATCTTCCTGGTTCAGAACGTGACCGGGCGGCTGATCAATGATCCCGATCTGAATTTGCGAAAAGGGCCGGCGTTCCACCTCGATCTGCTGGTGTTATCGGTGCTGGTGGGGCTCTGTTCTCTGTTCGGTCTTCCCTGGCTGGTCGCGGCGACGGTTCGATCTCTGGCCCATGTTCGCGGGCTGGCGACGGTCGAAGAACAGATCACGCCCTCCGGAGAAAAGAAAGAGCATGTTATCCACGTCGACGAGAATCGCCTGACGGCCTTCTCGATTCATGCCCTGATCGGCCTGTCGTTAATGGCGTTGCATCTGTTTTCCGTCACGCCGATGGCGGTCCTGTACGGGCTGTTCCTTTACATGGGCGTGGTGTCGCTGTCCGGCATTCAGTTCATGGAGCGGCTCAGTTTGTGGGTCATGGATTCTTCGCTGTACCCGCGAACTCACTACATTCGGCGTGTTCCGGTTCGCCTGATTCATACCTACACGCTGATTCAGCTTCTCTGCCTGGTCACACTCTGTGTGATCAATCTGAGCCCGGTGTTATGGATGCGGCTCACGTTTCCCCTGTTTATCGCCCTGCTCGTGCCGGTGCGATGGACGATGGATCGTCTGTTTCCCCAGGACAAACTGGCCGTACTCGATGCCGCCAGTGATCCAGAGGAGGAGGAGACCCACTGGACATGATCGCCTGGCCAGTGTTCGGCATCGGAAAGGGAACGGGATTATAAGGCTCAGGCATCAATTCCGGCCTGGATTCTCTCCATAAACTGTTACGGGATAGTTGTTTGTCCGTTCAAATGGACCTACGATACGGACTGGAAACGGTAGAGTCGGCGAAAATTTTGCGTCGTCGAACCCGGATCGGAGTGCTGTGAGTCCGTGGTTGTCGGCGTGGAAGACGGCGGTCTCTCTTCGCCCAGGCAGTCTGCGGGGGCTCCCTCCTGCTCCCTGCGTCGGTCGACTCAGGGCGTTGCCTGTGACAGGTCAGACAAAGAACTCAGTATGCTGGAAACGAATTTGACCACCGCCGGCACTCCTTATACCACGGCCTGGCTGGAACAACTGCAGCAGGTTTTAGGCAAGGCGGCCTGCGATCAGCTTGGCTTCTACGCGATTCCCGAGACAATGCTCTTGAGCGTCGTCATTCCGGTCTACAATGAACGGGAAACGCTGCATCTCATTCTCGAAAAGGTTCGAGAAGTCCCGGTCAACAAGGAGATCATTCTTGTTGATGACTGCAGCAAAGATGGCACCCGGGATCTGTTGCAGGAGATGGAACGGGCGCAGAGCGAATCGACGCCCGATCCGTCGAACTGTTACGTGTTCGCCTATCACGATAAAAATCAGGGGAAAGGGGCGGCTCTCCGCACCGGGTTCCTGCGTGCCTCAGGCGATATCGTGATCATTCAGGATGCCGACCTCGAGTACAATCCAGCCGAGTATCCCCGCCTGATCAAGCCAATTGTCGAAGGCAGCGCGGATGTTGTTTACGGCAGCCGGTTCCTGGGGGATCAGCCGCACCGCGTGCTATACTACTGGCATTACCTGGGAAACAATTTCCTGACGCAGCTCTCGAACTGCTTTACGAATCTGAACCTGACCGACATGGAGACCTGCTACAAAGTCTTTCGCAAAGATGTGCTGCAGGAAGTCGCCCCCAAGCTTCAGCAGAACCGTTTCGGATTCGAGCCCGAGATTACGGCCCGTATCGCCCGGCGAAATCACCGGATCTTCGAGATGTCGATCAGTTACTCCGGTCGGACGTACGAACAGGGCAAGAAAATTGGCTGGCGGGACGGCGTCAAGGCTCTGTACTGCATCGTCCGCTACGGTCTGGCCGATTGATCTGCCTCTCAAGAGCCATTTATCACAATCTTAAGTTCCGCTTCAGAAACACTTCCGGATGAATGATATCAAGCCCGATGAGCCTTCCCCGCCGAAAGGTCCGGATGTTCGCGATCAGCAGGGGCCATTGCCGAGCAAATTGAATAAACGCAGCAGTCCGTCGAATGAATCCGCCAATCAGGGGCGCCGGCAGAAAGTTCCCTGGTCGCTCATTCTGATGGTCGGGATCGCCGTTCTGATCATCTGGGCCGCCAATAACGGCCGCAAAGGCGATCGGGTTGACTACGGCTTCTTCTGGCAGCAGCTCGAAGCGGACAACGTGACCGAAGTCGTTCTCGACGGCAATTATCTTTCCGGAACCTGGAAAGACATCCCCCCCACTCCCGAGAGTATGCAGATCGAAGGCAAGGAGCCCGTCGAACTCCAGGAAGAGTTTCACACGCAGATTCCGCACTTCGAATCCGATCGTCTCCTGGTCGCACTGGGAGAGGCCGGCATTACCGAATACGAAGACGTGACAACGCAGTTGTCTTTGTCCACGCAAATGCTGATCATGCTGGGCGGGACCATGCTGGTCATGCTCTTTTTCCTGTCGATGATGCGACGGTCGTCCGACCCGATGTCATCCGGGATGTTCGGAAGTTTCGTCAAGAGCCCTGCTCGCGAGTTCCGTCCCTCTGATAAGCAGACCACGTTTGACGATGTCGCGGGGATGGAGAATCCCAAAACCGAGCTTCAGGAAGTGGTCGAGTTCCTCAAGAACCCGGCCAAATTCCAGCGGCTTGGAGCTCAGATTCCCAAGGGCGTGCTGCTGATGGGCTCGCCGGGAACCGGGAAAACGCTGCTGGCTCGCGCGACTGCCGGTGAAGCCGAGGTGCCGTTCTACAGCATCAACGGTTCCGAGTTCATTCAAATGTTCGTCGGCGTCGGTGCGAGCCGCGTGCGGGATCTGTTCCGTACGGCGAAAGAACATGCTCCGTGTATCGTCTTTATTGACGAAATCGACGCGGTCGGCCGGATGCGTGGCGCCGGTTACGGCGGGGGCCACGATGAGCGCGAGCAGACGCTGAATCAGATTCTCAGTGAGATGGACGGCTTCACACAAACCGATGCCGTCATTGTCATCGCGGCGACCAACAGGCCCGACGTCCTCGACAAGGCCCTCACACGACCTGGGCGTTTCGATCGGCACATCGTGGTGGATCTGCCATCCAAGGAAGGTCGACTCGGCATCCTCAAGGTGCACAGCCGCAAGGTGCCGCTCGCCGACGACGTCAATCTGGAACGCATTGCCGCCAGCACGATCGGATATTCGGGAGCTGACCTGAAGAACCTCGTCAACGAAGCGGCTCTGCATGCCACTCGGACCTCGAAGAACAAAGTCACGATGTCTGACTTCGAAGCCGCCGCCGATCGTGTCCTGATGGGCATTAAACGCGAAGAGATCCTGTCGGACAAAGAAAAGCGGATGACCGCTTACCACGAAGCCGGGCATACCCTGGTGGCCTGGGTTCTGCCCGAACTCGATCCGGTGCACAAAGTCACGATTGTCCCGCGCGGACGAGCCCTGGGCGTAACGCAGTTGCGACCGGATGAAGAACGCCACAGTATCGGAGAACAGCGCCTGCATCAGCAGCTCGCGATGATGCTTGGTGGGCGGGCGGCTGAGAAACTTGTCTTTGATGAGTATACTGCCAATGCGTCCGACGATTTGAAGCGGGCCACTGATATTTCCCGGAAGATGGTCTCACACTGGGGAATGAGCGAGACGATTGGACCGGCCGCCTTCCGGCACGCCGAAGACGATCCTTTCCTCGGCAAGGAGATGCATGAGATGCGGACGTACTCTGATGCGACCGCACATCTCGTCGACCAGGAGATTCAGCGTGTGCTGTTCGCCGCGGCCGACAGGGCGATGCAAATTCTCCAGGAACACCGGGAGAAGCTCGACCGAATTTCGGAAGCGTTGATTGAACAGGAAATCATCGATTCCGACGAACTACAGAAGATTCTGGGCCCACGGCCAGGAAGTGATCCTGTTCCGCCGATGGGAAGCCCGGATGAAAATGCTTAACGATGACTGGAAGTTGATTGTCTACCTTATTATCTGATCCCATTTCTTCAGACATTTCGGAGTCACCATTGGAGTCCGAGCAATTTGATCAGTCGGTAACCTTCGCCGACCTGGGTTTGCGTAAGTCGACGGTGAAGCAACTGGCTTCGCTGGGCTATGTTCATCCGAGTGAAATTCAGCAGAAGTTTATTCCACCCGCGTTGAGCGGGACCGACTGTCTGGGGCAATCCCAGACAGGCACTGGTAAGACGGCTGCCTTCATGATTCCCGTGATTGAACGCTTCGAAAAAGCCGATCACGATCCACGAGTCCTCGTCCTTTGCCCGACGCGAGAGTTGTCAGAGCAGGTTGCCGAGGAAGCCCGAAAGATCAGCAGCGATACCAGTCTGGAAGTCGCGACGCTGGTCGGCGGGCGGCCCCTGCGAAAGCAGGCGCTGCAGGTGGAACATGGGGTCGATGTCGTTGTCGGAACTCCCGGACGAATCATCGATCTGTTCAAACGGAAAACGCTGACCTTCTCCGCGCTCCAGACAGTCGTCCTGGACGAAGCCGACCGGATGCTCGACATCGGGTTCCGTCCCGACATTGAGTTCATCCTCAAGAACTGTCCGAAAGACCGTCAGACTCTGCTGCTCTCCGCGACGCTGCCTCCCGAGGTGGAGCGGCTGGCGACGCGGTACATGAACGAGCCGATTCGTGTCGACGTCTCGGCGACCAATGTCACCGCGGATGCGGTTGAGCAGTTCTACCTGACGGTCGATGAGCACCGGAAGTTTCCTCTGCTCGTGCGTCTGCTCCGGCAGGAACGTCCGCGACAGACCATCGTCTTCTGCCGGACGAAGCGGAAGGCGGATGATCTCTACAACCGGTTTCGCACCCGCCTGAAGCAGGTTGCGACCCTGCATGGCGACTTGCCGCAGGCGAAACGTGACCGCGTGATGAAGAGCTTCCGTGAAGGTAAGGTTCGCATGTTGATCGCCACCGACATTGTCGGACGCGGCATCGATGTCAGCGGGATTTCGCACATCATCAACTACGACATCCCCGAGCATTCCGACGACTACGTGCACCGCATCGGTCGGGCGGGACGACTCTCTTCCGACTTCCACGGCCGGGCATTTACGTTCGTCACCCAGGCTCAGGGCAACGAACTGACCCGCATCGAGATTCTGGTGAACCGCATGATCCCCGAGTACAAAATCGAGGACGAGGAACACTATACCCCGCGAGTTCGCCGGCACCTGTAAGCGTCGGAGAATTCCTGTCGTACAGACGGCCCCGAAACATCCTTTCGGGGCGGCGCGGCCGTCGGAGAACGGGACTCGTCAAATCAGGCGATTGGGCGAGATTCACCGGCTTGAAGCGGCGTCGTCTTTAACTGCAGACGACGCACCGCTGATTTCTCGAATGTCGCTTACCCGTTCCACTCGCCGGAGAAAACTTCGGCGGCCGGGCCGGTCATGTAAACGTCGTTGGTTTTTTCGCACCATTCGAGTTCGAGGTCCCCGCCGAGCAGGTGGCCTGTCACCTTGCGGCCCATCTTCCCGGTGAGCACACCAGCCACCGCGACCGCGCTGGCTCCGGTGCCGCAGGCGAGAGTTTCCCCGGAGCCTCGTTCCCAGACCCGCATGATGAACTCTTCTGGCGAGACAACCTGAATGAACTCGGCGTTTACCCGGCGGGGGAAGGCGGGATGTTTCTCGACCAGGGGGCCCGTCTTGAGAACCCAGTCGTCGGTGACTTCATCGACGAACGTGATGCAGTGCGGGTTGCCCATCGAGACGCAGGTCACTTCGAGGATGCGGCCGGAAACGTCGAGCTTTGCGTTAACGGGGGGATCGCCCGGCAGCGTCGTCGGGATCTTCGCACTTTCCAGAATCGGCTGTCCCATGTTCACGCGGACGCGCTGAACCTTTCCCTGCTCGGGAAAGACCTGCAGCTTGAGCACGCCGGCTCCGGTTTCGATCTGCAGTTCTTCCTGCTTCGCGATGCCGTGATCGTAGACGTACTTAGCGACGCAGCGGACGCCGTTGCCGCACATCTCGGCTTCACTGCCGTCGGAGTTGTACATCCGCATGCGGGCATCGGCTTTGTCGGAGGGCTCAATCAGGATCAGGCCATCGCCGCCGATGCCGGTGTTGCGGTTGGCGACGATGGGCGCGATTTCCGCAGCCGGTCCGGGGAGCTTTTCCTGGAACAGGTTGACGTAAACGTAGTCGTTCCCTGCTCCGTGCATCTTGGTGAACTTCATGATTCCGTTATTCTTTCGCTGCGAAAACGATACACATCGGCCGCTGAACTTCGAGCGTGTGCCCGGCCGGATCGAGTTTGCCCGAGTCCGGATTGACGCGGAATGACACGATATTATTGCTCTGCATGTTGGCTGCAAGGTAAACCGAGCCGGTTCGGTCGAGTCCCACGAAACGGGGATGGTTTCCCTGAGTCGGCTCGCGTTCCACGAAACTCAGCTTGCCGGTCTTGGTATCGACCTGAAACACAGCCGTACTCTCATGCCCTCGATTCGAACCATACACGAACTTTCCAGAGGGATGGACCACGACTTCGGCGGTTGTGTTGTTGCCGCTGAAGTTTTCCGGGAGCGTCGACACAGTCTGCAGTTCCGACAGCTCGCCCGACTTGGGATTCAACTGGAGGACACTGATTGTCGAGTCGAGTTCGTTAATGCAGTAGGCGACATCGAGCGACGAATGAAACGTCACGTGCCGGGGGCCGGCACCGGGGGCGGCCTGCCAGTAGGATTTTCGTCGTAGCTGACGATCGTCGGTAATCTCGAAGACCTCGACATGATCGTTCCCAAGATCGGCGACCAGCAGAAAATTCCCATCGCGGTGGTAGGCGACCCCATGCGGGTGGGGCCGCGTCTGTCGCTTTTCATTCACGCTGCTGCCCTGATGTTTGATCTGGGAAAGTGACGTCTCCACCAGTTTTCCCTGATCATCGAGCGGGATCAGCGTGGTGCCATCGCCCCCGTAGTGGCAAACGGCAACCGACGATCCATCCGGCGCAACCTCGATATGCGTCGGGCTGCCATCGTTCGTCTCGGACTGACTGATCTGTTCGAGTTCGCCTATTCCGCTGTCGAACTGGTAGGCGCGGACAACACCCTGCGTCTCGCCGTTGATGCGATCCGCACAGCCGGCGTAGAGGATAGGAAGCTTCGGGTGCAGCGCCATGAAGCCTGTCTGGATCCCTTCAACGGCCAGTTCGAGCTGGCCGAGTTCACCGGTCTCCGGATTGAGCGTGGCTCGATAGATCGCCTGGGGGTCGGGCGGACTGGCGATGAAGGCCCACTGTTCAGCAGCCGTGATTGGAGTCGTCATCAGGGGCACACTCGCGAGAAGCAGAAAGAGAATTCTCATCGTCGGAGTCCTTGGTCTGAAAGAGGTAGTCTACTGCAGTGGGAAGGTGTCTTGCCGGAAGTCAGCTGCCGCTGAGTTCTCGGGATCGGTCTGTGGCTGCATGAACAGCTTCAATGATCGCGCCGCGGAACCCATGACTTTCCAGGACGGAAATCCCGGTGATCGTGGTTCCGCCGGGGCTGGTCACGCCGTCTTTGAGCTGGCCGGGATGCTGTCCGGTTTCGAGAACCATCTTCGCCGCTCCGAGAACCGTTTGTGCAGCCAGCCGGGTCGCAGTCGCACGTGGCAATCCGGCCAGTACGCCGCCATCGCTGAGTGCTTCAATGAACTGGAAGACATAAGCCGGCCCGCTGCCGGAGAGACCGGTTACGGCATCAAGAAGTTTCTCGGGGAGTCGTTCGCATAGTCCGACACTCTCCATCAATCCCTGCACGATGGCCGCCTGTTGCTCGGGCACGACCTCGGAGACCGCCATTCCGGCTGCCCCCGTGCCGACGAGACTCGGCGTGTTCGGCATGATGCGAATGATGTTCTGGTGGCCGCCCAGGTACTCCCGCAAACTGTCGATCGTGACCCCGGCTGCAATGGAAACGACCGTCTGGCCGGGCTTCAGATGAGGAGCCGCCTCTTTCCCGACTGAGCCGAGGTATTGCGGTTTGACGGCGAGGAAAACCAGGTCCACTGAAGTGACTGTCTGGGAAATCGAGTCGGTGCAGTCCACCCCCGTCTTCTCACGGAAGTTAGTACGGGCGGATTCGTTGACATCGCAGGCTTCGAGTTGGGCACTGGCGATGATCTGCCGTTCCAGAAACCCACACGCGAGAGCCGTGGCCATTTGCCCGGCTCCGATGAATCCGACTTTGATCTGATCGTATGACATAGCGCTGGTTCGCAGTGTATGAAGAGGAGAGCATTCGACTGTCGTGGAGGCATTCTGCCGCCGAATGAGCGTTCTTGTTGGAACGTCTCTGCTGGTAGTGCACGCAATCGGCGACAGGATGTCGCCGTTACGGAATGATTATGACCGACTCCAGGGTCCGTTCACAGGGAACGAGCGGCGGAAGGGCCGTTCAAACGAAAAACCGGCCCGGTGCACTGGTCACCGGGCCGGTTGAATTCTCGCTGAATCAGATCAGCAATTGATTAGTAAGGCTTGTAGACGCCCGGTACCGGAATGGGGTAGCGGCCATCTTTGCCCGGGGTCGTTGGCGGCGTGGCCGACATCGACATTTCTTCCGGCATGATGCTCTTGTTCGAAGCGAGCAGGTCAGCCATCGTCACGGACTTGCCGGAGTAGGTCGCGGTCCGTCCGAGGATCGAACTGGCGGTGCTCATGGCGCCGTATTCCGACTCATCGTAGCTGATGTTGTTGCGGATGGCGTGGAACAGATCGTCGTGCTCGGTCTGATAAGGATCGTTCTTCTCGCCGCGGTAGCGATACTTGTCGCCGCCGTACGACTGGTACGAACTCCCCGAAACATCGGCGTATCCCTTGGTGCCGTGTGCGTACTCGGAAACCGAGTTCCAGCAGTTGGGGATGTGGCGACACTGGCTGAACATCTTCGTGCCGTCTTCGTAGGTGAACTCGACAGCGTGGTGATCGAAGATTTCACCGTACTTCGGATCAGTACGCACTTCGCGACCGCCCATCCCTTCAGCGCGGACCGGGTAAGCTCCCTTGATCCAGTTGCCGACATCGATGTTGTGGATGTGCTGCTCGCAGATGTGATCGCCGCAGAGCCAGTTGTAGTAGTACCAGTTACGGAGCTGGTATTCCATTTCCGAGGAGGCTTCTTCGCGAGCCATGCGGGGATCCCACACGCCGCCGCCGTTCCAGTAAACGCGAAGAGCGACGACATCGCCGATCTCGCCATCCTGAATCCGTTTGACAATGTCGCGGTAGGTAAACTGGTGATGACGCTGCAGGCCGACGCCGACCTTCAGGTTCTGTTCCTTGGCCTTCTTGGCGGCTTCGAGCACCTTGTTGACGCCGGCGATATCAGTCGCGACCGGCTTTTCCATGAAGACGTGCTTACCAGCCTTCACGGCGGCTTCGAAGTGAATTGGGCGGAAGCCTGGCGGGGTGGCCAGAATCACGACATCGACGCCGGAATCGATCACCTTCTGATAAGCATCGAAGCCGGCAAAGCGGCGTTCTTCCGGAACGTTGATGATTGCGGTATCGTTGCCTTTCACCGAAGCTTCGATCCGCTTCTGGCTTTTTTCGAGCAGGTCCATGAACATGTCGCCCATGGCGTACAGTTCGACCTTGCCTTCGGTTTTGAGCGCCTGGCTGGCGGCTCCACTACCGCGGCCACCACAGCCGACCAGGCCGATCTTGATGGTGTCATCGCCAGCAGCGAACACGCGATTCGGGTTCACAACGCTGGTCAAAAATGCCGTGCCAGCTGCCGCCGTGGCCGAAGCCTTGATGAAATCGCGGCGGGAAGGTGACTGTTCCGGTGCCATAAAAATTCTCCCACTATGAGGTAATTCAGAGGTTCGTCGGATGGTGAGCGACTGGGGCTGAATCGCCCGGGCTCCGGACGATCAACAGCCTTTTATACATACTCTAACCGCGAGAACAGGTAAAGGGAAACGTGCGCGTGCATATGTCGTGGAAAACAGCGGCTCCGGCGGCGTCGTTCGTCAGGCTCTGGAAATGCATCGAAACTCTGTTTCGCCCGTGTAGGAATCACTATTTTGAGCTGTATTCAGCGTCGATCTTCCTCGCTGGCGCTTCGGGGTGGGAATCGAAAATGGAGAGTGCGTCTTGACGTACTGGCCTGACATCAGTTCACTCAGCCAACGCCGCTACGCCATAAAGCCTCTTCGGTTTCTTCCCGACAACATAAACGGGGGCACACCTCTTCGATTCGATCGATGCGTCAAGACGCACCCTGTAGGCTAAACTCAGCGGGAGATGGCTCGGTGCATGATCTCAGCTTCGGTCCATTCCGAGGTCGGACGAAACTCGAGCAGCTGGCCACGGGCCATCACGCCGATGCGGTCACAAACGGCCATCAGTTCCGGCAGGTAGGAACTGATGAAAAGCACAGCTTTCCCCTCGGCTGCGAACTCGCCGATCAGCCGATAGATCTCCGATTTGGTGCGGACATCGATCCCCCGCGTCGGTTCATCGAGCAGCAGAATCTCAGCTTCCTGGTGCAGCACCCGGGCGATGGCCACCTTTTGCTGGTTGCCGCCGGAAAGGTCCTGAATCGGCTGCTCGCAGCTGCGGGCTTTGACCTGCAGTTTCTTCATCCACTCGGCGGCGCTGTGGCGACGGGCGGCCAGGTTCACGAATCCGAAGTGGCTGTAGCCGCCCATGCGGGACATCGTGAGGTTGTCGTTGATCGAGAGGTTTTGCGCCAGTCCTTCGGTCTTTCGGTCTTCTGAAACCATGCCCATTCCGGCTTTGATGCGGGCTCGGGGATTGTTCGCCGGCGAGAGCGTGGTGATGCGAACGGAACCGGAACGCACGGCGTCGAGGCCGTAGAGACAGCGGGCAAACTCGGTTCGCCCGGCTCCCACGAGGCCGGCCAGCCCCACGATTTCGCCACGATGAAGCTGCATCGAAGCCTCTTTCGGGAAACCGTAGCCGGAAAGCTCGGAGACATCGAGCAGTAGTTCGCCCCGCTCGTGTGGCACGGACGGGAACAGTTCATCGAGTTCGCGTCCGACCATCTGATGGACAATTTCATCGTCGGAAATGTCCTTCAGTTCTCCGCTGGCCACGTCTTCTCCATCGCGGAGAATGACATAGTCGCTGCACAGTTCGCGGACTTCCTCTAAGAAATGGCTGATGTACACGACGCCCAGCCCGCGCTGCTGAAGGACTCGGATAACGGAAAACAGGTGCCGCACGTCTTCGGCGGCCAGGGAGCTGGTCGGTTCGTCGAAAATCACGATCTTCGACTGCAGGACGAGAGCCCGGGCAATCTCGATCAGCTGCTGATGAGCGGGGGACAGACGCCGAGCGGGCACGTTCTGCGGCAGATGAGCGATCCCCAGCATTTCGAGGGCGTCCTGCATCCGTTCCCGCTGCGTCTGGCGATCGAGCAGACCGAAGCGGGAGGATTCGCAGCCGAGCATCAAGTTGTCTTCGAGATTCAGGTCCGGAGCGATCGTCAGCTCCTGATAAATCATGCTGACGCCCGAGAGTCGGGCAGCATGGGGATCGGACGGACGATACGGCTCGCCTTCGAGTTGCATCTCCCCGGAGTCGGAGGAAATGGAGCCGCTCAGCACCTTCATCAGCGTGCTTTTGCCAGCTCCGTTCTCGCCGATCAGGGCCAGAACCCGGCCAGGATGTACATTCAGAGAGACATCCTTCAGCGCAACGGTGGCCCCGAACCGCTTGGAGATGCCGGACATTTCGAGGAGCGGTACGGTTGGAGTCGACTCGATCAACGGAGTATTCCCGGGAAACTTGGGGATCGGTTCAGGGAGCGATGACGTGATCCATCCAAGTTATCCGATTGGTCCCGCGAATCCCAGCGGTTTCGCTGCGGAAGCGGAGTTCGGAACGGGAGCTTTGCGGGTGAGGAAACGCAGGAGGGGCGATTTGCGGACAGACTTTCTGCGGAATTCAAACAGGCTGGCGGCTTGATGTTGAAATGCCGATCTGAGAACGCTACATTGTCGCATTCCGCGAAGTACGCGAGTTCGAAAAAGATACGTATCGACCTGCAGGTGGGACGTTCACCGGCAGGGATTGTGTAGGATTTGTTTTAGGGTGTGTTGAAGAATGTCAATCACGAAAGAGAAAAAGCAGGAACTGATCGGCGATTACAAGCGCACTGATGCCGATACCGGATCGCCAGACGTGCAGATCGCCATGCTGTCGCATCGTATTAGTGAGCTGACTGCTCACCTGAAGACGCACAGCAAGGACTTCGCCAGCCGACGAGGTCTTCTGATGCTGGTGAGCCGCCGTCGCCGCCTGCTTAATTATGTTCGCGGTAAGGATCCCGCTCGCTATGCATCTCTGATCGAGCGGCTCAACCTGAGAAAGTAATCGCAAAAGCCCGGCGAGATGATCGTCGGGTTTTTGTTGTATCGGGTGTTTGTTGTTGAAGTGTCCGCCATAAGGCTCGGCGGAAAATTGCCTCTGGTCTGCGCGGCAGCTGTATCGCCGCGATGGGACCATTCACTGACGGGCGCCGTTTGCCGTTGGTCATTTGCTATCGCATTGCTAGCGGTTATGGGCAGGAAAAGAGGGCATCGGGCTCTCTTGCGGTACTGGCATGCCATGCGTTGTTGCCGCCCGTCTCTTTGTATGAAAACAGACGACAGGAAATATTGCAGTGTCTGGAAAAAAGATTGTTGTTGAAAAGGAAATTGCCGGTCGGCGTCTGTCGCTGACCACCGGTCAAATCGCCAAGCAGGCCAGCGGAGCCGTGCTGGTTCAATACGGCGAGACAATGCTTCTCGTTGCCGCCCAGACCGGGCCGGCTCGCGAAGGAATCGACTTCTTCCCGCTGACCGTTGATTACCGTGAACGCTACGCCGCTGCCGGGAAATTCCCGGGGGGCTTCATCAAGCGCGAAGGTCGCCCTTCGACGCACGAGATTCTAACGGCTCGACTCACCGACCGCCCTCTGCGTCCGCTGTTCCCCAAGGGGTTCCGCGACGAAGTTCAGGTTCAGACCACGGTCCTGGCGAGCGATCTTGAGAATCCGTCCGACGTACTCTCGATCAACGGAGCCAGTGCGGCTCTCTGTCTGGCTCCGGTTCCTTTCCAGGGACCAATCGGTGCCGTTCGGGTTGGTATGGAAGACGACAAGTTCATCCTCTTCCCGACTCAGGCTCAGACCGACGCTGGCGACCTCGACCTCGTCGTGGCTGGTAATCGGGAATCGATCCTGATGATCGAAGGCTTCGGTCGCCAGATCCCGGAAGACATCATGGTCGACGCCCTGCTGTTCGCTCACAAGGCGATCGCAGATCTGTGCAGCCTGCAGGAAGAACTGGCCAAGAAAGTTGGCGTTAAGCCCTTCGATTACGCAGAACCGGAAAAGAACCCGTTCGTCTCGATCGTCCGTGAAAAGGCTTCAGACAAACTGAAGTCAGCTCGCTCGAACCCGAGCAAGTCGGCTCGTTCGGAAGGCGCTGCGGCCGTTCGTGAAGAACTCGTCAAAGAACTCTTCCCGGAAGGTGCTGTCGTCGACAGCGAAGGTCGGACGCTGAGCCAGTTCAAAGAAGCGTTCTATCAGGTCGACAAGGAAATGTGCCGCGAGCTGACTCTGTCCGGCAAGCGACTGGACGGCCGCTCCTCGTCGGAGCTTCGCGACGTCAGCTGCGAAGTCGGCAATGTTCCCCGCGTCCACGGCTCGGCTCTGTTCACCCGCGGTGAAACACAGTCCCTGGCCACGCTGACCCTGGGAACTGTTCGCGATCAGCAGCGGGTCGAAGACCTGTTCGGCGAACACACCAAGCGGTTCATGCTCGACTACAACTTCCCCTCCTATTCGGTTGGCGAATGCCGCCCGATCCGGGGACCAGGACGTCGTGAAATTGGTCACGGTGCTCTGGCGGAGCGTTCGGTTCAGTGGGTTCTGCCGGACGAAGAAACCTTCCCGTACACGATCCGCATCATCTCCGACATCACCGAATCAAACGGTAGCTCGTCGATGGCTTCGGTCTGTAATGCCACGCTGGCTCTGATGGACGGCGGCGTGCCGATTCGTCAGCCGGTCGCCGGGATTTCGATCGGACTGGTCAAGGAAGGATCCAAGTATGTCCTGCTGACCGACATCATCGGCGATGAAGACCACTTCGGCGATATGGACTTCAAAGTGGCCGGAACCCAGAAGGGGATCACCGGGATCCAGCTCGATCTCAAGATCGACGGAATCAACGAAGAGATCATCCGGAAGACTCTGGAGCAGGCTCGCAAGGCTCGCCTCGAACTGCTCAAGTCCATGCTGATGGAAATTCGCCGGCCGCGGAAAGAGATTTCCGAACTGGCACCGCGGATTGAGACCGTGAAGATTGATCCGGAAAAGATTGGTCTGGTCATCGGCCCAGGTGGTAAGAACATCCGCCAGCTGCAGGAAGACACCGGCACTCAGATCGACATCTCCGACGACGGAACCGTGACGATCGCCGCTTCGCAGGGCAAGGGCGCTGAAGAAGCCAAGGCCCGCATCGAAGCGATGACCGAAGAAGTTCGCGTCGGCCGGGTCTACAACGGTACTGTGATCGCCATCAAGGACTTCGGAGCCTTTATCGAAATCGCTCCGGGCAAAGATGGTCTGTGTCACATCAGCGAGCTGTCCGGCGGCTTCGTGAAGAATGTCTCGGACGTCTGCAAAATCGGCGACAAGATGGAAGTCAAAGTCATCGCGGTCGACGAGCAGAATCGGGTCAAGCTGTCGCGTAAGGCTCTACTGCCTGAGGACGATGCCGAGGTCGAAGGCGAAGAAGAAACCGATGAAGAAGACCTGAGCTTCGACGACTAACGTCGAGCTTCGGATCGGAAAAGAACAGGTACAGGCAGCGGAATTCCGCTGCCTGTTTCCGTTGGGGTGTTGCGAACCGGCCTGGCCTTGCTGTCCGGCTCCTCGTTAGCCGAATTCGATCCGTCTCGTTACCATGTTTGGTTCAGATGTGCTCCCATGCGACGACTTCCAGGCGGGCCTGTTTGATGCTTCCATGCCCGACTTCTCAGGACAGTGATATGTCTGACCGCGATCAGACCACCAACCAGATGCACGAACTGCGGTATCGCGAAATCGCTGAACTGGCCGGCGGGCTGGCGCACGAAATTCGCAATCCGCTTTCGACGATCTCTCTGAATCTGGGAGTCCTCCGCGAAGAGTTGTCCGACTCCGATAATCCTCGTGATCGCCGGATGCAGCAGCGGCTGACAACGATCCAGGGCGAGTGCGATCGCCTGCAGACGTTCCTCAATACGTTTCTGCAGTTCGCCAACAGCGCGATGGAGATCCAGCGCGAGCCGCACGATCTTTCGGCCTACATTCACGAGCTGATCGACTTCCTTAAGCCGGATTTCGCGGCCAGCCAGATCGAGATCTCGCCGCATCTGGCGACGGATCTTCCGCAGACGCTGATCGATCCCGCTCAATTCCGGCGGGCGCTCCTGAATTTGACCCGCAACGCCCAACAGGCGATGCCCGACGGAGGAACCCTCGAGTTTCAGACGTACCGTTCGGAAGGTGGTGTCGTGCTGGAGATTATCGACACCGGGAACGGCATCCCTCCTCATGTGCAGGAGAAGATGTTCGACGTCTTCTACTCCACCCGCCCCGGCGGGTCGGGCCTGGGACTGCCGACGGTTCGTAAGATCATCGAGGCTCACGAAGGCTCGATCCAGTGCGCCAGCGAAGTCGGCAAAGGCACCCGCTTCCGGATTACCCTCCCGGCTTGTGATCAGCAAACGTAGGGGCCGCTGTGCGAACGCGTAAATCGTGTTCCCCGCAGCGAAGATTCTCTCTGCTTCAACCCGCGAGCTCCTCGTTGTGGTTAGGCCCTCGGTGATTGTTCGTCATGCGGAACTGAAATCGCACTGCTGGGCAAGCCAGCAGTGGCACCCTCTGGCTGACAACATCCGGTAGGCAAACTGGGAGAGACGCCTTTGTCTGGCTGGCAGCAACGTACTGATAGCTGGTGCGGGGAAGCCGCGGGTGGGAGTAGAGATGCTCGTGATTGCATAGGGCACGGTCACCGCGTCCGCACAGCGGACCCTACTGGAGTGGAGTCTTTTTTGGTTCGCGGGTCAGGTTCAGAATGAGGGCGAAGGCGATCATTGTCGCCAGCAGATTACTGCCGCCGTAGCTGAGCAAAGGATGCGAGATCCCTTTCGGAGGGAGTAGCGAGGTGACGACGCAGGCGTTGATGACCGCCTGAAGCACGATGCCGGCGAGGAGTGTGCCGGCCAGGGCGAATCGTTCTCGATCTTCGATCACGCGGCTCACGAGTCGGACGCCGCAGATGAAGAGCAGAATCCACAGGCCGATTGTTGCCAGCGTTCCGACGAGGCCGAGTTCTTCTCCGATGACCGCGAACACGAAGTCGGTGTGCGATTCCGGGAGGAAGCTCAACTTCTGCAGGCCGCGTCCCGGGCCGGTGCCCCACAGTCCGCCGGAGCCGATCGAGAGCAGCGACTGTTTCACCTGATACTGGGCATTCTCCCAATGACCAAGGGCATCGAAGTAGGAAGCCAGTCGCTGGAGTTGATACGGTCGAAACATCATCATTCCGCCGAGGACCGGGACAATGCTCGCACAGCCGAGTGCAAACAGCCAGATCGGATAGCCGGCCAGGAACAGGAAGCAGGCTCCCATCGTAAAGACGAGCACCGACGTGCCCAGGTCGGGCTGTAGGGCAATCAGGATCGGAGCAAACAGCAATGCGCAGAACGCCAGCGTCGTTCGCAGTTTCTTCCAGCCGGGACGGGTTTCGCGCAGCAGCCAGGCCAGGAGAAGTGGCAGGGCGATCTTCATCAGTTCGGATGGTTGCAGCGAGACGGGACCGAGTCGAAACCAGCGGCGGGCTCCATTCACTTCCGAACCGATGCCAGGAATGAGGACGAGGCCCAGCAGAGCCGTGACGGCCAGAAAACACCCGGGGGCAGATCGCATCACCCAACGCGTCGGGATTTGGGTGAGAACAAGAAAGACGCTGCCCGCGACGGTCAGAAAGATCAAATGCTTCTGCAGGAATCCGGTTCGCAGTTCGAGCGTGCGCGTGGCCCCGGTGGAGGAGAAGACCATCATCGTTCCCAGCCCGAGCAGCGCCACAATCGCGATGAGGAATCCCTCTCGCGCCAGCGATTGCTCCGGCTGTGTTCCGACTGTCGACACGTCTGCTGCCACTCCTGTTCTGAACGGGATTCCTCCTGGATCAGCATCGTCCGGCGTCCCGTTCGCAGACCACTTTTCTCCGTGCAGTCGGGAGAACCGGCGTAATGAGGCGGGGAGGCAATGTGCCGGTCGTTTGTGCTCTGCAGAATCTAACGATTGCCGTTCCGCGATCCGGCTCGCGGAGCCATGAACAGACGATGACTATTTGACAGAACCATTCCCGCGAGTTTATAGAAAACGGAGCGCCCCGCTCTTCCGATTGTTCAGTTCCCGAATGAAAGAGGCCGCCATGAAACTTTCAGCCCTCCCCGCCGTCCTGCTTTGCTTGACGATGACTGTTCCGGCAATGGCTCAAAGTGCCACCCGGTCCGGAGCGTCTCTGTTCGGCAACCGATCGGCTCCGTCTGACGACGCGCCCGCTCCGCCCCCCGTGGAAGAGAAAAAGCCGACGGCTGCTCAGCAGGTTTACCTCGATCACCTGACCGAGCTGGGACTCGACCCGCGTGTCGATGAGGATGGCGATATTCACTATGTCGATGAAGGGATCGACTGTTTCATTATCATCGACAACGACGACGAGCAGTTCTTCCGGCTGGTCGCTCCCGGAATCGTCAAGCTGGGACTCTTTGACAACATCGGGGCCACGGACGATATCGAAGTCGTCTGCCGCAGCGTGAAATGTGCCAAGGGGATGATCGTCGACAACCACGTCTGGATCAGCGTCGAGAGCTTCTTCGAATCACGGGAAGACTTCGCCAAAGTGTTCGACCGCTGCCGCGGCAGCCTGGCCCTCGGCGTCGAGACGTTCCTTGAAATCTATGAGCCGGTCAAGAACGACGACAACTAGCTCGGCACCCCGACCGAAACGCCGACCTGTTCGACCATCGACTTCTGAATCGCCGCGACTCGCTTCCGGGCAGCCGCGGCTTTTTCTTTGGCCGCTGCCGGATTCTTCGCAATGGCGAGCACGGTTTCCGCCACGCGGCTGCGGTCCTCGGCGGAATCGAGATCGAACAGCCAGTCATTCAGGCCGATGTCCCGCCACATGAAGCCTTTGCTGGTCTGCTCGGCGAAGCGGCAGACCACAGCCGGGATCCCATTGCCGACGCACATGATGGGCGAATGCATCTCCATGCCGAACAGTCCGGCCGATCGACGATAGGTGCTGATCGCTTCGTCGGTGAGCCAGTAGTTCTCCCGCCAGACGACCCGTTCGCGAATCTTCGGCGGGAGTTTATCGTAAAGGTTCACCTTGCCGACTTCCATCTGCGACATGTCTTCCGGGCAGAGCAGCACCTTCATATCGGTCTGGGTAACCACCTGCGTGATCGCTTCGAGGATCGGCGCGTGGTCCTGTTCTTTCATCTCTTCATTGCGACGATGCCGGGCTTCGTCGAAGGAGCGATCCTTGATCTTCCAGTACGGTGTGTATCGCAGCCGGGGAATACAGCACATGAACTTGCCGGGCTGAAGATCATGTTCGGCCAGAAACTTCTCGGCGGCCTCATCGTTGGCGATGTCGACGGCGAACGCTCCGTCCGGTCCGAACTTCATAATCGGAGCCTTGATCTCGACCCCTTTCGCAAAACCGAGCGAGACCGAATCGCGGAAGAAAACGAAGTCAGCCGAGGACAGCAGCGTGACCAGTTTCTCATCGGCCGAGCCGAGCGTAATGCCGAAAACGCCGAACGGCTTGCCGGTCTCGTCCTTCCACCGCTGCACATCCCGCTGAGCAACGAGCGACGGCCCCGAACCGTGGAGCAGGAAGTCGCACTGCTTGAGCAGTTCGTCGACATCCGGCCCCCGATGAACGATACGCACATTCGGAAAGCGAGCTTCCAGCAACTCCCGCACGCCGTTGCGAACATCGCTGGCCCACAACGTCACCTTCGCTTCCGGAAGATGCTCCTCCAGCAGCGCGAGTACGCCCGGCGTGTGAGCAATGTCGCCAATGTTGACCGTCTGCCACGAAGACCGCAGCAGCACATGCGGCTGCGTCTTGTCGGCAGCGGCAAGTCGAATCTGGGAACACAGAGCAGCCCCGAGGCTGGAGGCGAGGAAGGTTCGTCGTTTCATGGCGGGATGTCGTTATCGAAAGAGGAATGAAGTCTTCGTTCCGATCATAAACGACAAGCCGGGGTGATCGAAGGTCTGCTGGGAAAAAGGTGCGTGGAAACCTACGGCAGGCATTCGGATCGTGGAGAGATCCCGCACGAATCGACCGTGACAGCGAGCGATCCCCGTTTACGATGAGCGTAGTGACGAATGTCTCTCAATGTTTGCGTTTACGTTCAAAGCGGAAGGTCTCATCATGTCTCGACAGCGAAACATCGCCGCCTGTCTGTCTGTGCTTTTCATGACTCTGGCTGGAAGCAGCCTTGCTGCGGATGCGGTCCCTTCAGACGAGCGGCGGCTGGAGCGGCTCATTCTGCAGGTGAATGAACGGGTCGCAGCCGAGTACGGGGTGCTCAAACCGGAGCCGATTACGAAGGAACGCGTCTTTGAGGCAATCGAGGTCGCGATCGAGCGGATCGCGGAAAGCGACAAACACGACCGTCGAGAGATCGTTCGGGCATTGCAGCGGGTTCTGGCTGAGGAGAGCCTGCCGGACGGTTACAACTTCTACCTCAGTCCCACTTCGCATGGCTTCAAACCAGAGGTTCTGAAAGAGGGGGAGCTCTCGAAGCGGAGGGTGACGCTGAGCTACTACCTGTCGGTGCCGGTCGCCGTCGGCCGAGTGACGACGCAACCGGCCCGGCTGTGGTCGCTCAGCCAGCGGTTCACGATCGTTGAAAACGAACACGATCTGGGTGAGTAGCTGAGCGAGCCTCGCGGTGTAGCAACTGGTCATCCGGCTTAAGTTTATTATCGTTCGGCCAGCTTCCGATTGATCTCGGCGACCTGGGTCTGGAGTTCGGTGATCATCGAGAGCTGCAGGTCGTACTGGGCCCGTTTGAGGAGCGGTCGGTATCGAGCGCTGTAGACGCCGCTGAAGACTGCGGCCAGGAACATCGAGAACATGCCAATGCCGCTCCACAGCGGGAGCACCCACGGGTACTCGGTGAGGCGGAACGCTTCGATAATAAGGACTGCGGGGAAACACAGGATGAGAACGCCCGCGGAGATCCACATGGCCTTTTGAAGCTGCCGGGCCCGTTTTTCCAGATGGCTGATTCTGTTCTGCAGTTGCATGCGAAACTCCTCGTAGTTGAAGTTCGAGGTCGTGGCGTCCTGTGCCAGAAGTTGTTCCCGCTTGAATGCTGGCGAGTGCGTCTCATTCACCGCACTGCTCCTTTACGATTTTCAGTAACGCGGCCCGGGCATAATGCAGCCGGGATTTGACGGTGCCGAGTGAACACGAAATGACTGAGGCGATCTCGTTGAGCTCCAGGTCTTCGAGAAACCGCAATGTCAGGATTTCCCGATGGGGGACGGACAACTCCTGAAGAGCCCGGTGCACCAGTTCGATGTTTTCAAGGAGTTCAACGTCATCGACCGGCTCAGCCGAAACGGTGGTCTCATCGACCCGTTGAAACGCTGCGGCTTCGCGACGACTCTTCTTGCGAATCTGATTGACCGCGACATCGTGTGCGATCTTATAGAGCCAGACGCGAAAGGCCTCGGGAGCTCTGAGATCGGGCAGCTTCATGTAAACCCGCAGCCAGACATCCTGCAGCAGATCGGCCGCTTCGGCTGGCTTCGTAAACCGGTGCAGGTAATAGAGCAGTCGTCGCTCGTACTGTTGAACCAGCCACTGAAAAGCCACCTCATCGCGAGCCTGCGCCTGCATGACGCGGAGCTTTTCGGTCAGGGCTTCGTCGTGTTCGTTCATGTCTGTGTCGGCATCAGTTCACGTCATCGAACGAGTGTCTCCCGGAATCCGGAGTTCAAAAGGATTCCAGAAGAGAAGCCGTCAGCGGAGAGAGAAAGGTTCAACGGGAACCGGGGAGTTTCCGGAACTTGATGAGTTCCGTTCTGGTGCCCTGTCAATCGAAAGACAAAGGGAGTGCCTCTTTCGTGTGGCACTGACAGAGACAGTGGGACACGAAATCCGTTCGGCCGACATTCTTGCCGCTACTTGTTCAGGCGGGAGCGGTATTCCCAGCGGTTCTTCCAGTCGTCGAGGTACGGGGCGTACTCCTCGGTTTCGGTCCAGGTGCGTGGTTCGGGAGTCGGGGGATCGACCTTGCCGGCGGGATAGTCTTTCCCGGCGATGCTTCGTTCGACGGAGGCAACCCAGTCGTCGAGTTTCTGCTTCAGTTGTTGTGAACTCGGCTTCCCGTCTTCGTAGATGTCTTTCTCTTCATGCGGATCAGCGGCGAGGTCGTACTGTTCGATTGAAATCTCTTTTGCTTTCTTCGGCTTCACGTACATGATCTTCTGGTTGTTGTCGATCAGGGCGGTGTTGCCAAGGCACTGGAAGCCGATCGGCTGGTCGCGCTGTTGATGGTCTTCGGTGAAGAGCTTCGTCAGGCTGATGCCATCGAGCGGCTGCAGATGCCATGAGTCCGGCAGACTGAGCAGGTCGGAGATCGTCGGAGCAATGTCCATCGTGCAGGACGGGAACGTGCTGACGCGGCCGGCGGGAATCCCGGCAGGCCATTCGATGACACAGGGAACGCGGAGTCCACCTTCGTAGAGGGAGCCTTTGAAGCCCCGCAGACCGCCAACCGTTTCGGGCTTGATCTTGGGAAGTCCGCCGTTGTCGCTGCAGAACCAGAACAGCGTCTCGTCCTGGATGCCGAGATCTTTCAGACCGCTGCGCAGCGTGCCGATACTGCGGTCCATGGCGACGAGCTCTCCGTAATGATTCCGCGATTGTTCATCGAGATCCTGAAACGGCTCCCCGTCTTTCTCGGACGCCTTGAACGGGCTGTGTGGGGTGCCGTACCAGATCACGGTGAAAGTCGGCTTCCCGCTCTTCACCTGTTTGCGGATGAATTTCAGGGCTTCGTCGACGACGACTTCGGACGAGTCGCCGATGTGATCCTCAAACTTGCCCATGCGGCTCATGAGCGGATCGCGATCGAAGAAGTTGGTGACCGACAGCCAGTGATCGAAGCCGAATTGGCCGGGGCTGTAAGGATCGTCTTTCAGAATGGGAGCCCCCGGGCCGCGATAGCCATCGAGGTGCCATTTCCCGAAATGACCGGTCGCGAAGCCGGCTCCATTCAGAGCCTCGGCAATGGTCGGCTCCTGCTGCCGGAGAGCGTAGCCGTGGCTTTCGACGCCGGTTCGCATGTTCGTTCGCCCGGTCAGCACAGTGGCTCTGGTCGGAGAGCAGACGGGAGCCCCGGCGTAAAAGCGGTCGAGTCTCAGGCCATTGGCGGCCATCGCGTCGAGATTGGGCGTTTTGAGAATCGGATGATTGAAGTATCCGGTCTGTCCCCAGCCCATGTCGTCGGCCATCACGAGGACAACGTGTTTGGGGCGTTCCGCCGCGGCGTCGGGGGTGAAGAGGAGAAACTGGCAGAGTCCAAGGAGCAGGGCGAAAGCAGACGCGAGTCTCATCAGGCGGCATTCCTCTCAGGCAGGTGGAATGAAGTGTGGCCGAACGCCAGAGCATTCGTTGTACATCGATCAGCGGTTGTTTACGAGTGACCCGGCTGGTTCAGGAGGTGCGAGCAGTTAGTTCCGGGCAGAACTCGCGGCGTGAATTGGCATCTTTGTGAAGGGAACGCGGGCGTTGAATTGTTCCGGCTGCGGTCGTTTCGTATGCTCAGAGGCTTGTGATTCCCCAACGAAATGTTGTTGCCGTTTTATCTTCTGGAGAGAGTTTGATGTCAGTTTCACGCCGTCAGTTTCTGCAAACCTGTTCTGCTGTGGGAGCCGGTCTGCTGTTGCCGGGAATTCCCTCGGCTTTCGCAGCCGCCAAGTCGCAGGAATTCAAGATTTCGCTGGCACAGTGGTCGCTGCACAAGGCCTTCTTCGACGGCAAGCTCGATCCGCTCGATTTCGCCAAGACGGCCAAACAGGAATTCGGCATTACCGGCATCGAGTACGTCAACCAGTTCTACATGGACAAGGCGACGGACGAGAAGTACCTCAAAGAACTCAAGTCGCGAGCTGAGGGCGAAGGTGTGACCAGCCTGCTCATCATGGTCGACCGTGAGGGCAACCTCGGTGATGCCGACGAGAAGAAGCGAACTCAGGCGGTTGAAAACCATCACAAGTGGGTCGACGCTGCGAAGTTCCTGGGCTGTCATTCGGTTCGCGTGAACGCGGCCAGCAGCGGCACCTATGAAGAACAGATCGATCGGGCCGCCGATGGTCTGAGCCGTCTCACGGAATACGCTGCTCCGCAGGGACTGAATGTGATCGTGGAGAATCACGGCGGACTCTCCTCCAGTGGAGCCTGGCTGTCGAGCGTGATGAAGAAGGTCGACAACCCCCGCTGCGGCACCCTGCCCGACTTCGGCAACTTCGCCATCGATCGCAACAAGGATATCTGGTACGACCGTTATCAGGGCGTCGAAGAACTGATGCCGTTCGCGAAGGCTGTCAGCGTGAAGACGCACGACTTCGTCGACGACCAGCCGTTCATGACCGTCGACAGCCGCTTCAACAAGAAGACCGACATTCTGCGGATGATGAAGATCGTTAAAGCGGCCGGCTACTCCGGATACTGCGGCATCGAGTACGAAGGGAAGGAACTCGACGAGTACGCCGGCATTCGCAAGTCGAAGGAAATGCTCGAGAAGGCGATTGCCGAGCTGGGCTAAGTTCGCTGAAGAAGGAATCGGAAAAGGAGTGCCCCGGCCGTTTCGAGGGCCGGGGCGCGACTGAAAACGTCGGCATCCGATGGGAGTTCGGCCCAGCGATCCTGCTTTCTCGAATAATAGCTTCACAGCCGGAGACCGCATGGAGCCCGATTTTGAATGTGAAGTCTGGGATCAGGACGGTCCCGACCATTTTTCGTCATATGTTCACGGAGCGTTCATGGTCATCGCAGTTGCCTGCGTGGCCGCAAACCAGGTTTCGGATGTCGGATCACTCCTTGTTTTGTCGATCTGGTTTGGCCTGTGCTACCACGGCTGGATTCGTGGGCTTAGAGCAGAACGAGAATTCTCATCTGACCGCATTGTGGTCGAAGGTGGGTGTCTGAAGCACAATTTTCGATATACGGTTTCGCAGAGCGAGTTCTCAAAGATTCCGATTGAGAGTGTCCAACTCATGAAAGTACATTTCGGCGAGCCGATTTCAGTGGAACTAATTGGTGAGTTTGAGTCGGAACTGTTCTGGCTCCCTAATGAGGACCAGGTTAGACGCTTAGAGCGGACACTTCTGGAATTGAACCCGAAGATTGTGGTTCAGAATCAGCGACTTGTTTCCAACATCTAACCTGCCCATTCACTGGTTGAATTGCGTTTCTCACAAGTCCCTAGTCGCAGAAATCTCTTCAACTCAATGCTATCCGAGTTGTCGAACCTAAACTTCTTGTCTAACACCAACGAAAGCTGACACCATGAGTGAAGAACCGAATTACGGTCCCGACACGCTTTGCCTCCACGCCGGGCAGGTGCCTGATCCGACGACCAATTCCCGAGCCGTGCCGATTTATCAGACGACGTCTTACGTCTTCAACGATACCGACCACGCCGCTCGACTGTTCGGATTGCAGGAGTTCGGCAACATCTACTCGCGGCTGATGAATCCGACGTGCGATGTGCTGGAGAAGCGTCTGGCTGCTCTGGAAGGCGGTTCGGGGGCACTGGCGCTGGCCTCCGGTTCATCGGCTGTGACTTACTCCATCCTGAACATTATGGGAGCCGGGAAGAACGTTGTGTCGTCGTCGAGCTTGTACGGCGGAACCTACAACCTGTTCCACTACACGCTGCCGAAGCTGGGCATCGACTGCAAGTTCGTCGATCAGACCGATCCGTCGAGCTTCAAGGCGGCGATCGATGACAACACCCGGGCTATTTTCGTCGAAACCGTCGGGAATCCTCGCGCCGATGTCCCGGATATCGAAGCGATCGCCAAGATTGCTCACGATGCCGGCATTCCGCTGATCGTCGATAACACGACCGCGTCGCCGTACCTGTGTCAGCCGTTCAAGTGGGGAGCCGATATCGTCGTGCATTCCTGTACGAAGTTCATTGGCGGTCACGGCACCACGATCGGCGGAATTCTCATCGAGAAGGGAGACTTCCCCTGGGATAACGGAAAGTTCCCCGAACTGACCGAGCCGGAGCCGAGCTATCACGGTATGAAGTTCTTCGAAACTTTCGGCCCGATGAACATGGCCTACATCATTAAAGCTCGCACGCAAATTCTGCGCGACACCGGAGCTTCGATGAGTCCGTTCAATGCGTTCCAGTTCCTGCAGGGGCTCGAAACGCTGCACCTGCGGATGCCGCGGCATAGCGAGAATGCTCAGAAGGTCGCCGAATTCCTCGACGATCATCCCAAGGTCTCGTGGGTGAATCACACCGGACTGAAGTCGCACGCCAGCTACGAGCTGGGCAAGAAGTATCTGCCACGCGGTTGCAGCTCGGTCTTCGGCTTCGGCATTGCCGGCGACTCTCCGGAACAGCAGCGTGAGAAAGGGATCAAGCTGATCAACAGCGTGAAGCTGTTCTCGCACCTGGCCAACATCGGCGATGCGAAGTCGCTGATCATTCATCCGGCGAGCACAACGCACCAGCAGCTTTCGACCGAAGAGCAGCTTTCGACCGGCGTCCGTCCCGAGTTCGTCCGACTTTCCGTCGGGATCGAAGACATCGACGACATTATTGGCGACCTGAAACAGGCTCTGGATCAGATCTGATCGACGGCCTGTGAGGTCATAATCCGATCAACCGGTGAAAGCCGTACAGCATTGAGCTGTGCGGCTTTTTCTTTTTCGACGCACTTCTCGATTTCGCTCGGGAATCGCCTCAAGGTTCGAGCGAAAAACGAAGACGATTCGATGCGGCAATTGTCCGGAAGCCCTTATTTTCAGGGGTTTTGCGTTCGGTGTGAAATGGGGTAAATCGCGTCGAGGTTATCACCTGGATAAGCAAGACGATGCGTCAAAATTCGTTACGGAATGGCAGCCGGAGACGTCCGAAATTCTCTATGTCGACGGCAATAACCTGACTGTGGTGTCTGCCGACGAGTGAGCCGGATCCTTCCGGGATTCGGACCTGAAATGGAATGCGGCCTTCGGGCAGCAGAGGTGACCGGACAGAAGAACTATCACCAGTCTTACCAGGTTAACGAGACGGTAATAGCCCATCTTTCTGTCGCTTGCGGGCTTCTTCGAGATCGGCACCTTCGCAAACGGTTTCAGGCAACAGGTGAATCAGGCAGGCGTTCTTCTTCCTGCTGCATGTCTTCAGTGATTGACAGCAATGATGATGACCGGACTTGCGATATCGAACATTGTTCCCCGGAAACGAATTGAATTCCGGCAGTCCTTCTGTGTGCACACGCGGTTGGACATGTGTGGTGGTCTGCCGGAATGCGGTTCAACCGTCATAACCGGAACAACCGGTATCTTGAGCCTGCGATCCTGTTCACTTCAGAGTTTGGACAATTTCGAGCGGTGTCTGCGTGAAGCATCGCCGAAATACATTGACAGGTTTGCCCGTTACTTTCCGTGTCGAGTGAATTGATATCTGACTGAACCTTTTGGGAGTGTCCCCGGAGTCAATACTCAATTCGCGACGATGTCCTCAGAAAAGAGTTCGAGGAGAATTCAAATGAAAAAGACTATCTGTTTCGCTGCTGCCATGATGCTGTGTTGTATGAGCTTCGCTGACGCTGAAGCTGGCCTGTTCAAGGGTCGTCTCCTGAAGAAGTGTCGTAGCTACGTCGATTGCTGTGCTCCTTCCTGCTGCTGCCCGGAAGATTACTGCGTCGATGATTGCTGCGTTCCTTCTTGCTGCTGCCCAGACGTCTGCTGCGACGATGCTTGCTGCCCGACTTGCTGTGCACCTTCTTGCTGCTGCCCGGACGTCTGCTGCGATGACAGCTGCTGCAACACCTGCTGCGCTCCGACTTGCTGCTGCCCGGACACCTGCTGTGACGACGCTTGCTGCCCGAGCTGCTGTGCTCCGAGCTGCTGCTGCCCACAGGAAAAGTGCTGCGTTCCTAGCTGCTGTGCTCCGAGCTGCTGCTGCCCGGACGTCTGCTGCGACGACGCTTGCTGCCCGAGCTGCTGTGCTCCCAGCTGCTGTGCACCGCACTGCTGCAACTAGTTTGACGCAGTCGTGAGACTGTTGAAAACAACACGGCTTCAGGCCGAATGAGAATCTGGAAGGTGAAGAAAGTCCCCTCTTTCTTCACCTTCTTTTTTTATGCGCGGTCCACTCCTGCGCCTGAGATATTATCAGCCACTCTTATCCCGTCGCGTTAGAGCAGTTTACTTTTTGGTGTGACCGTTCGGTCCGCGAAAGAAGCAGCGTTTCAGGCGATTCAACGCTCATTCGCGGACATACGGTAGAGCGATCCGCTCTAGTCAGGAAGCAGCGTCGAAGTTCCCTCACTGACGTTTCAGGTTAGGATGGCAACCCCGCCCGGCTGCCTCCCACCCAATAATGTTCAACACGTTAGTCGCCTTCCAACAAGACAGGCACGCTGTCAAGTTCCCTCGCCCCGGGGGGAGAGGGTTAGAGGGAGGGGGAATTGCGTGTGGCGTGCTTCGGAGGCCGATACTTCCGAACTGAGTAAGATCGTCGCTGGATGATCTCCCCTCATGTTCGCAGTCAACTCAGCTGGCCTGCCTGTCTACGTCACGATACCCGCTCGCCACTGAGCGACGACGTTCTCTTCGTCCACTTCCGTGAGCAGGGTGGTCGGGCCATCGGCGGCTGAAAAATGGGCTGCGCGGACTTTCTCGTTCAGCTGGCGAATTCGCGTGCGGAGTTGTGCTTCACTCGAGAACGAATCGAGCGACTCCATCAGCTTCTCGATCTCGAGCTTCACCTGCAGACGTTCGGGAAGCAGGTTGAAGTTCTCGCGTCGCAGCTTGTCTCTGATCCACCAGTTCTCGTCGCGAGACTTGTTGAGACCGGGGATCGGTTTGCCGAGGCCGGGCAGGTTCGCAAACTCACCGCGAGCTTCGGCTTCACGAATCAGCCGGTCGGCAAACGCTTCGTAACTTTCGTGGGGCGTTTTCTTCTCCTGCATGTCGCTTGCCCTCGGGGGGGATCAGCGGACGACATGAACGACCATCATGTCGTGACCTTCTGCTCCCCATTCGGTGTCAGAAATCATGACGAGTCTGCTGCCGGACTTGAGCAGGTTTCGCTCCTGTCCCCAACGCACGGCAAAATCGAGGATCGCTTTCGCTTCCTGTTCGACGACATCGTTCTGAACCGGAATCACGCCCCAGTACAGACACATTTTAGCTGCGGTGACTCTGCTGTTCGTGATCGCGAGCAGAGGAATGCTGCTCCGCTGCCGCGAGATGGCCAGCGCCGTGCGCCCCGTTCGTGTGCAGAGCACCATCAGGTCGGCATGCAGATGCTCGGCGACCGTGCACGCGCCCAGCGTGACGGCTTCAGTGACGACCAGGGCCCGATTCTTTGATTCCGTTTTCCAGTCGACATCGCCCCGCAGCGGGACTTCGTCTTCGGTGCAGCGGACGATGTTGTCCATCATTGCGACGGCTCGCTTGGGATACTTTCCGACCGCGGTTTCGCCGGAAAGCATGACGGCGTCCGTTCCATCAAGAACCGCGTTGGCCACGTCGGCGGCTTCCGCTCGCGTCGGAAAAGGTTGCTCTTCCATACTGTCGAGCATTTGCGTGGCCGTGATGACCGGGATGCGACGTTCGTTGCAGTGGCGGATAATCTGTTTCTGCAGAATCGGCAGCCAGGCGATGTCGGACTCGACCCCCAGATCGCCGCGCGCCACCATCACGCCATCGCAGACTTTGGTGATCGCTTCGAGTTCCCGAATCGCTTCGACCTTTTCGATTTTGGCGATCAGCTGAGGTTCGTAACCGGGGTTGTGAGATTTGACGAGCTCGCGCAGTTCAATCAGGTCATTGGCTTCGCGAACGAAACTCAGCCCGAAGAAGGTCAGCTGATGCGACAGTCCCCAGGCGAGATCTTCCTTGTCCTTTTCCGTCAGGCAGGGGGTCCGTAGTTTGGCTCCGGGAAGATTGATTCCCTGTCGCGAGCGGATCATTCCCGGCCGGTCCACCTGGCAGACGATATGACTGTCGTCGGGCTTCTCGACCACGTGCATTCCGACCGTCCCATCCGCCAGGAGAATCACGTCGTCGACATTGAGATCGTCGATCAGATGCTCATACGTGGATGTCAGTTTGACGCCGTCGAACTCCACATCGCCCTTCACGAACTCGAATCGCTGGCCCATGGGGCAGTCGACGCCGTCGGCCGGGAGCTCTCCGAGACGGATCTTCGGCCCGGCCAGATCCCCGAGGATGCCGATCGGCTGTTGCATTTCGACGGAGATCGCACGGATTTTCTCAACGATCTCCCCGAGCCAGTCGTAGTTGCCGTGGGCGAAATTGAGCCGGAAGACGTCGACCCCGGCGGCAACCAGTTCCTGCAGTCGTTCACGCGACTCAATGGCGGGACCCACCGTGGCGATGATTTTAGTTCGCGCCTGCTGTCCGTGAGGGTGAACGAATTCCATGAAACAGCCACCTTTGTTCTCGGGTAGTAGATAATACTCTGAAGAAGTCGCTGCCGGTGCCGCCGACCCAAACAGGCTTATGCTATCTGTCTGGGCAGATATTCGCGAGAGATTTCGGGGCCGGGCGAGATGAGATCAATACATCTAATCCTGTTGAAGTTGACGGGTTTACGTCCAGAAATCCTCGAAGGTTAACGGCAGACATGTCTCCGGGACCGGTTTTCTGTAAGATTGTTATTGAGACACGGTCTCTCGCGACTTAGTTTATGCGGACAGTCTTTAGGACTGTGCGAATTTCCAGACGACCCGCGACTCGTCCAGCCTACACCCGGAATCACGCGACAGAATGAGTTCCACGGATCACGATCAGAACGATGAGTCTCAGGACTCCGGCCTTGAATCTGCCACCCAGGTTTCGCCTTCCACGAGTTCGACTTCGAGCCCCGCTCAGGATCTGTCTGGAGTGGTTCTGGGTGAGTTTCGTCTGCTCCGTCGCCTCGGCAAGGGGGGCATGGCCAATGTCTATCTGGCGGAACAGACCGCACTGAACCGGCACGTCGCGGTGAAAGTGATGAAGTCGGATCTGGTTTCGGATGAGACCTATCTCGATCGCTTCAAGACCGAAGCGATGGCCGCCGCGAACCTGAATCACGTCAACATCGTGCAGGTTTATACGATTGGCGAGGCGGACGGCTACCACTACATCGCCCAGGAATACGTTCAGGGAATGAACCTGCGCGATTTTATCCGTCGCAAAGGGCCACCCGAACTGCCCGTTGCGCTGCACATCATCCGGCAGATCGCCTCGGCTCTGCAGAAGGCCGGAGAAGCCGGTATCGTTCACCGCGATATCAAGCCGGAAAACATTCTGATCAGCCGCAAAGGTGTGGTGAAAGTCGCCGACTTCGGACTGGCTCAACTCACTCTGGGCGGCGAACGGATGCACCTGACTCAGGAAGGCGTGACGATGGGCACGCCGCTCTACATGAGTCCGGAGCAGGTGAAAGGCAACAAAGTCGATCATCGCAGCGACCTCTACTCGCTCGGCGTCACGTGCTACCACATGCTTGCCGGACGACCGCCGTTCCGTGGACAGACAGCGATCGCCATCGCGATGAAGCAGGTGAATGCCCAGCCCGCTCCCCTGCATAAGCGGCGGCCCGATCTGCCGAAGCGGGTCTGCGATATGGTCCACAAGATGATCGCTAAGAAGACGACCGATCGGTACACCGACGCCGGCGAAGTGCTGCTGGAAATCCGCCAGATCATGCGGACGCTGCAGGGCTCGAAAGACGAAATCGCCGTCACGGCGTTCGAGGATTCGACCGGCAGCCTGAGTGAAGTGGTGACCCAGCCACGGACGAAGGCGGCTTCAGATTCCTCCGCGTTCAACTGGACACGCTACGTTCTGCTGGGATTGCTGTTCCTGATTGTCGGCGGTGGCCTCGGATGGTTCGCCCGGCCGCGACTGCCGCAGAATCCGCCGTTGCAGGCGACTCAGCGAAGCACGCCCCGCGAACAGTTCGCCGACGCCATGCTCGCCGGCAGCAGCGAAGATGCGTGGAAGGCGCTCCGCGAATTTCATCGCACGTCGGAAGAACGCTGGCGAGCCGAAGTGCGGCTGGCGATTCTGTATCTCAATCAGGGGCGCTACGACGAAGCCGGCAAGATCTTCGAAAACTTCATCGAGCAGGGAGCAGCCGACAAGTTCAATCTCGTCCCCGTTGGCTTTGCAGGGCGAGCCGTGATTGCCTCGCTCAAACGGGACTACGCGACTTCCGATCGGATCCTCTCGGAGAACTCTCAGCGGATCACCGAACACCTCGACGGACCGATGAAACCGCTCGTGCAGGAAACGGTTCGCCAGAATCAGGCTCACCTTGAGAAGCCCCGCATCACGCTGGAGAAACTCTTCCCGGAAGAGCTGCCGACGCAAGAATCGTAACGTATTGACAGTGCCTGTCTGTGCATGTAAGTTACTGGGGACCATTCTGCGGGCATTTCCAGGAGGTTCTCTCATGCGAATGACATCGACTGTACTCACTCTTTGCGGAGCCATTCTCTTTTCCACGAATTCTCTGTTCGCACAATTCGGCGGAGGTGGCTTCACCGACTTCGTCCCGGCTGAACAGCCTGCTGGCCTGGGCATGCCGGTCTCGACAATGGGGATGATGATCGTGATTGCCGAGTCGGGGGACCGAGCCGGGGCCCTCAGCGTGGAACGCGGAGAGTGGAAAGGCGTGAAGCTCGATTCGCCGCTCAAATCACCGGGCAGCTATATCGTCGGCCAGGGTGTCGCGGTAATTCACACCCAGAAATCGCTCTATGCCTTCGGTGGGAAACAGGGGCAATGGCGACGGCTGGAACTGCCGGAAGACGCGCAGGGACAACCGAGTGTGTCTCACAACCTCGCCCAGTATAGAAATGGGGACATGCTCTATACGTTCTGCAGTGATTCGACGTTCTGGAGCGGGATTAACATGAAGACCGGCGAGATCTGGAAAGACCCCTCCATGCGTGAACTCGAGATGCGGAGTGAAGACGTAGAAGCGGTCGAGGACGTCGCCGAGTAGGCGCTTCCCTTTCCCCAGGTATACCCGGTTGATGGCGTCAACCTTGTTCTACGAGCGTTCGACTGCTACCAGCGTTCGACGGGGCCTGCTGGAACCGGGACCTGGAGTTCGGGGAGGAGGCCGGTTTTGGAGCCTTCGATCGGGCCGGCATCTGCGATTTCCTGCATCGCTTCCAGGAACTCCTCTCGCGTGGAGGCCTTCTGCACGAGTTCGCGGCGTTTCGCTTTCACGCGCATGGCCTTCAAGTACCAGTGAACCGTGCGGCGGTAGGCGATCAATGCGCTTTCCGGGCCATCGAGTTCCTCCAGGTAGCGGTACTGCTTCATCACGAGCTCGAGGCGTTCCAGGAAGTTGCCCGGCGGATCGTAGGAGCCGGTCGTTTCCCACTGGACGAGCTGCTTGAAGATCCACGGATTCGCCAGTGCTCCGCGACCGATGCTGACGGCCGTGCATCCCGTTCGTTCCAGCATCCGGGCGGCATCGGGGATCGAACGGATATCGCCGTTGCCGATGACCGGGATCGATTCGACCGCTTCGACCACGCGGCGGATGCCACCCAGATCGACGGAACCCCCGAAGCCCTGTGCACGCGTTCGGCCGTGGATGGCGACCGCTTTCACGCCGACCTTCTCGAACTCGCGAGAAAAGAACGGTGCTGTGAGCTTCGATTCATCCCAGCCGAGTCGCATCTTGACGGTGACCGGCAGCTTTGTTGCTTCGACCACCGTCTGGACCAGGCCGATGGTCTGGTCGGGGCTGCACATCATGCTCGCCCCTGCTCCGTTTTTGGTCACGTGATCGACCGGGCAGCCCATGTTGATGTCGATCGAATCGACGTTCCCGAGGTTCTCGATGTATTGAGCCGCGTCCCGCATGAAGGCGGGCTCGCTACCGAAAATCTGCACCGCGAACGGCGTGTCTTCCGGACAGGTGCGAATCAGTGCCAGCGACTTCGAACTTCCCGCGAGCAGAGCCCGCGAGTTGACCAGATCGCACGTCCCCATGCCGAGCCCGCCGCATTCGCGGACAACGCGACGGAATGGCAGATTCGTATATTTGGCCAGCGGTGAAAGGCTGTACCGGGACGGCAACTGGATCGATCCGATCGCAATCGGCGGCATCGGAGCCGGCTTCGGGTAATGGAAGCGGCCATCGATCAGTTCAGGCGTGGGAAGTTCGGAAACGCTCATGAGATCTTGGGCAGGTGGGAACTCGGAATGGCTTCAACTATAGTACGGGCGAAGACCACGCAGGAAGTATAAGGATTTCAACAGTGTCGAAAACCATCTTTATTACCGGCGTCAGTTCCGGGCTCGGCCACGGACTGGCAGAATACTACCTGGCGCAGGGACATACAGTCCTCGGCTGCAGTCGCAGACAGCCCGAAATCGAGGCCGGTTCCGGGGAATTCCGCTTTATCGCGGGCGATCTCAGTGATTTCGAGAGCGTACCGGCTCTCTTGGAAGACCTGTTCGATGGGGTCGAAAACTGCGATCTGGCAATTCTGAACGCCGGGATTCTGAGCCCGTTCGGCGACATGCAGGAAACTTCGCTGGACGACTGCCGGCGAGTGATGGATATCAATGTCTGGGCGAACAAGATCGTGCTCGACTGGCTGCTGCCGCGATTCCCGCAAATGCAGCAGGTGGCAGTGATCTCTTCCGGAGCAGCGGTCAACGGCAGTCGCGGCTGGAATGCTTATTCGATTTCGAAAGCAGCGGTTAATATGCTCACCCTGCTCTACAGTCGTGAAGGCGGCGACACGCATTTTTGTGCGATCGCTCCGGGACTGATTGCCACGCATATGCAGGATGTCCTGTGCAATCTGCCGGAAGATGAACGCTTTCCGACGCTCGAGTCGTTGAAGTCACGTCGCGGCACGCCGCAGATGCCGACAGGAGCCGAGTTGGCTCCGCGGATGGCTTCGGCTATTGAGAAGGCTCGGGATCAGGTGGAGTCGGGAGCGTTCTTCGATATTCGGAAAGTGGACTGGGCGTAGATTCGGCGTACCTGATGGGTAGCCCCGGTTGCTCCGCTACCGGGGCCGACGGAGTCGGCAAGAGGTCTTGTCCATCCGTTTTCATGAATATCGGTCGACGAGAGACCTCCTGTGGCTGCGCCACCCCCGTTGAATCAACCGGGGCTACCCTTACGTTAGAAGTGGAAACGAACTGATGGACTATCTGAAGCTTTCGGGCAAGAATTTTCTCGTGACCGGGGTCGCGAATCGCAAGAGCGTGGCGTGGCATACGGCGAAGCTGCTGGAAGAAGCCGGGGCGACGGTGATCTATTCGGTCCGTTCCGAACAGCGGAAGGAATCGCTCGCGAAGTTGCTGGCCGGCAAGCCGGTCTACATCTGCGATGTCGAACGGCAGGAAGAAATCGACCGGCTGCGGGATGAAGTAGCCGCCGAGTACGACGTCCTGCATGGCCTGGTGCATTCGATCGCCTTTGCCGATTACTCCAGTGGCTGGCTGCCGTTTCATGAGACGCCGCGAGCCGCGTTTCTGCAGAGTGTCGATATCTCCTGCTACTCGCTCATCGCGCTGGCGAATGCCTTCAAACCGATGTGGGACGAGGAGGCGAGCATCGTCACCGTTTCGATCTCAACGACACGGATGGCCGCCGAGAACTATGGCTTCATGGCTCCAGTGAAGGCGGCTCTCGATTCGACCGTCTGCTTTCTGGCGAAGTCGTTCTCGAAGTTCTCGCGGGTTCGGTTCAACGCCGTGTGCCCCGGGCTTCTGAAGACGTCCGCTTCTGCGGGGATTCCGGGGTATGTCGACAGCTACCTGCATGCCGAGAAGGCGACGTTGCGGAAAGCAGCCGTGCAGACTGAAGAGGTCGCCGATGCGATCGCGTTTCTGCTCAGCCCGCGGTCTTCGGGGATCAACTCGCAGGGGCTCGTCATCGATGCGGGGATGGGCACGAACTATTTCGATGAGAGTCTCGTACGGCCTGATCAGACTTCCGAGTAATCAGGCGTGACGAAAGAAAAAGGGCAGAGAACTCATTGAAGTTTTCTGCCCCCGAGCCCTGAGTGTTTCGTGGTTACAGCGAGATCGAGTGCATGGTGGCTCCGCTGTTGACGTCGGTCGCCGTGACCGTGGCGTCTGTCCGAGCGATGAACAGCAGCCGTCCATCACTGGAGAAGGTCAGGTCGTTTACTGCGCTTCCTCGTTGATCGAGAGCCAGGATCGTTCGTCCCGTTGAGACGTCCAGCAGCGTTACGATCGAAGATTCGCCGCCGGTGGCAATGATCGTGCCGGTCGGATCGCAGACGAGAGCTTTGATCGCGCCGTACTTGCTGACTGCGGTGATCCACAGATCTTCGAAGGTGTCCATCGAGATAGCGGAGGTTTCGCCGTTGAAGTGACCTGCGATCAGCAGTCGAGATGCCGCGACGATCTCAACACTGCGGAAGGATCGTGAATCGACCTGCTTCACGGTGTCGGCACCCGCTTCGATGGCGTACAGGCCGAACTGCGTGGCCGAGTACAGAGTCTGGGTTTCCGGATCACAGGCGATATCGAAGATAATCTGAGGGCATTCGACGGTTTTCACCAGCTCTCCGGAGAGGGTGCTCAGGATATCGACGGTGAAGACGTCCTGATGATCCGCGACTCCGGACCGGTCGCGACGGCAGGCGATCGCAATAAACTCGCCATTATTCATCAGGCAGGCGGCCGTCACTTCGGTGAGCTGAGGAACGAGAACCTGAGGGGTGCGGGAACGGAGGTTGAATCGGACCTGATACTTGTCCGTGTTGCCGCTGGCGATGACGATCGGACCGCGATGATTCCGAATCATCAGCTGGGCGTCAGCTGAGTCGAGGCCAAGCTGATTAATCTCTCCGCTGGTCAGGTTGATCTCGAACGACCGGCCCGAGATTCCTCGTGCGAGCAGGCTGTCTTCGCGGGCCGACAGTTGGATATTGAACACTCCACCCAGCGGGGCTTCCGCCACCGAGGTTCGAGGTTCCACGCCCTTGTTCTCCCACTGGAAGCTCTTGGCGTGGATGGAGTAATAGGTCGAAACACAGACGCCGAGAATGACCAGCAGGAACATCAGCGGCGATTTGCGGCGACGCTTGCGGGGAACGGCAACAGCCAGGAATGTCGAATCCTGGACTGAATGATCATCGGTCAAACGGTTAACCTTCATCGATTCGCTTTCAGGGTTCTGAAACTGTGCGGAACGCGAGCGCGAAATGGAATTTCAGCGCAATCGGCACAGTAAAAAGTCGCTTGGATGGCATCAGGGGAAGGATGTACGCAGCTGGTACAACGGCCTGATCGGTACAGTATGGCTTACATCAGCTTGTGGAGGCAGGAGCGAGGGAATCATACGACCGGAGGGAGGTTGTGGTCGGCAGCGCGATTGATTCCTCTCGACACACTATCTAACACCGAACAGGGGCTGTTTAGTTCCTGAAATTTCGCCGATCCGAGAAAAAAGTTCAAAATCAGCCCGGAATCCCCACTTGCGGCCCCCAGCCATCAACGAAGATCAATGGTTTCGTGGACTTTGCAAAGTCGATAGGATGAACCGCGACTCGATTTTTCGACCGTTCAACTCCAACTAGTGGGATGCAACCGATGAGATGGGCTCTGGCTGTCGTTGTCGCATCGATCGCGATGTATATGTGGGGCTACTTCTACTGGATGGCCAGTGGAATGCCGGAGCAGGGACTGCTTCCGGTCGTCGATGCGGCGGCCGCCGGAGAAGCGCTCGCGGAACATTTCCCTGAAGAGGGGGTCTACATGGTTCCCGGCCACGATCCGACCGTTGAGGGTTTCGAAGAACTGCACACCACCGGCCCGCTGGCGATGGTTTATCTGACTTCCGACGACGGTGCCCCGGTAATGGATTTCGGGATGATGTATGCCGGTTTCTGCCACATGCTGCTGACGTGCATCTTTTTGAGCATGCTGCTCGGGCTGACCTTCGGAGCCCTGCCGACTTTGTTCTATCGAATCCGCTTCTTCATCTTTGTCGGCTTTCTGTGCGCTTTCTATGTTCAGGCTGGGGAAGCCGTCTGGTGGCGCTCCCCCTGGAGCTGGCAACTCGTGACCGGTCTGTACGACTGGACCGCGCTGACGATCGGCGGAGCCGTGGTTTCGATGATTGCTCCCTTCCCCAGTTACACGCGGGATGAAAAGAACGACGCTTCCTGACCGTGTCGGCGAGGCTCCGGGCGGCCTCAGCGAGAAGCCTTCTTCCACTGACGGTCGAGTCGCTTTGGCGACACTGGCTGGGAGGTGCCGAGCTGCTGGGCGAACAGAGAGACGCGGTACTCTTCGACCATCCAGCGGTAATCGATTACCTCGGGATCGCCGGCTCGTTTGGACGTGACCGCCTCGATCAGCCGTTTCATATACGGTTCGATCTCGGCATGGTTCCGGCGATCCTTATCGAGGCCCGCGTTCTTGAGCTTCTCGCAGCGGACTTTCATGCCTTCCAGGAACCGCCCGTATTGTGCCAGGGCGGACCAGGGCTGAACGATCAGGACGCTTGCCGGGAAAAGCAGTTCGAACTGCTGCTTCAGGTCCTGCTTCGCATACGTCCAGGAGGGGGCGTTCAGGTCTTCGATCTCTTTGATCACCGCGCGGTAGGCGGCCACGATCGGGTTGATCACGGCGGCCACATCCTGCACGGCGATGGAGATCCGATTGCGGGCCACAGTGAGATACTGCTGATACTCGGCTGCGGTCCGGGGGATCTTCTGCTGAACGGCGCATGAACGTCTGGCGAGCAACAGCTGGAGTTGTCCTCGAATCTGCTTGAAGGGAGCGTGCACCGTGCTGAACAGTTCGAGTTGTTCCATCTTCGGAAAGTGATCGAGCTGATGCTTCAGCTTGCTCTGTGATTCAAGCAGGAACAATCGAATCAGCGCCTGACGGGTTTCAGCGGCTGCCTGCTCGGCATCTCCGCGGACCCGCAGATTGACGGAGCTGCCCGTATCGACCAGAGCCGGAAAGCCCTTCACCACGTAATCGCCCCGCGACAGCGTGATCTGTTCCGGGAATTCTTCGAACTCCCACTTCGTCAGCCCATCGCGATGCCATTTCGCCTCCCGGGCCAGTTCGTCCAGACCAGGGCCCTGAGGAACCGTCCGCGTTGCCGTCCCCGCTTTGGCGGGAGCTTTGGGAGCAAAACGGCGCTGCAGTTCAGTCAAATCGCGACCGCCCGCCAGGATCGCCCCTTGATCGTCAACGACGCGCAGGTTCATTCGCAAGTGTTCGGGCAGATCGGCCAGGTCGAAATCATTGATCGTGACGGACTCGCCCGCGATGCGTGTCAGCTTCTCGGCGACCGTCGGAAGAAATGCGCCCTGGCCGTAGGTGAGCGTGGCGGCGACATCCCGAGCTGTGTCTGGAGCCGGGACGAGCTTTGTGCGGAGGTTTTTGGGAAGCGATTTGATCAGTGCAGAGATCTTGTCCGCAACCAGTCCCGGAACGAGCCAGTCGAGCAAGGAGGGATGCAGTAGCGGCAACTGATCGGCAGGAACGGTTAGCGTGACGCCGTCCTCATCTTCACCCGGCTGCAACTGATAGGAGAGCGGCAGACGAAGATTCTCAAAGACGAGGGCATCGGGGTAGGCGCGGCGATCGAGTGTCTCTTCTTCCTTCGGTTTGAAGTCGTCGGGATCGAGGAACAGTCGCTGCGGTTCTTTCTGTTCGATCTCCTTCCGCCATTTTTCAAAGCGAGCCGCGTCGTAGCAGTCGTTCGGAATTCGCTCGTCGTAGAAGTCGATGACCATCTGCTCAAGCGTGCCGAAATCCTGCCGCCGGACTTTGGCCTGCTGCATCCGGGCGTCTTCAATGACCTTGAGATTGTGTTCGAGAAACTCGCCGTGCGTGTTGAACTCGCCCAGTGCCAGGCCGTCGCGGAGCATCAACTCCCGCGCCTGCACCGGATCAATGCGACCGAGCGGGACCCGTCGGCGGGGAATAATTGTCATGCCGTACAGCGAAACCCGCTCCCAGGTCATCGCGGCTCCCGCATCCTTCTCCCAGTGTGGATCGCTGTGTGTCAGCGAGACGAGATGCTTCGCCAGCGGCTCGATCCATGCCGGATTGATGCGGGCCACGGTGCGGGCATACCGCTGTGAGGTCTCGATGACTTCCGCCGACATGATCCACTTCGGCTTCTTCGCGAACAGTCCCGAACCGGGCCAGAGATATCGTTTTGTGCCGCCCGAGCCGGAGTACTCGTTCTTGTCATCGAAGAAGGCGACGTTCGACAACAGCCCCGTGAGCAGGGCCCGGTGAATTGCGTCTTCATTGCTGGCTTCAACGTTCCGTTTCTTGACCGGCAGTCCGGCTTCACGCACGAGTTGCAGCAGTTGCCGGTGGATGTCGCTCCACTCCCGCAATCGGTTCGCGTTCAGGAAGTTCTGACGACAGGCGTGACGAAACTTCGTGTTCGACAGATCAAGTTTGATCTTCTGATAGAAATCCCACAGTTTCAGATACGCGAGGAAGTCGGACGACTCGTGTTGAAACTGGGCATGGGCGGCATCGGCGGCCTGCTGGTGTTCGATCGGGCGGTCTCGGGGATCCTGCAATTCAAGCACACTGGCAATGATGAGGATCTCGTGGAGGCAGTTTTCGTCATGCCCGGCGAGAATCATCCGGCCAATGCGCGGGTCAACCGGCAGACGAGACAGTTGCCGCCCGATGTCTGTCAACTGCTGTTGATCGTCGATCGCTCCGAGCTCGAACAGTGTTTTGTAGCCGTCACGAATCATCCCGCCGCGAGGAGGGTCGAGAAACGGAAACTCCTCAATCGGCCCCAACTTCAGCGAGATCGTCTGCAGAATGACCGAAGCGAGATTGGTGCGCTGGATTTCCGGAGGCGTGAAGTCTTCCCGAGTATTGAAATCTTTCTCGGAATAGAGCCGAATACAGATTCCGGGCGAGATTCGACCGCAGCGTCCCTTTCGTTGATTGGCCGACGCCTGTGAGACAGCTTCAATAGGCAGCCGCTGCATTTTCGAGCGGGCGGAGTAGCGACTGATACGGGCCGTGCCCAGATCGATCACCGCTTCAATGCCGGGGACCGTGAGCGACGATTCCGCGACGTTCGTCGCGAGCACGATCCGCTGGCGGTTATGCGACTGAAAGATCTTCTGCTGTTCTTTCTCCGAAAGCCGCCCGTAGAGCGGAAGCACTTCCATGGGTTCGCTTGTGCCTCGCAGGCGGGTGAGATGACCACGGAGCACTTTGGCGGCTTCGCGGATCTCGCGTTCGGTTGGCAGGAACGTGAGAATGTCACCGGCAATTTCGCCAGTCAGTTCATCGACCGCCGCCGTGAGCGCTGTCCGCCAGTCGCCGTCTTCGTTGTCTTCATCTTTCTCGGGCGGTCGGTATCGCAACTCCACCGGATAGGTTCGACCCTCGACGTTGATCACGGGGGCGGGCTTGTCATCGATCGTGAAGTGCTCACTAAAGCGGGCGGCGTCAATGGTGGCCGACGTGATGATGAGTCGCAGCTCGGGGCGCTTCGGCAGAATGCGTTTGATGTACCCCAGCAGGAAATCAATATTCAACGACCGCTCGTGCGCTTCATCGATGATGATCGTGTCGTACTGGTTTAAAAACCGGTCGCTCTGCGTTTCGGCCAGCATCACTCCGTCGGTCATCAGTTTGACGAAGGTGTCGGGCTGTGTCGCGTCGGTGAAGCGGATCTTGAAGCCGACCTGCTGTCCCACCGAAGTGCCGAGTTCTTCAGCGATGCGCGTCGCGACCGATCGAGCCGCCAGGCGTCGGGGCTGCGTGTGGCCGATCAACCCGTAGATGCCGCGTCCCATCTGCAGACAGATCTTCGGCAGCTGAGTCGATTTTCCGGAACCGGTCTCGCCGCACACAATGATGACCTGATGTTCCTCAATCGCCTGCCGGATCTCGTCGATGCGGGAATCGATCGGCAGGTCGCCGGAGAACTTTGGTTGAGGCTGAGCCTTCTTCCGCAGTTCGGCCCGCTGCTTCGATCGCTCAAGTTGACTCACGACGCCGGCCAGTTCCTTGTCGAGGTCTTTACCGCCGCGAGACTTCTGCCGGAGATTGCGCAGTCGCTGCCGTAGACGATGCCGGTCGATGTACATCGTCTCGTCAAGTTGCGTTTCGTACTGGCGAAGGTTTAAGCTCATTCTGATTCAAACGTCTGTTGCGCGGAGACGTACCCGACAGGGTCGTCGATCGCGACTTGTCCTTCGTGTGACAGCTCCTGGAGTTCCCTCGTTCCCTGGGGGAGAAGGTCAGGGTGAGCGGGAAGTGCGGGGTCCATGCTCGACAGGCCGTTGATTCCACTCGAATGGAACGCCGCCGGTTCATCGCCCGCTCATCCGCCCTTCGAGCCTTCTGTCATTGGTAGAGAGTGGCACTCAGGCGGTCCCTGAAGGGGACGGAGGACATTCATTGATGGTCCAACTACGACACAGATCTAACGCAGGAGTCGCTCGACCGATGGCGTATCGAAAAGGGATGAGTGTAACGACAATCCGTGTCCGTGAAATGTTCACGCTGCTGCTTTTCATGATCGCAGCAATCGCGGGCATGGCAACCGAAGCGGCCGCCGCGAAGCAGCCGAACGTGATTGTGGTGCTCGCCGATGACATGGGCTTTTCCGATCTCGGCTGCTACGGAGGCGAGATCGAAACGCCCCACATCGATGCTCTGGCGGCGAATGGCTTGAAGTTCACGCAGTTCTACAACACCGCTCGCTGCTGGCCGACCCGGGCGGCTCTGATGACCGGGTATTACCCGCATCAGGCCAACATGGCGATGAATTTCGGTCCTGCTGCTCCCGAGGCGTACAGCGGCATTATCCCGCAGTCGGCCCGGATGATCCCCGAACTGCTGAAGACGGTCGGCTATCGCACCTACCACGTCGGCAAGTGGCACTTGAACCGTCCCGGTCGGACGTCCAATGAAACCTGGCCGCTCGAACGGGGTTACGACCATTCCTACTTCATGCTGCGGCAGGACAACTTTCATAATCCCAGGCTTTTGTTTGATGACAGGACCGCGATTGAGCGTCCCGGCGACACCGATCCCGACTATTACGTGACGACAGCCTTCACCGATCAGGCGATTCGCCGGCTCAAGGAACACGAGCAAAGTCACGCTGAGAAGCCATTCTTTCTGTATCTGGCCCATACAGCTCCTCATTTCCCGCTACACGCCCAGAAAGAAGATGTCCAACGATTTCTCGGGCGGTATCGTGAGGGATGGGACAAGATTCGAGAAGCTCGTCATCAGCGGCAGAAAGAAATGGGACTGCTCGACTGCGAACTGTCGCCACGGGATCCGTTCGCGAAGCCGTGGGATGAACTGACGTCCGCCGAGCAGGAAGAATGGGATGCCCGGATGGCGACCTATGCCGCGATGATCTATCGGCTCGATGCCGGAGTCGGCCGCATTGTCGAGCAACTCAAGTCGATGAATGCGTTCGAAGACACTCTGATTTTCGTGCTGTCCGACAATGGTTCGAGTGCGGAATACATCGTTCGTGGCGATGGACACGAGCCGGGTTCGTACCCGGGGTCCGCCGAATCGTACCGCTGTCTCGAAGTTGCCTGGTCGAATGCCGCGAACACGCCGTTTCGAGAGCACAAGATGTGGACGCAGGAAGGGGGCATCGCCACGCCACTGGTTGTCCACTGGCCGAACGGACTGAAGGCTCGGGGCGAACAGACGGACACCATGGGGCATGTCATCGACCTGCTTCCGACAATCTGCGCTGCGGCCGGAGCCGAGTATCCGAAAGAATTCGAGGGCAAGCCGACGCAGCCGCTCCCGGGGAAAGATCTCGGGCCGGTTCTCACCGGAAAGCGTCCGGCTCTGCAGCGGGACTACCTGTTCTGGGAGCATCAGGGGCACAAGGCAATTCGGGAAGGGAACTGGAAGCTGGTCGCCGATCGAGGTGAACAGTGGGAGTTGTACAATTTGAAGGATGATCGCAGTGAACTGCACAATCTGGCCGGGGAGAAGTCGGCTCTTGTCCTGTTGATGGCCGCAAAATGGCAGAAGGAAGCAATTCAGCAGGGTGTGGTCGAATGGAACACGTTCCCGCAGGCTCATCGTTCGCCCGGGGCCGATTACCGGGAAAAATAAGTCCTGCGTGAGCCGTGCGATTCGTCTTCACTCTGGCGGAGTGACGCGGTAGAATTCGGGGCCGGATGGATCCGACGAACGGACGCGGACCACAACTCGATTTCACGTTACTGCGAACTGGCCAGGATGGCATATGACGACTCAGCTGCCACGCGTTAACTGGCAGGAGCGTACGGACTCGACGTCGTCATCGTCCCGTCGCGAGCGGTCGCCGTCTCCCCGCAGTGCCCCGGGACGACTGCAGACGTCAATCCCGCCACGACAGCGGCAGACCCGTCGGAAAAGCAGCAGCCGGTACTTTATCGAAGCTTTAACCGCTCTGGCACTGGCCGTCGCCGTGTTCCGCACCTTCGTTGTCGAAGGCTTCATGATCTCGACTGGCTCCATGGCACCCGGATTGCGTGGCTATCATTATCGGGTCGAATGCCCCGACTGTCGCTTTCCTTTCGCTCATACGGCGACCGAGAAGGGACCCGGTCAGGAAAGCGGGGACGACCTTCGGGTAGCCTGCCCGAATTGCCACTACGATCACATACTGCTTTCGGATCTGCCAGTGAATGAAGGCGATCAGATCCTCGTCGACAAGCAGGCGTTCGAATGGCGTCCACCGCGGCGATGGGACGCGGTCGTCTTTCACAACCCGCAGCGACCAACAGAGACCTATGCAAAACGCATCATCGGCCTGCCGGGAGAGCGGGTCGAAATCCGCGATGGAGATATCTACATCGACGGCAATCTACAGCGAAAAGGGCTGGCGGCTCAGAGACAGATGAGGATCCTGGTTTCCGACAGCAGTTATCGCCCGCAACTTCAGGATGACGACTGGAACGATCCCTGGACCATACGTTCGAACTCCGAGAGCAGCTCGTGGGAGCGGACCGACGACGGATTCCGCTTCGACGGATCCGGTGCCGAACCGGTCGACCGGGTTCAGTTCCGCAACTGGGTCCGCGTCGGCGGCAGTCAGCGGTTTCAGGTTCCGCTCGAAGAATGGCCCAACGACGTGCCGCTCCCTTCCGCGGATGCGGTTCTGAAGTACGACAGCGTGCGGAAGACAATGTCGTGTCGCGGCGCACTCGCGGCTGAGGTGGTGCGCAAACTTTGCGAGCTCAGTGCAGATCCAAGGTTCCAGCAGGCTCTGAAGCAATTGTTTGAAACGTCTCACGTCCGTCCGGTTCGAGACCTCGCGGCTTATAATCCGGAATCAGACAGTCCCGCGAACGATGTCCCCGATGTCATGCTGGAGGCCGATGTCTATCCGGAATTGGCACAGAGCCAGTTCACGGTTCGAATGGATGACGGCTGGTATGAGTTCGAATGCGTTTTTGACTTCGCAGCCGGCACCGTTCGCCTCATGCTCGCCGGACAGGACAAGGTCCTTCGCGAAGGCATGTTGCCGGAGATTCGCTTCGAGGAACCGGCTCAGATTGAAGTCTCGACGATGGATCGCCAGGTTCTCGTAGCGGTCAACGGGGAAAGCCTCTTCGAGCCGTATGCTTATCGCGTCGAGTCAACGGCCGTTCGTCGAACCGTTCTCGTTCCGATCGAGTTCAGCGGGCAGTCCGGTCCAATCAAGGTGGATCGTCTGCAGGTATACCGCGATATCCATTACGTGCCCGGCTCGATGCCCGCTCATCTGAACGAAACGTTGAAACCTCGTCAGCTGGGACCGGGTGAGCTGTTTGTGCTGGGCGACAATACCCAGGTTTCGATCGATAGCCGACACTGGCCTGCCGGATCGGTGACGATGCCGCTCGTCATCGGACGCCCAGTCGTACTGCATCTTCCCTCGCGGCGGCAGACGATCAAGATCGGTCCCATGCAGACACGCGTTCGCGTTCCAGAACCGGAACGGGTGCGATTGCTGCGGTAAGCGATGGGCTTCAGCGGGGCCGACGTCTCGCGGTCAGATCATGCGGGCCGGACCACGAGTCCACTTCAGCGCCTGGAGCCGGGTCGTCATCGGCGGAGTACCCATGCGACTGCAGGAACAGGCATGAAAATCCTCTAACGGCTCGAGCGATCCGCTTTAGTCATCGTTCTCGTCGAACGTGAACAGCGATTGCGTCTTCACGATCGCCCGTTCGTCCGGATAGAGATGGAACGTGTGAATGCCGAGCGATTCGGCCAGCGGATCGACGTTCAGGAAGCTGAGCGGCGGAGTGAGTTCGAACTCGGTGCCGACAACCGTGTGCGCCAGCGTCGCACTTTCGGCCTGTTTCCAGTGCTCCTGCTGAATGCGACGATAGACATCGGCGGAAAGATACTCGCAGTTGAAGCAGACCTGAATGCACAGTCCGCCATCGAGTTTGAATCGCAGACTGCGGGGACGATCGGTCGAATAGAGGCAGAGACGCTTGATCCGTGGCAACTGCGACTGATTCCAGTCGAGTACCTCAGTCAGGATCTGACCATTCACACGGTACTCGAACACATGGCCGTAGGAAGTGAGACTGACGCTGGCCTGATACCTCTCGCCGACGTATTCATAGCGTTCCAGCACATCGAACAGTTCCGGATGCAGAGGCCTGGCGAACAGGCAGACGGCCAGATCGGCCGTTTGAGGTCGAGTCGTTGAAAATTTCATGAGCTACTCTATTTTCACCGGGCTTTCGCCCGAGACTTCGGTTCGTTCAGTACCGCGCAAAACACGGCCGTGAGAGCGAAGTCTATTCATTTCGACGAATAGAAGGAAGTCGGGTCTGGGCAAAAAACAAGGGCTTCGGAAGTGCCTTAAAAATGACCTCCATGAGCTTGACTTTACTCGTCCCGGTGTCGCAGACAAGTCCTCATTGACCGGGATAAAAACGGTCAGTCTGAAGAGGACTCCGAGTCATTCCGAGGATGCCTCAATGGCTGATACAACAGGCGATCCAGGCGCGACAGATCGCTTTCCGAGAGACCCGGCACGCCGATTTTCATCTCCCGGTGTCCCTCCTTCGGCTGCGGCAGATAGGTACGAAACAGAAAGTCCCACCAGGAAAAATTGAAACCGTAATTGCAGTCATGCTCCTCCCGAAAAATGGAATGATGCACACGGTGCATGTCGGGAGTGACCACGACACTTCGGAATAAAGCATCGAGCCGAAGCGGAATCGCGATGTTGCTGTGATTGAACATCGAGATCGCGTTGAGCATGATCTCGAAGACGATCACCGCGACCACAGGCGGACCGAGAATGAGCACGACGGCCACTTTCCACAGCATCGACAGAACGATCTCCAGCGTATGAAAGCGGATGCCGGTCGTAGCATCGAAGACACGGTCCGAATGATGCACGCGATGCAGCGGCCAGAGCCACGAAAAGTAATGCATCGCCACATGCTGTCCGTAAATCGCCAGATCGAGAATCAGAAAGGCGATCACCCCGCTGACCCAGCCGGGAAGCGAAAGCTGATTCAACAGTCCCCAGTGACTGGCGATCGCCCACTCAGCGGTGACAACCGCAGTGACCGGAAGCAGGATGCGGAGCACGACCGAGTTCACGACGACCAGCAGCAGGTTGTTCACTCGGCGAAACCATTGCCGCTTCGGCTGCTCTCGGCGAGGCAGGAAATACTCCATCACCCAGAGGAGTGTCAGAGTCAGACCGAAGGCTGAAACGCGGACAACGGCTTCGTTGGCGAGCATAGTGGCGATCAGCCTTTGAGGACCGGGTTTTCCAGTCTGCCGATGTTGGAAATTTCGATCGCGACCTGGTCGCCGTTCTCCAGCGAGAACTCATCGGGGGGAATGATTCCGGTCCCAGTCAACAGGATGGCTCCGTTAGGGAAATCAAGCTCTCTGCCAAGCCAGCCGGCGAGGTCGTCGAGTGTCCGGTGCAGCTGATCAAGGCTCGTTTCCCCTTCGAATACCTGCTCCTGACCACGGGTGATCTGCAGTCGGATCGTCACCGAACCGAGTTCGAGATCGGACCCACCCAGTGTGACGACAGGACCGATCGCGCAGCAGCCGGTGTAGACTTTCGCCTGCGGCAGATAGAGCGGGTTCGCCCCTTCGATATCGCGGGCCGACATGTCGTTCCCGACCGTGTAGCCACAGACTTTCATGCCCGGCGTGAGCACGATGGCGAATTCGGGTTCCGGCACCGACCAGTCGCTGTCGGCTCGCACCCGAACCGGCTCGCCGGGAGAGACAACCCGCTGAGCAGTCGCCTTGAAGAAGAGTTCGGGGCGATCGGCCGAATAAACACGATCGTAATGGGAGGCACCCTCTTCCGATTCTTCCATGCGGGCCTGCTGGCTGCGTTTGTAGGTCACGCCGGCTGCCCAGATCTCCTGCTGATCGACCGGAGCCAGAAAGCGGACTTCCTCGATGGCGACGGGAGCAAACTGGCGGTCAATCAGGAACCGGGCCAGCCCCACGGGATCGGGAGCATGCAGGATATCGGAGAGCCGCCGACAGTTCTCCACCTGCGACATATCGAGCACCCGCACAGCCCCTTCTTCGATCGCGGCCACATGGTACTCATCGTTCGGCAGGATTACGCGTCCCAGTTTCATCACGGCTGTCTCCTTATCCCAGCTGTCTGCATGTCGTAAAGCGACATGGGTGTTGTCTAATCCTGTTTTTCTTCAGTCGTTCCCGCTGGCGGCGACGGCAACGCGTTTGCCAGTTCCGCCTTCACGGAATCCCAGCGGTTGTCGTCGGCCAGGTTGTTGAATTCGTGAGGATCGTTTCGGTGATCGTACAACTCTTCGCTCCCATCGCGATAGCGAATGTAACGGAAATCCCGTGAACGAGCCGCGTGATCTTCAGGGGTCAGCGACGTAACCACGGGCGGATGCCGAAACTCGCTCTTTCCCTGAAGCAACGGCAGCAGACTCACTCCTTCGAGTTCGTGCGGCGTCGCGCCGTCAATCAGGTCCACTAGAGTGGGGTAAAGGTCAATCAGACCGACCGGTTCCGCGCAGGTTGTGCCGGCTTCAATGCCGGGGCCGGCGATGATCATCGGGATCCGGGTTGTTTCTTCCCACAACGTGCGTTTGGCCCAATGCTGCTTCTCGCCCAGATGAAAACCGTGGTCGCTCCAGAGGATGACGATCGTGTTCTTACCGTGCGGTCCCTCATCGAGTCCGGCCAGCACTTCGCCGACGCAATGATCCACAAACGTGATCGAAGCCAGATAGGCCTGCGTCAGACTCTTCCACAGGTCCTTCTCCAGGATCTCGGCATGATTCGGAGCTGCATGCGGCGTGAGGGCGACTTCCGGGTGAGGCACATCATCCAGATCGTCTTCGCGAACTTCCGGAAGGACGACATCCTTCAATGGATATCTGTCGAAGTACTTCTTCGGTACATGCAGCGGGACATGGGGACGTCGGAAGCCGGCCACCATCAGGAACGGTTGATCGTGCTGTTGCTTGAGCAGGCGACCGGTTTCGACTGCGAGATGGTAATCGCCCATCGCCGAATCGGGCTGATCAATCGGTCCCCAGTCCCAGACGCGGACTGGCCAGTGGATCGGTGTGTCCGGTCGTGGATTTCTGCCTGAGGGGATGATCTGCTCGAAGCAGTCCACCGTCCAGCCTGCTCCTGTCCCCTCGTGAAAGATCTTCCCGCCACCGTACGTTTTGTAGCCCTGTCTGCCGAGCCACATCGGCCAGGGGGCGATGCCCTGGAGGGTCGCGGCCTGATCGTAACGTGGTTTGAATTCGAAGCAGCCCGATGTCGTCGGCAGTCGTCCTGAGAGCATGCTGATGCGGGAGGGCGCACAGAACGTTGCCTGCACGTGAGCATTCGTGAACAGAAGACCGCGAGCCGCGAGTCGATCGATGTTCGGCGTCTGCACCTGGGGATGCTCGTCGAGAACGCCGATCCAGTCATTGAGATCATCAATGGCAATGACGAGGAGATTCGGTCGAGCCGGCGGGGAATCATCGGCTTGAAGTGGCGGGGCTACCGAGAGAAGCAGAATCAGCGAGGAAAGCAGAATTCTCCAGCAGGGCGAAATGGCGAGCTTCATTTGCAACTCCAGGGCGAATCAACAGCGTGCGACTTCCTTGGTTTTAGAGCCTGAGGAACGGAAACGGAATCGAGAGGCGAAAAAATCCGTGCCGAGGGGCGGCAATAAAGACCGGAGGAGCTATGAACGGGCGCAAAGTTCGCATTGACACAAATCAGGAAAAAAAGATAGAAGCCGCGTCCAATGGAACATGTGGTCGCTAGACCGCGCCCCTGTGCTGGCCGGAACTCCGTCAGAAAAGGCCAGTCGCGAACGGAATCTCCAACCTTCTGACGTTCACGGTGGTCCACTGATGCGATATCCCTTCCTCCCCCTGCTTCTGATGATCTGCGTGATGGAAGGCTGTTCCCAGAGTGAGCCGGCTGCAGCGCAGACGACTGAAACCGAACAGCAACCCGCACCCGAGACGACTCAGGTCACGGAAAAAGAACCGCAGCCGCGGCAGGGCGTCGTTGTTGACGTCGCCGAGGCGATGAAAAAAATCGAAGCCTACTTCAAGCAGGGCAACTACGTGGCGGCTTTCCCGCTGCTCGATCAGCTGCATCGTGCCGATGTCTGCCCGCCTGAAGGGTATGTCATCCGGGCTCAGATTCTCGACTTCAGCGGCCTGACCAGTCAGGCCATCAGTTCGATGACGCTCGCCATCACTCGCCAGCCGGACAATGCCGAATGGCACAACATGCTCGGCCTGCTGTTCGTGAAAGCTCAGAACCCGCAGATGGCGTATCAAGCTTTCACAAAGGCGATTTCCGTCGATCAGAAGTTCGCCAAGGCCTACAACAATCGCGGTCTGACGCTGATTTCACAGAAGCAGTTCGAAGAAGCCATCGCGGACTTCGACCAGGCCACGACGCAATCCAAAGACTATGTCGATGCCCACAACAACCGGGGCTACGCGTATCTCGAACTGGGTGAGTTCGACAAAGCCATCGAGAATTTCACTCGGTGTGTCGAGATCGATCCTGAGTACGTGAAGGGCTACAACAATCGCGGCTTTGCTCTGATCAAACTGGGTGAGCCGGAACGGGCCATCGCCGATTTCACACAGGCCATCGAACATGCTCCCTACGATGTGAAGCACTACCTTCATCGTCGAGATGCTTATCAGGCCGTCGGAAAGCTCCAGGAAGCCAACTCCGATCAGCAGATGGCTCAATGGGTTCAGAGCCTGATGGTTGTCGCTCGCCAGATTCAGCGAGACCAGAAGAATCCGGCTCTGTTCGTCGAACGGGCCGAACTCTTCGCCAAACAGGAGAAGTTCGAAGAAGCCGAGAATGACCTCGAACTCGCACTGAAGCTCGACGACACGTTCGCACAGGCCTATGTGGTCCGGGGCGAGATCTGCTACCAGCGGAAGCAGTATGACAAAGCGGTCGAAGCCTGCACCAAAGCTCTGGAGTTCGGGCAGAATTTCGCAGCCCACTCGGTTTGTGGCGATGCCCACATGGCTCTCGGTCAGCTCGACAAGGCGATTCTCAATTACCAGGCTGCTCAGCGTTTCGACAACGCCGTGGCACTGGCTTACTGGAAGCGATCGGAATCACGAAAAGACAACGGAGACAAAGACGGAGCCGAGAAGGACCGGGAGACCGCCCTCAAGCTCGATCCTGAAGTCGAAACCCGCGTGAAGTAATCGTCGCCTGATCCTGGGCGTAATCGATAATCCCCTCGACTCCTGCAGGTCGAGGGGATTTTTTTAATGATCGCCGTCGACGTTGTCGGCTTCAACGTCTTCGATCTGTTGTTTCATGTTCGAGAGATGACTCAGGACGAGGACGAACGCCGCAGCGACAATCATCACGACCAGTGCCGGTAACAGTTCGCTGGCTACGTCAATCTCGTTGAAGGGGCGGTTGAGGAAGACCTTGTGCTTCAATTCGGTCACCTCAGGCGTCACATCCTGCTGAAAGGGAAAGAGCTTCCGAAGAGAGCCGATCATAAAGCCACACAGCGTCGCCATCGTCAGATTCGTATGCCGGGCCAGCAGCCATTTCAGGAACTTGCTGAACCCGAGCAGCCCCAGTAGACAGCCCACGCCAAAAACGATGATCGTGGCGATGATTTCTCCACTGATCTCGCCGTGGACGACGCCCTTGATCATGCCGGTGATCTCGACATATTTGCCCAGCAGTAACAGGATGAAAGCTCCACTGATTCCGGGCAGGATCATGGCGCAAATTGCGATCGATCCACAGAAGAACATGTAGAGCAGAGAATTGGGCGGGTCGAGCAGAAGCGGAAGCCCGACGAGCCAGAATGCAAAGGCCGCTCCGGCGAGGAGCGCGATGATGGCCGCCGGCGTCCAGCGATCGACAATTTTCGCGACCAGCCAGGACGACGCTCCGATCAAACCGAAGAAGGCCGCCAGAGTCCAGGTCCGCTCGTGCAGCAGCAGGTGATGCATCGTTCCGGCCAGACTAACGATCCCGATTCCGATTCCTAGGCCCAGAGCGACCAGAAATCGCAGGTCGAAATAGGTCGCCGCTTCTCGCAACTGGCCCTGTTTCACCAGCGAGAAGAGATGGCCATCGACACGGCTGATCGCATCAATGAGTCGTTCATAGATTCCGAGAATCAGCGCGACGGTTCCGCCGGAGACGCCGGGGATAATGTCGGCTCCTCCCATGAGGAAGCCGCGGCCGATCTGCAGCAGATCGGTCTTCAGACCATTAGCAGGAGCACTCATACGAAGCTCTATGTATCAGAAGGGAGAATGGTGTGACGAACGACCGTTGCGACGCTGGTTTTTCGAGGTGAAGTCCGCGGGAAGTTCCCTCATTCCCTGTCGGAGACCGTTCCCGCCAGAAGCGAGGAAGGGACATCTTCGTGGGGACGATCTTACGGAGACGAAACAGAGCGAAGCATGTCATCCCGCTAGAACGGCATGCGGTTGCCGCTTGAGGGAGCGACGGCTGGTGCGGGAGGAGCGGTCGGCTGAGTCGTGCCTCCGGTGGTTTGACCACGCCGCGTGGCGTAGCGAATGGCGAAGGTCGGGATGACCTTTTCCTGGCCATTGGACAAACGGACGACGGCTCCGTCGAAGATGTGATTTCCCGGTCGGGTCAACGGCTTCTCGGTCATATATTGAACGAAGCCGAGCCATTGTCGATCGGGAGCCGCCATGCCCAGAAGGTTGTCCCGTTCCGGCTCGAAGCCCACATAGTTCAGTGGGACCGGGGCCGTATGCAGCGTTGTCAGAATGAATGCGGCGGTGAGATATCCGGTCATCACGCCGGCGAACCAGCGGACGCCGTCGAACGCGAGAGGATGGACCTCGACCGCGACCGGGAGAATCTGCTCGGAGCCGAGCCGAAACACGAAGGTAAATCCAATGAACAGGAGCATCAGCGAAAGGAAATCCCAGCGATTCTGCCAGGAGGGTCCCAGGCCGAGACTTCCCGACATCGCTTCGGCGAGTGGCTCGAAGTAGTTCATGGCGATGATGCCGGCGAAGAGCACGCTGAGGAATGTCAACGCGGCTCCCCAGGCGCCTTCGGAGGCCACACACCAGGCCGTCACGGCAATCACTGCGATGAGGAACAGATCTATCATTTCCGCTTCACCCGATTTACGTTTCAATCGTCTGGACAGGGACGTCGACCAGAGCCGACAGACTACTTCACCACGCGGAGCATTTCGTCGACCGACGTCACACCTTTGACAACCAGTCGGAGTCCTTCTTCCCGCATATACAGCATACCGTTCTTCCGAGCTTCGGCTTTGATCTGCGTGATCGCGGCACTGTCGCGGATCATGTCCCGCATGCGTTCGCTCAGTTCGAGCAGCTCGTAGACCCCGATTCGGCCTTTATAGCCAAGGCCCCCGCATGTCGGGCACTGGCCCTCCGGGTTGGTCGGCGGCTTGTAGAAGTTCTCGATTTTGCTGGCCGGAAGATTGGCCTTCTTCAGGAACTCCGGCTTCGGCTTGTAGGGGACCTTGCAGTCGTTGCAGAGGCGACGAGCCAGTCGCTGGCCCAGAATGGCCGAAAGCGAACTGGATAACATGAAAGGCTCCACGCCCAGATCCATCATCCGGTAGAGAGCCGAGAATGTTTCGTTGGCGTGCACGGTCGAGAATACCATGTGACCGGTGTTCGCCGCCTGGCAGGCAATCAACGCGGTTTCCGCATCCCGGATTTCGCCGATCATCACGACGTCCGGGTCCTGTCGCAGAACGCTGCGGAGCGAACCGGCGAAGGTCTGCCCGGCTTTGTTGTTGATCTCGATCTGCGTCACTTTCTCCATCTTGTACTCGATCGGGTCTTCGATCGTGATGATGTTTCGCTGATACGAATCGATCTCGCCCAGTGCCGCATAGAGCGTCGTCGATTTACCGGCCCCGGTTGGACCGCAGGTCAGGAATAGTCCGTGTGGCTGGTTGATAACGCTTCTGAGGCCATCCTGAACCTGTTTCCGCATTCCCAGCTGAGCCAGACTGCTGACTGAGTTCGACTGGTCGAGAATACGCATGACCATCTTTTCGCCGAAGCGAGTCCCCTGCGTGGCGACACGGAAGTCGATCTCGCGGAAATCCATCTCGGCCCGAAAACTGCCGTCCTGCGGTTTCCGTTTCTCCGTGATATCCATCGCTGAGAGGACTTTGATGATGTTGACCACGTTCTGACCGACAGCTGGGTCGAACGGCTCGGTCGGGTACATCACCCCGTCGATGCGAAGTCGAACCGCCATCTCGTCTTCTTTGGGTTCCAGGTGGATATCGGTCGCACGACGGAGAATGGCGTCGTAAACGAGCTCCTTGGCCGACATGTACCCGCGGGAACTTTCGACCGTCTTCGACCGGCCCCCTTCCTTGCTCTTGCCGAGAAAGACGATGGGGGGCCCGACGGCCTGTTCCTTGACGGTGCCCGAGCCGATGTTTATGCCGTATTTCGCCAGCGTGCGAATTACGACGTTCCGGATATGTCGGGGCGTCATCACCTTGGCGGAATCGGGCACCTTCTGATTGCGTTCGTAGACATAGGTGCCAATCGTTCCGCCGTAACCGGCAAGGAGCAGCACAAAACCAAGCAGAAAGCTCGGCATCGTGACCACAAGCAGGAAGCCGAACAGTCCCCCGAGCAGGATATTGGTCATCCAGAACTGAGGACGCACCTTGAGGCTCTGGCTGTCCGTCTGAGCCCATCGGGTCGACCAGCACCAGAGGAAGAAAATCGCGAAGATCGGGACGAGCTTGCCGAGGCTGAAGTAGTAGCCTTTCCGTGGCGCGGACACCGTGGCATCGCCCACGAGAATCCGGTTGTTATCGAGAACCACGTTTCCGCGATAGAAGATAAACGGATTCGGCGGGTAATCATTGGCGGCACGCGGAGCCCCGGTCGCCGTCGTGGGGGCCGGGGCGGTTGCTGGAGCGGCGTCCTCCGGAGTTTCGGGCTGTGCCTGAGCAACACCGACCGTCCCGACCGCGAACAGGAGGATCACCAGTGCAGAACGGAGTGAATTCATAGATGCTGCTTCTCTGCATTCGTTGACAATCCGCGGTGTGTCAACACCCTGCGACCCGCGTCAACTCGAACCAAAGTCCCATTCACACGAACGCCGGAACTTCTGCCCTATACCGATCGATCCGGCGGCAGAATGAAGACAGAACCTCGTCGCGGCGAATCTCTCAAGTCATCGCAACTTCGTTTCCACCAGATTGTTCAGGCGACCGGGTCAGTGTAACAATTCGCCTGTGAGATTACCAAGTCTCAATCCAGAAGCTGGGAACCGACTGCGAGAGTTCCGGCGCAGAGAAGAGCGGAAGCCGGAGAGACGAAATCCTCAGGTTAAATGGAGGCTCTGGTTCCTTTTTCTTCAGGGATTTGCCTCAATTTTTAAGGCGCATGCGTAATTCTTAATCTAGGTTTCAGGTACCTCATTCTTCCTTTGGTTTGATTATTGCCGCCCCCGGCCGGAGGGGTGCGACCCACGGCACGAATCGTCTTCCAGAAACGCAGTCCTCGATGCACCGATTTTCCAGCGACCCCGCTGAGAGTAGTTCGCCTGTTTCCTGTCAGATCGAAACAGAGCGCAATCGCTACTTCCGGGATAACCTGAATGCCGTTGCCATTGCGCTGGCGATCCTGTTCGGCCTAACCACGTTATGCCAGGTGACGCTGTTTGAGAATGCATTTCCCCCGCTGATGAAGTGCAGTGGAATTCTCAATATCTTCATCTTCAGTGGCGCTGGCTATCTTCTGACACGGTACACGCTGCCCTCCCGTTTCGCCCACATCGTGGCGTTGTCGATGATGGCTCCCGTGCTCTGGAATCTGCTGCTCCGTCACTACTTCATTCCGTCACCGGTTTCCGTGGCTCTGATGTGCCTGATGACGATGGCCAGCGGAGTCATGTACCTGTCGCGCCGGTGGTTCTTTGCCGGCGTCGGGTTATCGGTTTGTGTCACGAGTATTTTCGTCTACTTCACGTCGTCGTCGATTGAATTCGAGAACCATGTGCTGCTGCAGTTCATCGCGGCCATCGTTTCTCTGTTCCTGAACATCTTTTACGCCAAGATCATCAACCGGGTGACGGAACTTCGCTTCAGCGAGCAGGCCCGGACACTCGAACTCAATGAAGCGATTCGTTGCAGTCGTGAATCGGAAGAGAAATTCCGCAGTCTGGCACAAACGATTCCTTACGGGATCTTCCAGACCGACGTGCAGGGCGTGGTTTCATTCTCCAACGAAACCTGGAACGAAATCTGGGAATCGTGTGGACTCGAAGACAGGAACCTACCCTGGTATCAGTTGATTGGCGAACAGGCCCGCGAAGATGTTCGCAGACAGTGGCGGGAAACGGTCCGGACGCAGCGAGAATTTCTCGGCACCTATCTCGTCGGCGAGTCGAACGGGATACAGCGCTGGATCGATTTCAACCTGCGTCCCATGACAGTCCGCAACCAGCTGAGTTATGTCGGAGCGGTCAAGGATATCTCCGAGAAGAAACGCCAGCACGAAGCCTTACGAGCCGCCGCGGAAGAGTTGCGGCATCGAAAAGAAACACAGGAACGAATTGCAGCTCACCTGGCCCGCGTGAATACCGAGCTTCGCGAAGCCAACCGGAAAGCTGAGCAGTCCGTCCGTCTGAAGAACGAGTTCGTCGCGAACATGACGCACGAAATTCGCACACCAATGACCGCGATCCTCGGTTTCACTGATATTGTGATCGAGTCGACGGACGATCCGCAGACGATGTACTGCCTGGAGACCATCAAGCGGAATGGCGAGCATCTGCTGCAGATGATCAACGACATTCTGGACGTTTCCAAGTTTGAAGCCGGCAAGCTCGATATCGAACAGATCCGTTGCCAGCCCGAGGAAATCGTGCAGGACGTGATCGATGTGATGTCGCTACGGGCCTATGAGAAGCGGATCGACCTCATCTGTCATCTCGATGCCTCCGTCCCGGACCAGATGCTCTCCGATCCGTTCCGGATTCGTCAGATCCTGCTCAATCTGGTCAGCAATGCATTGAAGTTCACAGAAGCGGGATCGGTGCGGGTCGAAGTCTCGGCAACTCCCCATGGAGATCGGCCGGACGCCATGCGATTCAATGTCGCGGTGACGGACACCGGAATCGGAATGACCGTCGAGCAGCAGTCGAGACTGTTCAAACCTTTCACTCAGGCTGACAGTTCCATGTCCCGTCGCTACGGCGGCACTGGGCTTGGGCTGGCGATCAGTCAGCGCCTGGCCGGAAAACTTGACGGAAAAATCTCCGTCGAAAGCGAGCCGGGAGCCGGCAGTCGATTCAATGTCGAAATCACCGTTCAGGTGCTGCGTCCGAGCAGCCGCCAGAATGAAGTCCGACTGGCACCGCGGATTCATGAAACGGCCGTGCCCGAGGAATTGATGCAACGAAGACGACACACCTTGCCGCACGCCGCGGCCTGCAGTGAACACTGCCGCAAAATCCTCGTGGCGGAAGACTGCGAAGACAATCGCCGGCTGATTCAGTTCGTACTCAGCAAGGAGAACATGGATGTGTTCGTGGTTTCGACCGGTCAGGAAGCCGTCGAAGCCGTTACGGAAGCCGAGAATTCCGACGCTCCCTTTGACGCCATCATCATGGACATGCAGATGCCGGTGATGGATGGCTACATGGCCACCCGTGTCCTCCGCGAAGCCGGTAATAACCTGCCCATCATTGCGTTGACCGCTCACTGTCAGCCGGAAGAGAGGGATCGTTGCCTGGATGCAGGTTGCTCCTACTTCGCGACAAAGCCGCTCAATCGCGGGGAAATCAGTCGGCTGTTGCATCGCATTCCTAAACGCGATGGTAGCGAAAATCAGCTCCCTCCGTTGGAAGATGCCCTTTCCAGCTGACCGCAGGCATGGATTTGCCACGTTGATTCGCTCCCCGTTATAGTTCGTCTGCGTATTTCGGCAGGAGTCGCATCAAGCCTCCCGCGAGTCGTCCGACGAATTGATCTCCATAGTTTCGGACGCTCGTCGCGACGTTGCCGTGCTTCTTCGAGACCTGAGAGGCTGGAGCGGATGTCATGAGCGGTTTTGCGGAACGACTTCATCAGGCGATTTCCCGAAAAGGAACCCCGGCTCTCGTCGGGCTCGACCCACGTTTCGACCAGTTGCCCGAGGAGATCGTCGAACGGGCCCGGGAAGCGGGCGGCGACGAATTCACGACCACCGCCCTTGCGTTTGAAGAATTCTGCAAGCGGATTATCGATGTCGTCGCGCCTCTCGTGCCGGCCGTCAAACCCCAGTCGGCCTTCTTCGAGCAAGCCGGACCGGCCGGCGTTCTGGCATTGCAGAGAGTTAATCTCCATGCCCGCCGCCAGGGACTGATTGTCATCTGCGACGCCAAACGGGGCGATATCGGATCGACAGCCGAAGCTTACGCCGACGCTTATCTGGCCGGCGACGACGCCAGTCGGGCTCCCTTCGCCGCCGATGCGCTCACGGTGAATCCGTACCTCGGGCACGATACGCTGCAGCCGTTTATCAAAGCCTGTCATGAACGGGGAGCCGGAATTTACGTACTCGTGCGAACCAGCAACCCGGGGGCAGCGTCCTTCCAGGATCACGAACAGCAGGATCAGACGCTGTATCAGAAAGTGGCCGAGATCGTGGAGCAGGAATCAGCGGCGGAATGCGAAAGTGGTTCCTCTTCCTACGGTTGCGTCGGTGCCGTCGTCGGAGCGACGTATCCTGACGAGCTGAAACAACTTCGCCAGGCCATGCCACATGTTCCTCTGTTGATTCCCGGTTACGGAGCCCAGGGGGGCGGAGCCGGGGACGTGGCGAGCGCTTTTGATGCGGACGGACTCGGCGCGATCATCAACAGTTCCCGAGGTATCAATTTTGCCTATCGTCGCGAACCTTACGCCTCGCAGTTCCCGACTCGTGACTGGGAACAGGCCGTGGAACAGGCGACTCTCGACATGATTCAGGACATTGCTCAGAATACCCCCGCAGGGTCCCTGCGTTCTGAATGAAGGAAAAAACGCCGATGGCATACGCGATCAGTTGGTCTTTGTCGTCTCTGGGGCCTGAACCGGGCACAGAAAACTATTCCCAATGGCAGTCCCGCATCCGCGAGCTGTACGGGGAGTTCGCCGCACACGTGCAGGGAATCATCGATTCCGGCGAGGAAATCTCCGCGGCGACACTCGCCGAACTGGTCTCTCAGTATGGGCAGTGCCGGCAGGAATACTGGCAGGCCAACTCGCTGACAGCCTGTTACGCGGCCGCTCAGTGCGATGTCGACGCCTACCGTCAGGCCGAGTCGGTGATGGCCGCCGTTCTGCCTGCGGTCGAAAAAGCCGATCATCAACTTGATCGGTTTGTCCGTCATATCGACGGTCAGAAATGGGCAACGTTGATTGCCGATCCAGTCCTCAGCGATGTGCGTGGCTTCCTCGAACGGCGTCGCAACGAAGCTGCGGCTCGACTTCCCGATCACCTGGCCGACTTCGCCGCCGAGCTGAATATCGACGGACTCAGCGCCTGGAGCCGGCTCTACGATGATCTTTCCTCATCGGTGAAGATCACCGTGATGGAGAAAGGCGAGCTCGTTCAGAAAGCTCCGGGACAGGTCGCCTGCGATGGGCCCGACCGTTCCGAACGCGAGAACCATTTCTATGCGACGGACAAAGCGTGGCAATCGATCGCTGATTCGGCGGCTGCGGCTCTCAATCACATCGTCGGATCGCGATTGACCGTCGACAAGTACGCCGGACGCGAAAGCTACCTGACCATCCCTATGCAGCAGAACCGAGTGTCGCAGAAGGCGATTGACGCGATGTGGTCGGCCATTACCGCGGCGACTCCCGAGCTGATTCGCTATTTGAAGACCAAGCAGCGGATGCTGGATCTGCCGGAGATCTGCTGGTTCGATCTCGACTGTCCGCTGACCAAATCGGCTGCGCAGCCGGAGTATCAGCTGGCCTGCGACGTCATTCACGATGCATTTCACAAATTCCACAAACCACTCGGGCAATTTGGCGATGTCGCTCTGAATGGTCGCTGGATTGAAGCCGAGAACCGGGTGGGCAAACGTCAGGGGGGCTTCTGCATCGATTTCCCGAAGTCGGGAGAGACCCGGATCTTCATGACCTACCGCGATACCGAAGACAGCCTGTCGACTCTGGCCCATGAACTGGGCCATTCCTATCATGCGTGGGTTCTGCGAAATCATCCGGTCGTGATGCAAATGTATCCAATGTCGCTGGCGGAAACGGCGTCCACATTCGCCGAAACGATTGTCTCCGCTGAGCGGTTCGACTCGTTGACCGATCGGCAACAGCAACTCGAAGCCCTCGATCGCCAGATCACCGATGCGGTCGGATTCCTGCTCAATATCCATTGTCGGTACATCTTCGAAAACGAACTGTATCAGCGACGGCCGGATGGAGAACTGACCCCCGAACAGCTCAACGACATGATGGTCAATGCGCAGAAGAAGGCGTTCCAGAACGCTCTGGCCGAAGGGGGTTACAGCCCGACCTTCTGGATCTCGAAGCTGCACTTCTACATCAGCGACGAGCCGTTCTACAACTTCCCATACACGTTCGGGTATCTGTTGTCACAACGGATCTTCCAGGAAGCCCGACAGCATTCCCAGGGATTCCCTGAACGTTACGATCAATTCCTGATCTCCACCGGAGGGCCGTCGGCTCTGACCGCGGCTCGCGAGGCGTTTGGTTTCGATCTGGAATCGGAAGAGTTCTGGAACGAAGCTCTGCAGCCAATCCGGGAGCGGGTCGAACGCTTCTGTCAACTGGCGGGTGTCGCTCCTCATGAGTGATTTGTCGACCGTGACGCTCGGGCGAATTAATCTTTACCCGATCAAGTCGCTCCCCGGACTTCACGTTTCGGCTGCCCGGATTTTGCCCGTCGGATCGCTGGAGAATGATCGCCGGTGGGCGCTCATCGACGAGAGCGGCAAGATCATCAACGCCAAGCGGTACGGACGCCTGCAGCAAATTCGCTGTGAGTTCGCCGAGGATCTGTCTTCGGTTTCAATGTCCGATCTGATCGGAGACGGAACCTCGGACTCGTTCGTGATTCCTGATGATCTCGGCCGACTCGGCGCCTGGTTCAGCGATCTCCTGGGACAGTACGTTCGCATCGCCGAGAATCCGGAGGGCGGTTTTCCGGATGATTCTGAAGCTCACGGGCCGACGATCATCAGTCATGAAACTCTACTTAAGTTGAGTGAATGGTTTCCGCAAGTGACCATCGAGAGTTTGCGCCTTCGCTTTCGTGCGAACTTGGAACTCGACACACCGGCTCCCTTCTGGGAAGACCAGTTGTATGGCCCCCCGGGCGAGCCGAGAGAGTTTCAGATTGGGGACATCCGTCTGCTGGGCGTCAATCCGTGCCAGCGATGCGTCGTCCCTTCCCGCGATCCGCAGACCGCGGAGCCTTATCCGCAGTTTCAGAAGCTCTTCGCTCAGCGCCGACGGGAATCGTTGCCGACAGGCATCGCGACTGAGCACTTCAATCACTACTACCGACTGGCCGTGAATACGCGGCTGGCGTCCGGCCAGACAGACGGTGTGCTTTGTGAAGGCGATTCCGTTCGCATGTCCAAGCCGTTCTGAGCAGCGGTGTTAGTCGTTCTGGGACGCCAATGTCGTCGGCATGCCGAGCCGTCGCATTTTGTTGTAGAGCGTGACCCGACTGATGCCGAGCAACTGAGCGGCTCGGGTCCGGTTGAACTGACATTCTTCGAGCGCCGAAGTGATCATGTTGCGTTCCATCGACGCCACCCCATCGACAATGCTCGACGGAGCCGGGACCGTCTCTGTCCGACCTGCAACGCGAATGGCGTAATCTCCGTTTGGTGTCGGACCTCCCGGAATGAACGGATTCCGCTGCTCCAGGTCTGAGTGAGAGAGCCCATCTCGGAAACGGAACTGCTGCGGCAGATGTCGAGGCGTAAAGACGCCATCTGAGCATTGAGTGATCGCAGCGGCGACGACCTGCTTGAGTTCGCGGACATTGCCGGGCCAGTCATGCTGATGAAGGCACTCGATGACTTCCGTCGCAATTCGCGTAATGCGGCGACTCGAACCATCAACCTCCGTCTTGATGAACTCCCGAACCAGCGGAGCGATGTATCGAGGCTGGTCCCGCAAAGAGGGAAGCTTGTGAGTATGCGCCCGCAGAATGGTAACGAGCTCCTCGAACGTCTGATGCTGCGGCGACCGTTCCAGAGGGAGCCGGGCAGTAAGAATGAGACCCGGCTGCGACGGGATGGCCGGGAGGCTCTTCAAGCGACCGCGCACAAGTCCCAGCACGTCGTGCAGTTCGCAGGCGGACAGCTGATCGACGTTCTCGATAAGGGTCGTCCCCGAGGCTCGACTGTAGAGGTGAGATTTCCAGACGGTGTGCCGCAACCGATCGAGTTGCGATCGATGCGAAATCCGCGCTCTCCGCTCGGGCTCGATCACGCGCAGCAGGCAGCCTGGTGAGTTTTCGATTTCGTGCAGCAACTGCCCCAGATGGGTCTTGCCCGTACCGGCTTCTCCCATCAGGAGAACAACCGGTTGCTGTCTGCAGGCTCTTAAGATTGCATGCAAACGATCGCTGCGTTCGCGCGGGTTTTCTCGCGGCGGCGTCGCTGTCGTCCAGATCATTCATTTCTCCGTCACGTTGTCTCAGGTCGTGAGGGAGTTCACTAACAAAACCGATGCCGAGATCGGCCGATTCGAGTGGTCAGGCACGTGGTTGACCACGACCATTTGCGGTTCGAGTCGGGAAATCAGCCTGTTTCGCCGCGATGCAGAATGTTTCAGCTTCGAGTCAACTGAGGCGTTCCACGTTGCGAACAGTCAACATCGTCCGGGAGCATGTTGCGACAATTCCACAGTCGATGTGGGAATCGCGTTAGCGGGGTGGTTTTCCGAATTAATGTCGGTTACAAACGAACGAAGGGAGTTTCGATCCTGTTCGGCCTCCCGAGAAACAGGAACATCAGGTCGGAATCGCGCTCTCCGGCACACAGCTTGATCGAAGGACTTTTCAATGGCGTCTCCTCTTGAAAGCCTGGTTCAGACCGGCACCAAACTTTGGCTCGACAGTGTCGATCCGGATCTCGTCCGGGAAAACCGAGCCGTCGGTGCGACCGGCGCGACCTCGAATCCGATCATCGTCGCCGATCTGCTGAAGACCGGCCGCTTCGATGAAGAGCTCGAGAAACATCTCGACAAGGAAGACGACGACTCCGCCATCGCCTGGGCCATGACGGATCATCTTGTGAAAGATGCTCAGGCGGTCTTCGCCGAAGTCAACAAGCAGACCAACGGCAACGATGGTTACGTCAGCTTCGAGCTCGACCCGCTGCTCGAAGACACGTCGTGCGAACTGTCGGTCGAAGAGAAGGCTCAGAAGTACATCGAACTCGGCAAGCAATGGGCGGAAGGTCACACCAACCGCATGATCAAAGTCCCGGCTACTCCGGGCGGACTTGCGGCTTTGGAAGAACTGGCCGCGGCCGGCATCACCCTCAACGTCACGCTGATCTTCTCACAGCGTCAGTACGAAGAAGCTCGCGACGCAATCTGGCGCGGGGCTCAGCGACGCAAGGATCCCAAGACGTTGAAGTCGGTCTACAGCATCTTCATCAGCCGGATCGATGTCTACACCGAACAGCATTGTTCGAATCTGTCCGACGCCGCTCAGGGGCAGGTCGGGATCGTCAATGCCAAACGGATCTGGCAGCTCAACAACGACTTCTGGGCGGACAAGAATCTGCCGCTTGATCAGGAGATGATCTTCGCCAGTACCGGAACCAAGAAGCCGGAAGATCCGAAAGACAAGTACGTCGCCGCTCTGGCAGGAGCCGACATCCAGACGAATCCGCCGGCAACCAACGCCGCGATTCAGGAAATGGACGGCAAGACCTTCACCCGCCAGGTCGACAAGCTGCCTTCCGAAGAGATTCTCAACGAGATCGACGAGAAGGTCGATTTCGAGCATCTCGAAAAAACGCTGATGGAGGAAGGGCTCAAGAAGTTTGCCGACCCGCAGAAAGCGCTGATCAAACTGATCGGAGAAAAGCGAGCCGCTCTGACGACCTGAATCCGGTTCTGAAGCAATAAGAAAACGGGAGGCAGTACGGGATGCGGGATTTAAGACTCAAAGGGTTTTGAA